>JAPSJT010000038.1 GCA_031178045.1 Agromyces sp.
GCGTGCTCTTCGTGATCCCCTGGGGCCGCCATTGGCTCATCGGCACGACCGACACCGACTGGAACCTCGACAAGGCGCATCCGGCGGCGACGGCGGCCGACATCGACTATCTGCTCGAGCACGTGAACGCCGTGCTCGCCGTGCCGCTCACGCGCGAAGACGTCGAGGGCGTGTACGCCGGGTTGCGCCCCCTGCTCGCCGGTGAGAGCGACCAGACGTCGAAGCTCTCGCGCGAGCACATCGTCGCCCACACCGTGCCGGGCCTCGTGGTCGTCGCCGGCGGCAAGTGGACGACCTACCGCGTCATGGCGAAGGACGCGATCGATGCCGCGGCCGACGCGCTCGATGGGCGGGTCCCGCCGTCGACGACGCAGGACATCCCGCTGCTCGGGGCCGAGGGCTATCAGGCGGCCTGGAACAAGCGCGGGAAGATCGCGAAGGCGTTCGGCGTGCACAAGGTGCGCATCGAGCACCTGCTGAACCGGTACGGCACGATGACCGACGAGCTGCTCGACCTCATCCGCGCCGACTCGGCACTCGGCGAGCCGCTGCCCGGGGCCGACGACTATCTCGGTGCCGAGGTGGTCTACGCGGCCTCCCATGAGGGAGCGCTGCACCTCGACGACGTGCTGGCCCGCCGCACCCGCATCTCGATCGAGGCCTGGGATCGCGGTGTCTCCGCGGCGCCGGTCGCCGCGCGCCTGATGGCGGGCGTGCTCGGCTGGGACGAGGCGCGCGAGCAACTCGAGGTCGAGCGCTACCTGCAGCGGGTGGCCGCGGAGCGGGCCTCCCAGGAGCAGCCCGACGACGAGTCCGCCGATCGGGTGCGCCTCGAGGCACCCGACATCGTGAAGGTCGACTGACGCCGCCGCCCCCGCTTGGGGGATGAGGTTTCCTCAGTTCGGGCAGTATGCTGAGGCTGCTCCCTGAGCCGTAGCCTCAGACCCGAATTGCGATCCCGTATCGGAGTGACGATGCGAGCCAAGCTGATACGGGCGCTCGCGTGCCCGCCGTCCCCTCCCTTCCTGCCGGGATGCGGGAGATGGAACCGCGCCTGATCCTCGCGGATCCCCTCGAGGGGATTGCGCCGGACGCGCCCGAAGGTGACGTCGCACGCGCCATCCGCCGAATCCGGATTCGTCGCGCGCTCGTGCTGGCCGCCGTCATCGCGACCCTCGAGGCCGTCACGTTCGGACTCTATCTCGCGGGCCTCAGCGTGCCCCCGTGGGACTTCTTCGGCAGCTACAACACCGACGCCTACGTCTGGTGGTCGCGTGGCGGGTTCTTCGATCCGGTGGACTGGATTCCCAACCTCTGGGCGGGCTATCCGGCGGCGGCGGTGCTGCAGAACAGCGCGTGGTACCTGCCGGTGGGCATCGCGGCGGCCTTCGGACCGTTCACGCTCCACTCCGCAGCGGTCGTCCAGGCCCTGCACGTCGCCTTCGGCGCGGTCGGCGCGTACCTGCTGATCCGCCGAATGGGAGGCTCGTTCCCCCCGGCGCTGCTCGCGGCCACGGCCTGGTTCTTCGCCGTCGGTGTCTACAGCAACGCGGAGCACGTCGACATCGTCCGCGGCTACGCCTGGCTGCCGTGGCTGCTGCTGATCGTCTCACCGCTCTGGCCGTGGCGCCGCTGGTGGGCGATTCCCGCGGCGACGGTCCTGCTCTGGCAGGCGGTGACCGGCGTCTACCCCGGCATGCTCATCGCCGCCGTGTACGTGCTGCCGTTCTGGGCCGGTGCGGCGTTCTTCATCTGGCGACGCCGGGTCACGCTCTCCGTCGTGGGCATCGTGGTGAGTGCCGCCGGAGCCGGGCTCCTCTCGGGTCCGCGGCTCCTGCCGTTCCTGCTGCAGTCCACGACGACCTCGACGATGCCCGACGCCTCCCAGTTCTCACCCTGGATGATCGGGACGGTGGCCTTCGGATACGGTTCGCCGGAGTTGCCGAACGACATCTCCATGCGATCGTTCTTCGTGCCGGCGACCGTGATGGTGCTCGCCTGCTTCGCCCGCCGGGGGAGCAGGTTCACGGTCGCGGGGGCGGCCATCCTCGTGCCGGCATTCTGCCTCGGGATGCCGTTCCTCCCGTGGTTCGAAGCGGTGCAACGCCTCCCGGGGATGTCGTTGAGCCGGTTCTCGATGAGCGACTTCAAGCCGTTCCTCGTCCTCGGGATCCTGCTGCTGGGGATCGGCGGCGCCTACGCCGTCACCCGTGCGGTCGCGACCGGTCGACTTCCCCGTGCCGGGCTCACCGCGGCCATCGCACTGCTCGCGGGTCTCGCGATCATCGGGTTGCTCGGCCCGTTCTCGACCCTCGATTGGCTGCCTCCGCTCGCGCTCGCCGCACTCGTTCTCGCGGGGGTGGTCGTCGCGGTGCGTCGTCGCAGTCGACCGCGGATCCGCACGGTCGCGGCCGCGATCGCGCTCACGGCCGTCTCGGGCCTGATGTGGGCCGCGATCACGGCCGAGACCTGGCAGACCTGGCGCGTGGCCAGCGAGCGGCACCGCTACGGGAGCACCGTCGACGAGCTCATCGCCTCGGCGAGGGACGATCCCGCCGAGCGACGTCCCGAACGCGAAACGCCCGGCTCGGAGTGGACCGAGGAAGAGCTCGGCTCGCGCACGTGGAACAGCGCGGCGTACGCGAACACGCTCGCCGTCGGCGGGAACGTCAACCTCCGCTCGACGGCCACGATCGGGGTGCTCTCGGATGCGCTGGACCCGGCGGCGGACGGGTCCCGCGACGTCATGGACTTCCTCGCCGCGTCGGGGCGCCTCGCGTCGGGCGGCGACCGGTCGCTCGACCCGTCGACGCTCGGCGACTGCGGGCGCGACGGGGCTGACTGCGGGCCGGCCGAGGCGACGGCCGATGGCTATCGGCCGGGCGCCTCCGCGTTCTCGGTCTCGGCTCCGAGGCCGCTCACGGCCGTGCTGAACGAGGCGTACTACCCGGGATGGAGCGCCCGGGCGTGCGACGACGAGTGCACCGCCCTCCGCGTGGAGTCCTCGCCCGAAGGCCTCGTGCAGATGGCACTGCCGTCTGGCGACTACCGGTTGTCGATCGAGTACCGCACGCCGGGCCGCGAGTCGGGCTGGCTGCTCTTCGCCGCGGGCGCGGTGCTGTGCGCGGTGTCCACCATGACGACCGCGCTCCTGCTGCGCAGGGGCCGCCAGGCGACCCGGACGGGGGTCGGATGAGCGCCACGGGGCGCGTGCCCTTCAACGACCTCGCCCGCGGCACCTCCGCGGAGCGGCGCGAGATCGACGCGGCGATCGGGCGTGTGCTCGACCGCGGCTGGTACGCCCTCGGTCCGGAGAACGCCGCGCTCGAGGAGGAGCTCGCCGCCGAGGTCGGCACGAGCGATGCCGTCCTCGTCGCGAGCGGCACCGACGCGCTCCAGCTCGCCATGCAGGCACTCGGTGCGGCGCCGGGTACCCGTGTCCTGACCGCCGCCAACGCCGGGGGCTACTCCTCGATCGCCGCCCGGCAACTCGGCGCGGTGCCCGTCTACGCCGACGTGGACCCCGAGACCCTGCTCCTCACGGCCCGAACCCTCGCCTCCGCCTGGGCTCGCATGGACGTCGCTCCGAAGATCGCCGTCGTCACCCACCTCTACGGAGCGGCCGCCGACATGACGGAGATCATGGATTGGGCCGAACGGGCCGGGGTGCTCGTCATCGAGGACTGCGCCCAGGCGCTCGGGGCACGGCACGCGGGCGCCCCGGTCGGTTCGTTCGGCCACGCCGCGGCGCTGAGCTTCTATCCGACCAAGAACCTCGGGGCCCTCGGCGACGGCGGCGCGGTGCTGAGCCGCGACGGGGAGGTCGCCCGGACCGTGCGATCGCTGCGCCAGTACGGATGGTCGCCGAAATACCGGGTGAGCATCGACGGCGGTCGCAACTCGCGAATGGACGAGATGCAGGCGGCGGTCGTGCGGACGCGCCTCCCACGCCTCGAGACGATGAACGAGCGGCGACGCGACATCCATCGACGCTATGAGCGCGCGCTCGACGGCCACGACACCCGCCTCGTCAATGCCGCCCATCCGGGCTTCACGGCGCACCTCGCGGTGCTCGAGACCGACGACCGCGATGGGGCGATCGGCCACTTGTCCGCCGCGGGCATCGCGACCGACGTCCACTACCCGGTGCCGGACCATCGGCAGCCCGTCGCGCCGGCGCAGAGCGCGGCGCTGCCCGTCACGGAGCGGGCATCCGAACGGGTCCTCTCCATCCCGCTCTTCCCCGAGCTCACCGAGGCCGAGATCGAGCTGATCGGCGACCGGATCGGAGAGCTGCCGTGACCGAGCTCGATCTCGGCCTGCGGCCGGCCGCCACCGCCTCCACCGATCTCCTGTGCTCCATCGTCGTGCCGGTGTACCGCAACCAGGACGGCATCGACGATCTCATCGCCGCCCTCACGTGGATCTCCGGCGAACTGGACGGAGGGCTCGAGGCGGTCTTCGTCGTCGACGGATCGCCCGACGACTCGCTCGCCGCGTTGCGCCGGGCGCTTCCGAATGCGCCCTTCCAGTCGCAGCTGATCGCCCACTCGCGCAACTTCGGGGCCTTCGCCGCCATCCGCACCGGATTCCTCGCCGCACGCGGGCACTACATCGCTGCGATGGCCGCCGACCTGCAGGAGCCGATCGAGCTCATCCGGGAGTTCTTCGCGGTGCTCGCCACGGGCCGCTTCGACGTGGTCGTCGGCACGCGCACCTCACGCGACGATCCGCGCATGACGAGGGCGCTCTCCCGCACCTACTGGGGAACCTATCGACGCCTGGTCCAGCCGCAGATGCCGAAGGGCGGAGTCGATGTCTTCGCGTGCACTGCCGACGTCGCGGCGAGGTTCGGCGAGCTCGGCGAGGCGCACTCGAGCCTCATCGGACTGCTCTACTGGCTCGGCTACCGCCGCGCCGAGGTGCCGTACGCGCGCGTCGCGCGGGCCCACGGACGGAGCGCCTGGACGTTCCGGAAGCGATTCGCCTATCTCCTCGACAGTGTCTTCGCCTTCACTGCGCTTCCGATCGCGGTGATCATGTCCGTGGGAACCGTCGGCATCGTCGGTGCCACGATCGCAGCGATCGTCGTCTTCGTGGCATGGCTGAACTCCGCCATCCCGGTGGAGGGCTACACCGCGCTCATGCTCGCGCTCCTGCTCTCGACCGGGGCGATCCTGCTCTCGCTGGGCATCGTCGGCATGTACGTCTGGCGCGCGTACGAGAACACGAAGGGGCGACCGAACGCGGTCGTGATGTCCCGTGAGTCCTACACGCCCTGATCGCCCCGACCACTGGCGGCGTGGTGGCCGCTTCCTCCTCGTCGGACTCGCCAACACCGCAGTGACGTACTCGATCTTCGTCGTCCTCGGCCTCCTGATCCCGCCGGAGGCCGCGTACACGATCGCCTTCCTCGTCGGCCTCGTGTGGGTGAGCCTCGGCACGAGCCGGTTCGTCTTCCGGTCGCGCGGTCGACCGTGGCGGGTCGTGCTCTTCGCCGCGGTCTACCTCGTCGTCTACGTCATCGGCCGGGTCATCGTCGAGCTCCTCGCTCCGGCCGATCTGCTCTCGCTCATCGTCGCGAGCCTCGCGATCATCGCCGTCACGACTCCGCTGACCTACGTCGCCGGACACTTCATCTTCCCTGCAGAACCCGAACCCGAATCCGTGAGGAGCACCCCATGCCCGCAATGATCCACCCGGCTGCGCTCTGCGAGTCCGAGCACGTCGGCGACGGGACCCGTGTCTGGGCCTTCGCGCACGTCCTGCCCGGCGCTCGAGTCGGCCGCGACTGCAACCTCTGCGACGGAGTCTTCGTCGAGGACGACGTCGTGATCGGCGATCGCGTCACCGTCAAGTGCGGAGTGCAGCTGTGGGATGGCGTGACGCTCGAGGACGACGTCTTCGTGGGGCCCAACGCCACCTTCACGAACGACCCCTTCCCCCGGAGCCGGGTGCACCCCGAGCGCTACGCACGGACCGTCGTGCGACACGGCGCCTCGATCGGCGCGAACGCCACCATCCTGCCGGGCCTCGTGGTCGGTGCGAACGCGATGGTGGGGGCGGGAGCCGTCGTGACGCGTGACGTGCCGACGAACGCCATCGTCGTCGGGAACCCGGCGCGTGTGCACGGCTATGCCAGCACGACGGTCGTGAACACCGGTCCGATCGCGACGCTCGCGCCCGTCAAGCCGCTCCTGCCGCAGACCGAGTCGAGCGGGGCGAGGCTCCTCGAGTTGACCTCCGCGACCGACATGCGCGGCTCGCTCGTCGCCGGCCAGGTCGCCGGAGAGCTGCCGTTCGTCCCGGCACGGTTCTTCGTGGTCTACGACGTGCCGTCCATCGAGGTGCGCGGCGAGCACGCCCACCGGCGGTGCGAACAGGTGCTCGTCTGCCTGCGCGGTTCGGTGCGGGCGATCGTCGACGCCGGGGGAGTGCGGTCGGAGTTCCAGCTCGACCGGCCCGACGTGGGGCTGTACATGCCGAGCATGACCTGGGGGACCCAGTACGCGTACACCAAGAACGCGGTCCTGCTCGTATTGGCCTCGTTGCCGTATCAGGCCGACGACTACATCCGCGACTACGACGAGTACCTCACCGAGCTCGCGATGGGCGCGGCACCCGAGGAGGACGGCGTTCGTGCGGCCAGGTTGCGGCCGAGCTCGTGAGGGTGCGCTGATACCCCGCGGATAGACTGGGGCGACGCACTCGAGACCGAGGAGTCCGCGCCATGGTTGATGTCCGCCGGGTCACCCTTCCCGGGGTCGGCGTGCTGCACTCCATCACGACCGCCGACGGAGCCGAGGTGGCCGTCGTGGCGCATCGCACCGGATCCAGCGACCTCGTGAGCCGCCCCGCGGGCTCGCACACCGACGACGACGCGACGACCGTGCGGCTCGACGAAGACGAGGCGCGCACCGTCGCCGAACTTCTCGGCGGCACTCGCATCGTCGAGTCGATCGCCGAGCTCGACGAACTGCCGGGCGTGCCGATCGACTGGGTCACCGTCGACGACGGCGACGCGATCGCCGGGCGTCCGATCGGCGAGGTGCCCGCGGCATCCGGTGTCGTGCTCGTGGCGGTCGTGCGCGACGATCACGCGCTCCCGGCGCCGTCACCCGACTTCGTCGTGCATCCCGGCGACACGATCGTGGCCGTGGGCCCGACCGAGGGCATCGACGCGATGTTCCGGGCGATCCGTCTCGGCGCGGGCCTGGGCGGAGACACCGAGGCCTGATGCTCCAGATGATGTTGCGCCCGCGTTGGGTGCTCGCGCTCCTCGCCGCCCTCGGGATCGCCGCCGGGTTCGCCCTGCTCGGGCAGTGGCAGCTCGAGCGAGCCGTCGAGCAGGCGGTCGTGGTGGAGCGGCCCACCGAGGAGGTGCGGCCGTTCGCCGACGTGGCGCAGCCCGACGTCCCGACCGAGCAGGCGGCGACCGGGCAGCGGGTCGAGGTCGCCGGCGATTTCGTACCCGGCGACACCGTCGTCGTCGAGGGCCGGCTGAACGATGGTGAGACCGGCTATTGGGTGGTCGCCCACCTCGAGGTGACGGATGCCGCAGCGGGCGGGCTCCCGGTCGCGCTCGGCTGGGCGCCCGACGCCGACGCCGCACGCGACGCGGCCGATCGCTTCGACGAGTCGCTCGCCGGCTCCGGTGCGCAGCCCGTGACGCTCGTCGGCCGCTTCCTGCCGAGCGAGGCGCCCGTCGTTCCCGACGACGACGCCGGCCCGCACACGATGCAGACCGTCGCCGTCGCGCATCTCATCAACGTGTGGGCCGACTACGACGACCGGCCCGTGTACTTCGGCTACGTCACGGCCGCCGAGCCGACGGCCGGGCTCGAGACGATCGTGTCGCCGCCGCCCGAGGTCGAGGCCGAGCTCAACTGGCTCAACGTCTTCTACGCCGTCGAGTGGGTCGTGTTCGCCGGCTTCGCCATCTTCCTCTGGTACCGGCTCGTGCGCGACGCGGTCGAACGCGAGCGCGACGAGGCGGAGCAGGCCGAAGCGGTCGCGGCGTCGCAGAGCGCCGGCTGATCGGCGGGTTCAGCCCGGGGCGAACTCCGGCCGTCGCGGCGCCGGTGGGGCGCATGATCGACGTGTGGACGTCAGCGACCCCCTCGATGCCTACTCGGCCGTCGTCACGCGCGTCGCGAGCCTCGTGCTGCCGAGCGTCGCGAGCCTCGCCGTGCGAACCCCCCGGGGCGAGGGCGCGGGGAGTGCGAGCGTCGTGTCGGCCGACGGCGTGCTGCTCACGAGCGCGCACGTCGTGTCGGGCGCCCGGTCGGCCGAGGCGACGTTCGTGGATGGCACCTCGGTCGCGGTCGACGTGATCGGGCGCGACGTGCTCTCCGACCTGGCGGTACTGCGGGCGCGCGGCCCGGTGCCCGCGCCCGTCGAACTCGGTGACGCCGCGGGACTGCGCGTGGGCCAGCTCGTCGTGGCACTCGGCAACCCGCTCGGACTGGCGGGCAGCGTCACGGCCGGCATCGTCTCGAGCCTCGGAAGATCGCTGCCGACGGCCTCCGGGCGGGTGATCGACGAGGTGATCCAGACGGATGCCGCACTCAACCCCGGCAACAGCGGCGGGGTGCTCGCCGACGGCCGGGGGCGGATGGTCGGGGTGAACACCGCGGTCGCGGGCATCGGACTCGGGCTGGCGGTGCCGATCAACCGAGCGACGCGCGACATCATCGGCACCCTCACGCGGTCGGGCCGAGTGCGACGTGCGTGGCTCGGCATCGTCGGCGCGAAGGTGCAGCTCGCGCCCGAGCTGGCCGAGCGCATCGGTTCACCGACCGGTCTGCAGGTCGCGGGGGTGGCCCCCGACAGCCCCGCCGAGCTCGCCGACGTGCACCGCGGCGACATCGTGGTCTCGCTCGACGGCAACGACGTGGTGACGTCGACGTCGATCCAGCGGCTCATGGTCGAAGATGCGATCGACCGCCGGGTCGAGATGACGGTGTGGCGCAACGGCGCGCTGGTCGACGTCTTCGTGGTGCCGCGCGAGCTCCGCGACGGTTCGTAGCGCCCGGATGCCGCGGGACTCGCGCCGTCGCGCGCCACGTAGACTGGACGCATGCCCCTCGAGCCGAAACTCGCCGATCTGCCGCGCATTCGCGGGGCGCTCCGTTTCTACCAGGTGGCCTCGGTCATCACCGGTGTGCTGCTGCTCGCCCTCTGCGCCGAGATGCTCATGAAGTACGCGTTCGGGCTCGAGCTCGAACTCGGCGGTCCGGCGGGCTTCCTCGCGTTCGTGCCCGGCGACACGGTCACGGCGGTCAACCTCTCGACCGGCATCCTCATCGTGCACGGCTGGTTCTACGTGGTGTACCTGTTCAGCGACTTCCGGCTCTGGAGCCTCATGCGCTGGCCGTTCACCCGCTTCATCGTCATCGCCCTCGGCGGCGTCGTCCCGTTCCTCTCGTTCATCCTGGAGGCGCGCATCGGACGCGAGGTGCGTTCGTACCTCGACCGGCGCGAGTCCGCGACATCCGACCCCGCCCTCGACTCCGTGGAGGCCCAGCAGTGACCGACCAAGCCGCCGTTCCCGAGCAGCCCACCGAGCAGCGCCCGGTCCTCGTCGTCGACTTCGGCGCGCAGTACGCGCAGCTCATCGCGCGACGCGTGCGCGAGGCATCCGTCTACTCCGAGATCGTGCCGCACACGATCACCGCGGAGGAGATCGCGGCGAAGAACCCGGTCGGCATCGTGCTCTCCGGCGGACCGTCGTCGGTCTACGAAGAGGGCGCGCCGGCGCTCGACGAGGGCATCCTGAAGCTCGGCGTGCCGACGCTCGGCATCTGCTACGGATTCCAGATCATGGCGCAGCAACTCGGCGGCGAGGTCGCGCACACCGGTCACCGCGAGTACGGGGCGACCGCCGTCACCGCGCGCACCGACGACGGCAACGCGCTGCTCAACGGCCAGCCGCAGGCCCAGACCGTCTGGATGAGCCATGGCGACTCGGTCGCGCGAGCGCCCGAGGGCTTCGAGGTGCTCGCGTCGACGGCGACGACGCCCGTCGCGGCCTTCGCGAACGACGAACAGGGCTTCTACGGCGTGCAGTGGCACCCCGAGGTGAAGCACTCGCAGTTCGGCCAGCAGGTCATCGAGAACTTCCTGCACCGTGCGGCCGGCATCGCCGCCGACTGGAACCCCGGCAACGTCATCGCCGAGCAGGTCGAGCGCATTCGCGCGCAGGTCGGCTCGGCTCGGGTCATCGCGGGTCTCTCGGGCGGGGTCGACTCGGCCGTCGCGGCGGCCCTCGTGCACGAGGCGGTCGGCGACCAACTCGTCTGCGTGTTCGTCGACCACGGCCTGCTCCGGCAGGGGGAGCGCCGGCAGGTCGAGGAGGACTACGTCGCGGCCACCGGCATCCGGCTCGTGACGGTCGACGCGGTCGACACGTTCCTCGACGCGCTCGCCGGGGTCACCGACCCCGAGGAGAAGCGCAAGATCATCGGCCGCGAGTTCATCCGCGCGTTCGAGCGGGCCGAGCGCGAACTCGTCGCCGAGGCCGCCGCCGACGGTGAGCCGATCCGCTTCCTCGTGCAGGGCACGCTCTACCCCGACGTCGTCGAGTCGGGCGGCGGCACCGGCACGGCGAACATCAAGAGCCACCACAACGTGGGCGGGCTTCCCGATGACCTGCAGTTCGAGCTCGTCGAGCCGCTGCGCACGCTCTTCAAAGACGAGGTGCGTGCGATCGGCCGCGAGCTCGGCCTGCCCGAGGCGATCGTCGGCCGCCAGCCCTTCCCCGGTCCCGGCCTCGGCATCCGGATCGTCGGCGAGGTCACGCGCGACCGCCTGGAGGTGCTGCGCGAGGCCGACGCGATCGCGCGCGCCGAGCTCAGCGCCGCAGGTCTCGACCAGGAGATCTGGCAGTGCCCGGTCGTGCTCCTCGCCGATGTGCGCTCCGTCGGCGTGCAGGGCGACGGCCGCACCTACGGTCACCCCATCGTGCTGCGCCCGGTCTCGTCGGAAGACGCGATGACCGCCGACTGGACCCGGCTGCCCTACGACGTGCTCGCCCGCATCTCGAACCGCATCACGAACGAGGTGCGCGAGGTGAACCGCGTCGTGCTCGATGTCACGTCGAAGCCGCCGGGCACGATCGAGTGGGAGTAGTCGGCCCCGCGTCGGCGCTCATCGCACGACCGGTTCAGTCGAGCAGTCGGCGGATGGCGCGGCGGTGCGCGTCGACGTCGAACGTCGTGCCGTGTCGCGCCGTGATCTCATGCAGGAGCACGCCGTCGCAGTAGTCCGCGAGCCAGAGGGCCCGTCGTTCGGCGTCGCCGACGCCGGCGGCCTCGACCATCCGCCGGCCGACGGCCATGAAGCGCGCGTGCCCGGCCACGACCGCGTCGGGCTGATCGAGTGAGAGCACGAGTCGCACTCGCGTGAGCGCGGCATGCTCACCGGCGAAGACCGAGAGGTAGCGCGCGAGTCGTTCGGCGAGCGCATCGGGATCCGCCGCAGGCGGGGCCGCGGCATCGACGGCCCAGACCTCGAGGTCGCGCTGCTCGAGGCGATCGCTCGCCGCCGCGATGAGGGCCGATCTCGTGCGGAAGTAGTTGGACGTCGTGCCTGCCGGGGCTTGCGCCGCCTCGTCCACTGCGCGGTGCGTGAGTCCCTTCATGCCGGCGGCGGCGATGACGTCGAGGGCGGCGTCGGCGATGCGCGTGCGGCGGTCGACACGGCGATCGTCGAGGGCGTCCATGTCGCGAGTGTAGCGAATGACTACAGAAGTAGTGACATCGGACTACAGATGTAGTAGCGTGAGCGACATGGCCTCCATCAGGATCATCGGCGGCGGGGTCGCCGGACTCGCCCTCGCGGCGGCACTCGATCCCGAGCAGCATGACGTCACCGTCGTCGAGCGGCGCGAGCAGATGCCCGACGCGAACACGAGCCTCGCCATCTGGCCCGGTGCGCGAGCAGCGCTCGAACAGCTCGGCGTGCTCGACGGACTCGCCGATCAGAGCCCGTCGATCGAGCGCTTCCCGATGCGCAGTGCCACGGGTCGGCTGTGGGCCGCGATGCCCGTGCCGCCGACACCGCTCGTCGGGCGCCACGATCTGCTTCGCGCCCTCGATGCGGCGGTACCAGGCACCGTGCGTCGAGAGCATGCGCGCGTGGAGACGCACGAAGTCGGCGCGGCATCCGATGCCGAGGTCGTCGTCGGCGCCGACGGCGTGCACAGCGCCGTGCGTCGTGCGGTCTGGGGGAAGCGAGCGGATGCCTCGCTCACGCCGTATGTCGCCGTGCGCGGCGTGCTTCCCGTTCCGGTGGCGGCCGAGGCCGTCGGCGAGTACTGGGGGCGCGGCCGCCTCTACGGCATGGGCCCGCACCGTGCCGGCACCAATTGGTACGCGTCGGTCCGCTCCGAGCTCGGCCCCCGCGACGTCGACGTCGCCGCGGCCCTCGAGCGCGTCCGGCGGGGCGCCGAGCAGCTCGCACCGGCCCTCCGTGACGTGCTGCGCTCGGCAGCGCCCGACACGACGCTCGCGCAGCGCATCTGGGCGATGCCGCGCCTGTCCACGTACGTGAGCGGCCGATTCGTGCTCGTCGGCGACGCCGCCCACGCGATGACGCCGAACCTCGGGCGAGGCGGCTGCGAGGCCCTCGTCGATGCCGTGCGGCTCGCGCACCACCTGAACGTCGCGCCGGCTCGCGAAGCGCTCGTCGCGTACGACCGCGAACGCGTGCGGCCGACGCGCCGGCTGGCGGCGGCATCCGCGACGCTCATGCGACTCGCGCTCGCTGAGCGCGGTCAGCCCGCCCGCGACGGGGTGCTCGCCGTCGTGTCGCGCCTGCAGCGTGTCGAGGAGCGCGACCCGACGCGAATCGTCACCGCGCGGTGACGGAATGCGGGCGGTGACGGAATGCGGAACGGCCGCCCGAGGGCGGCCGTTCCTGTGATCGATCGAGGTGTCGCGGGTCAGTCGCTCGACTGGGCGATCGCGAGCATCCGGAGGATCTCGAGGTAGAGCCAGATGACCGTGATCATGATGCCGAAGACACCGGTCCACTCGTACTTCCGGGGGGCGCGATTGCGCACGCCCTTCTGGATGAAGTCGAAGTCGAGCACGAGCGAGTACGCCGCCATGATGACGACGAACACGCCGAGGATGACACCGAGCGGGATGCCGAGGATCTCCGCCGAACGCAGGCCCCAGGGGTCATCGTTCACGCCGAAGATCATGAGCCCGAAGTTCACGAGCGAGAACACGAGATAGCCGACCATCGCGATCAGGAAGATCTTCGTGGCCTTCGCCGAGGCCCGGATCTTGCCCGAGGCGAAGAGGGCGAGCGTGACGCCCACGACGACGAGCGTCGCGATCACGGCCGGCGCGACGACGCCGGGGAACTGCGCCTCGTAGAACGCCGAGATGCCGCCGACGAAGACGCCTTCGATCGCGGCGTACGCGAGGATGAGCGCGGGCGACGGCTCGCGCTTGAAGGTGTTGACGAGGGCGAGCACGAAACCGACGAGGCCGGCGCCGATCCAGAGGAAGGGCACCGCGTCGACCGTGAGCCAGCCGATCGCCGCGCCCACGAGCAGCAGGCCGAAGGCCGCCACGGACTTCTGGAGCGTGGTCTCGACCGACATCACCTCGCGGTCGGGCAACGTCGCGGGCTGGTTGTAGATCTCCTGCAGCTGCTGTGCCGACATGTCTTGCGCTGCGGCAACGGCTCCCTGCGACGAGAAGGCGGAATTCCGCGAGAACGCGGGATTGTCGAGAGCCATTTTTGGGTTCCTCTGCTTTCGGCTGTCGTCGGTACGGGGACAGGCAACCGGATGCGGCATCCGTGCCATCTCCCAATCTAGTGCTTCCTCCCGCATGAACGCCGTGAGTTCTCGCGGCATTCCCGGGCTCGTCGGGGACGCGTGGCTACGCTGATCGCATGCCTCGCGACTCGGCCGCCCACCCGCTCGTGATCGGGCACCGGGGCGCGCCGGGCTACCGGCCCGAGCACACCCGATCGGCGTACGAGCTCGCCTTCGCCCTCGGCGCCGACGCGGTCGAACCCGACATCGTCGCCACCCGCGACGGGGTGCTCGTGCTGCGACACGAGAACGAGATCTCGGGCACGACGGATGTCGCCTCGCGACCCGAGTTCGCCGCGAGACGCACGACGCGCGAGGTCGACGGCACGCCACTGACGGGATGGTTCACCGAGGACTTCACGTGGGCCGAGCTCGCGACCCTTCGGGCGACCGAGCGGCTCGGTGCGCTGCGGCAGTCGAGCGCGAGCTTCGACGGGCGCTTCCCGATCATCCGGTTGCGCGACCTCTTCGCCATCATCGACGAGGCGGCCGACGAACAACGCCGGCTCGTGCGGATGGTCGCGGAGTTCAAGCACGCGAGCCATTTCGCCGCCCAGGGCCTGCCGCTCGACGAGCTCTTCGCCGCCGAGCTCGACGAGGCGGGATGGGGGCGCGGCGACGAGCGGCTGATCATGGAGTCGTTCGAGCTCGACGTGCTCGATCGGCTCGGTGCCCGCGGCATCCGCGGGCATCGGGTGTTCCTCATCGAGGACGCGGGCGCACCGGTCGACCTCGCGCTCGCCGAGGGGTCGGCTGCGCCGAGCTACGACGACTTCATGACCGAGGCGGGCCTGCTCGGCCTCGCGGGGCGCGTCGCCGGCGTGAGCGTCGGCAAGTCGAGACTGCTCGGCCGCTCGAGGGCCCGGCGTGCAGCGCGGATCGCGGACGGCGGTGCACCGACGCTCGGCGGCGCCGAGCTCGTGGACGCGGCGCACTCGGCCGGTCTGCTCGTCTTCACCTGGACGCTCCGCCCCGAGAACCGCTTCCTCTCGGCCCGCCACCGACGGGGCACCGCGCGCTCGGCGTTCGGCGACTGGCTCGGCGAGTTCTCCGAGGTCATCGCCACGGGCGTCGACGGCATCTTCGTCGACCACCCCGACCTCGGCATCGACGCGCGGGCGTCGTTCGTCTAGGGGGGAGGACGCGCCGATCCGGCGCCGGCGTGCGGGGGAGCGGTGTCGGATGCCGCGCCTAGACTTGATGGGACATGACGCTGATCCTCGACCCCGACGACCCGGCCGGCTGGCGCGAGGCGCCCGCGACCACCTCTGGCGGTGCCCACGCGGCCCCCGGCTCGCACCTCACCGACGGGCTCAACCCCGAACAGCGCGAGGCGGTCGAGTACCGCGGCCAGGCGCTGCTCATCGTCGCGGGCGCAGGCTCGGGCAAGACCCGTGTGCTCACGCACCGCATCGCGAGCCTCATCGAGAGTCGCGAGGCGTGGCCGAGCCAGATCCTCGCGATCACGTTCACGAACAAGGCCGCGGCCGAGATGCGCGAGCGCGTCGAGAACCTGCTCGGCGAAGCGGCATCCGGCATGTGGATCTCGACGTTCCACTCGGCGTGCGTGCGCATCCTTCGTCGTGAGGCCGAGGCGATCGGCCTGTCGTCGACGTTCACGATCTACGACTCGGCCGACCAGCGCACCATCCTGAAGCGCATCATCAAAGAGCTCGACGCCGACACGCTCGGCTTCACCCCGGCGAGCGCACAGGCGAAGATCTCGAAGCTGAAGAACGAACTCGCCGATGTCGAGAGCTACGCCCGCAACGCGAACACGAACGATCCGCAAGAGGTCATGTTCCTCGAGATCTTCCGGCAGTACACGCGACGGCTGCGAGAGGCGAGCGCGCTCGACTTCGACGACCTCATCAGCGAGACGGTGTACCTGTTCCGCGCCTTCCCGAAGGTCGCATCGCTCTACCAGCGGCGGTTCCGGCACATCCTCGTCGACGAGTACCAGGACACGAATCACGCGCAGTACGCGCTCATCCGCGAGTTCACCCAGCCCGTGCCGCGCGACCGCGTCGTCGAGATGGAGCAGCACGGCGTGAACGTCAGGGGCGTGACGGATGCCGCGGGCGGCATCCCGGGCGCGAGCCTCACCGTCGTCGGCGACTCCGATCAGTCGATCTACGCCTTCCGTGGCGCCGACATCCGCAACATCGTCGAGTTCGAGCGCGACTTCCCGGGCGCGAAGGTCGTGCTGCTCGAGCAGAACTACCGCTCGACCCAGAACATCCTGAGCGCCGCCAACGCCGTCATCTCGAACAACTTCGACCGCAAGGAGAAGAAGCTCTGGACGGCCGACGGCGACGGCGACCAGATCGTCGGCTACACCGGCTACACCGCCCACGACGAGGCGCAGTTCGTCGCCGACGAGATCGAGTCGCTGCACCGCGCCGGCGTCGCGTACCGCGACATCGCGGTCTTCTACCGCACGAACGCGCAGACGCGAGCCCTTGAAGAGATCTTCGTCCGCTCGGCCCTGCCGTACCGCGTCGTCGGCGGTACGAAGTTCTACGAGCGCGCCGAGATCAAAGACGCGATGGCCTACCTCATCGCGGTCGCGAACCCGCTCGACGAGCTCGCCCTCCGGCGCATCCTGAACACGCCGAAGCGCGGCATCGGCCCCGCCACCGAGACGGCGCTCGCGAGCTTCGCCGAGCAGAACGGGCTCTCGTTCCGGCAGGCGATGCGCGCCGCCGACGGGCTCGGGCTCGGCCCGAAGGTCACGTCGGCGATCACGACGCTCGCGAACGTGCTCGACGAGGCCGCCGCGATGCTCGTGCCGTCGGCGGCGGGCATCGCGGCCGGCACCAACGAGGGCGCCTCCAAGGTCTCCGATGTGCTCGTGTTCCTGCTCGAGCGCTCGGGCCTCATCGACGCCCTGCGCAACAGCCGCGACCCGCAAGACGAGACCCGCGCCGAGAACGTCGAGGAGCTCGTCGCACAGACGCGCGACTTCGACCGCGAGAACCCGCAGGCGACGCTCGTCGACTTCCTCACCCAGGTCTCGCTCGTCGCGGCCGCCGACGAGCTCGACGACGCATCCGGCACGGTCTCGCTGATGACCCTCCACACCGCGAAGGGCCTCGAGTACCACGCCGTGTTCCTCACGGGGCTCGAGGAGGGGCTCCTGCCCCACCAGATGTCGGCATCCGAGCCGGGCGGCCCCGCCGAGGAGCGTCGGCTCTTCTACGTCGGCATCACCCGCGCGCGCAAGCGACTCTTCCTCTCGCTCGCGATGAGCCGCGCGCAGTTCGGCGAGGTCGCCGTCGCGATGCCCAGCCGCTACCTGCAGGAGATCCCCGAGGGGCTCATCGACTGGCGCCAGTCGCCCGGCATGGCCACCTCCCGAGGCGGCACCCAGCCGCGCGCCCTCAACGCCCGCCGGCCGGGCGGTGCGTGGGGCACCCGCGACCGCGACCTCGAGCGCTTCAGCGTCACGAAGAGCGCCGCGCCGAAGGCGGAGTGGGCGAATCGCGTCACGGGCACCGTGCGCGACAACGGCGACCTCACCCTCGAGGCGGGCGACCGCATCCGGCACGTCGACTTCGGCGAGGGGCGCGTCACGCAGGTCACGGGCGAGGGCACGAAGCGCATCGCCCACGTCAACTTCGACACGGCGGGGCAGAAGAAGCTCCTCATCAAGATCGCGCCCATCGAGAAGCTGTGACCTGGCCGACCCGCGAACGGCGCACGGTGTACGAGAACCCGTGGATCACCGTCACCGAAGACACCGTGCAGCGACCCGACGGAGACCCGGGCATCTACGGCGTCGTCGAACTGCGCAACACGGCGGTGTTCGTGGTCGCGATGACCGAGCACGACGAGGTGCTGCTCGTCACGGTCGAACGGCACACCGTCGGCACGTCGATCGAGGTTCCGGCGGGCGGCACCGACGGCGAGCATCCCCTCGTCGCGGCCAAGCGCGAACTGCTCGAGGAGACCGGTCACGAGGCATCCGAGTGGCGGGAGATCGGGCGCATGACCGCGCTCAACGGCATCGCTCGTGCCCCCGAGGTCGTGTTCCTCGCGACCGGCGTGAGACGAGCGGCGCACGCCGCGCACTCGCAGGCCGAAGAGGGCATCAGCGCGGTTCGCGCCGTTCCATGGACAGAGGTCACGCGCATGGTGGCCGGGGGCGAGATCACCGACGGCGAGACGGTGGCCGCATTGTTCTACGCGGCCGCAGCGCTCGGTCGCCTGCGCTGAGCCCGGCCGCTCCGGGCGGAGCTCAGCGCTCGAGCCGCGCGATGAGCGCCATGGCGTCGAACGGGGCGCGCACCTTGACGTCGTTGTCGAAGTACACGAACACGTCGCGTCCGGCGGCGAGGTGCGATCGCACCCATGCCTCCCAGCGGGCCAGCGACTCCTCGTCGTAGCCCGAGGTGTAGAGCTCCTCCTCGCCGTGCAGACGCGCGTACGCGAAGTCCGCGGTGGCCCAGTCGAGGCGCGGGTACCGCCCGGCGGTGTCCGCGATGACCGAGGCCACGCCGTGCCGTTCGAGCACCGAGCGCCACCGCTCCGTGTCGAAGCTCGGATGCCGCA
>JAPSJT010000196.1 GCA_031178045.1 Agromyces sp.
CCCCCGCCCCCGCCGCCCGCGCCCGAGCCGGTGCCGAACGCCCCGGCGCCCGTCATCGAGTGGGGCCCCGCGTACGACACCGGAAGCCGTCCGGGCGCGACAGGCACGCCCGTACTCGACGGGAACGGGGTGCCCGCGAGCTACACGGTCGTCGAGGGCGACAGCTTCTTCGACATCGCGCAGCGCTTCGAGCTGCCGCAGCAGCAACTTCTGCGCATGAACCCGCAGATCCACGATTTCGGGGAGACCGTCTACATCGGCGACGTCATCAATCTCGACTGGACGAAGACGGGCTGATCGGATGCCGCGTCGCCCGCCGGCGTCACCGGCGTGCGTCGGCGCATGAGGAGAGTTCCGCCGACACGCCGACCGGCGGCATCCGACATCCCGCCCAGCGCCGCGGGATCTCCTCATCGGCCGACCGCGCATCATCCGTGGCAAGGCGGGAGGAGCGCCCGCGGCGTCACGTCGCTTCATCACCGTGGGCGCGGGAGCATCGGCGGGTTAGGATAGCCTTCCCTGCCCGCCTCACCGAGAGTGCCCCATGAGACGCCGCCGCACCATCCTGTCCATCGCCCCCATCGCCCTCGCCGCGGTGGTGCTGAGCGGCTGCGCCGCGGGCGGCGCCGAGGGCGCCGCAGGGGAAGCCGAGGTCTCCGAGGACGCGCTCGTCGTCTACAACGCCCAGCACGAACAGCTCACCGAGGAGTGGGTCGAGGCGTTCACCGAGGAGACGGGCATCGAGGTCGTGCTGCGCCACGGCTCCGACAGCGAGCTCGCGAACCAGCTCGTCGCCGAGGGCGACGCCTCCCAGGCCGACGTGTTCCTCACCGAGAACTCGCCGGCCATGTCGCTCGTCGAGAACGCCGGGCTCTTCGCACCGGTCGACGAGGCGACGCTCGCCCTCGTGCCCGAGCAGTACCGGCCCTCGAGCGGGCTCTGGACCGGCATCGCCGCTCGATCGACGGTCTTCGTCTACAACCCCGAGCTGCTCGACGAGTCGGAGCTGCCGACCTCGCTCACCGAGCTCGCCGACCCGTCCTGGAAGGGCCGCTGGGGCGCGGCCCCCGGCGGAGCCGACTTCCAGGCCATCGTCTCTGCCGTGCTGGAGCTGACCGGAACCCAGGCGACGCAGACCTGGCTCGACGGGATGCACGAGAACGCCGAGATCTATCAGAACAACATCGCGACGATGAAGGCCGTCAACGCCGGCGAGGTGCCCGGCGGCGTGATCTACCACTACTACTGGTATCGCGACCAGGACGGCACGCGCGAGAACAGCGCCAACACGAAGCTGCACTACTTCGGCAACGGCGACCCGGGCGCGTTCGTGAGCGTGTCGGGCGGCGGCGTGCTGAAGGCGGGCGCCCACCAGGACGAGGCGCAGCAGTTCCTCGCGTTCCTCGCGGGCGAGCAGGGCCAGACCATCCTCGGTGAGGGCTACAGCTTCGAGTACCCCGTCTCGAGCGGCATCCCCGCCAAGGCGCCGCTCCCGGCCCTCGACACGCTGAACGCGCCCCTCGTCGACCCGTCGACCCTCAACGGCCCCGAGGTCATCGACCTCATGACGAACGCGGGACTGCTCTGACGTCGGCGGCGATCGCGGAACGGGCCGGCAGCGCGCGCCCGACGGAACCGGGCACCGGCCCGCGTCCGTCGGTCGCCCTCGTCGCACTCGTCGTCGTGTTCGCCGCCGCCATGCTCATTCCCGTCGGCTACGTCGTCGCGACGGCCGTCGGACTCGGCTGGAACGAACTGGCGCCACTCGTCTTCCGTCCGCGGGTGGGCGAACTGCTCACGAACACGGTGCTCCTGCTCGTGATCGGCGTGCCCGCCACGATCGCCCTCGGGGTCGGCGGTGCGTGGCTCGTCGAACGCACCGACCTGCCCGCGAGGCGATTCTTCTCGGTGCTGCTCGTCGCACCGCTCGCCATCCCGGCGTTCGTGTCGAGCTACGGATGGGCGAGCGCCATCCCCTCGATCAACGGCCTCTGGGGCGGCGTGCTCGTCTCGACGCTCGCGTACTTCCCGCTCGTGTACCTGCCAGCACTCGCCACGATCCGCGGCCTCGATCCGGCGCTCGAGGAGTCGGCCCGGTCGCTCGGGCTCGGCCCGTGGGCCGTCTTCGCACGCGTCATCCTGCCGCAGCTGCGGCTCGCGATCCTCGGCGGCGGCCTCATCGTCGCGATGCACCTCCTGGCCGAGTACGGCGCGTTCGCGTTCATCCGCTTCGACACGTTCACGACGGCGATCGTCGTCGCCTACCAGTCGACGTTCGCCGGCCCGTCGGCGGCCTCGCTCGGCGTCGTGCTGGCTGCGCTCTGCCTCGTGCTGCTCGTCGTCGAAGCAGGCGCGCGCGGGCGCGCACGCTACGCCCGGGTCGGCGCCGGCAGCCCGCATCCGCCCGTGCTCGCGCGTCTCGGTCGCGCGCGACCGGTGGCCGTGGCTGCGCTCGTCGCGCTCGGCATCGCGTCGACGGTGGTACCGCTCACGAACGTCGTGCGCTGGCTCGGCGCAGCGGATGCCTCCGCCCTCACCGAGCTCCCGGCGGCGATCACGCAGACGGTACTCCTCGCGAGCGGCGGCGCGCTGGGGGCGATCCTCGTCGCCCTCCCGGTCGCGTGGCTCGCCGCGCGGCATCCGGGCCGAGTCAGCCGGGCGCTCGAAGCGCCGTACTATCTCGCGAGCAGCCTCCCCGCCATCATCGTCGCCCTCGCACTCGTCACCGTGACGCTGCAGTTCGTGCCGGCGATCTACCAGACCGTGGTCACCGTGATGGCGGCGTACGTCGTCATCTTCCTCCCGCGTGCCCTCGTGCCGCTCCGTGCCGGCATCGCACAGGTGCCCGAATCGCTCGAGGAGGCGGCCCGCTCGCTCGGTTCGAGCCCGCTCATCACCCGGCTCCGCGTGACGGCACCGCTCATCATGCCCGCGATGGCAGCCGGCGCCGCCCTCGTCGCGCTCGGCGCCGCGAACGAGCTCACCGCGACGTTGCTGCTCGCTCCGACCGGCACGCGCACGCTCGCCACGCAGTTCTGGTCGGCCGCCTCGGCGATCGACTACCCCGGGGCGGCGCCATCCGCGGTGCTGCTCGTGCTGCTCTCGATCCCCGCCGTGGCGCTCATGTTCTCGCACGCCCGAGGAGGCCGCATCCGATGATCCTCTCCGTCTCCGGCGTCTCGAAGACGTTCGGTCGCACTCCGGTGCTCGACGACATCTCCCTCGAGGTGCCGCAGGGCTCGCGTACGGCGATCGTCGGCGCGTCGGGCAGCGGCAAGAGCACGCTGCTGCGACTGATCGCCGGCTTCGAACGGCCCGATACCGGACGCATCCTGCTCGGCGATCGAGCGCTGGCCGCACCCGGTTCCTCGGTGCCCGCCCATCGTCGCGGCATCGGGTACGTCGCGCAGGACGGGGCGCTGTTCCCCCACCTGACGGTCGCCGACAACATCGCGTTCGGTCTCCCGCGCGGCCGATCGAGGGCCGGCCGGGTGCGAGAGGTGATGCAGCTCGCGGCGCTCGACCCGGCGCTCGCCGATCGCCTGCCGCACCAGCTGTCGGGCGGTCAGCAGCAGCGCGTCGCCCTCGCCCGCGCGCTCGCTCCGCGGCCCGGCGTCATCCTGCTCGACGAGCCGTTCAGCGCGCTCGACACGGGGCTTCGCGAGCAGACCCGGCGTGCGGTCATCGACGCGCTCGAGCGAACCGGCACCACGGCCGTGCTCGTGACGCACGACCAGGAGGAGGCGCTCTCGTTCGGTGATGCGATCGGCGTGATGGTCGACGGCCGGCTCGCCCAGGCCGGCGACCCCGCCGCGGTGTTCGACGCGCCCTCGAGCGCGCAGATCGCCGCGTTCCTCGGCCCCGCGCTGCTGCTGCCCGCTCGCGCGCACGACGGCGTCGCCGAGTGCGCGCTCGGTGCCGTCGCTGTTCGGCACGACCTCAGCGACGGCGCGACGAGCGTCGTGGCGATGGTGCGCCCGGCCCAAGTGCGGGTCGATGTCGAGGCGGCGGATCCGAGCGCCATCGTGCACGCCGTGCGCTCGATCGGGGCGATGGCCGAGGTGTCGCTCCTCGCCGGCGGAAGCGACCCTGTCGTCGTAGACCTCGCCGTTCCACTGCACGGGCTCGGGGCGCTCCGGCCCGGCTCGCGCGTCGCGCTCCGGATCGAAGGCGGAGCGGTGCTCTACCCGGCCGAAGGGCTCCAGGCCGGCGATCTCGCACCGCACGCCGTCAAGGCAGGCTGACCGTCCGGGCCCAGCCCTGCGTGCTCGACCCCGAGCCGAGCCCGTGCCACGATTCCAGCATGAGCGCGATCACCGTTCGGCAGATGACTCCGGCCGAGTACGACGAGTGGCAGGCAGCGATCGCCGAGGAGTACGCCGCGGAGCAGGTCCGCGCTGGTCGTTGGGATGCTGAAGGGGCGGTGCAGCGGGCGCTCGATGAGAATGCGCGGGCACTGCCTCAGGGTCTTGCGACTCCCCGGAT
>JAPSJT010000197.1 GCA_031178045.1 Agromyces sp.
GCGCGGGCCTGTCGGTAGTGCTCGAGAACCGGCCACCAGGTCTTGTCGACGGAATCAGGGTCGGCGAGGTACTTCTCGTACATCTCGTCGACGAGCCACTCGTTGGCTCCGTACTCGCCCGCCGTCGTCTCTTCGGACCCCGACCCGGTCAATTGGCTCGACACAGCCTCTCGCCCACTCTCTCCGTTGATTCTGGATTCTCTGTCGGCGATCGTCACGTGCGCGGCACGCACTCGTGCCCGATCACCCACACAAGCCTAAACCCCTCGGGCCGGCTCGAGGCCCCCCTTGCGCCCGGGGCCTCGGGCCGCGCTCAGGCATGCAGCGGTAGCGTGGGAGCCATGCAGTTCTACCGGACGACGCCGAGCCACGACCTCACGTACTCCGACGTGTTCCTGGTCCCGAGTCGCTCGGGCGTGACGAGCCGGCTCGACGTCTCACTGGCCCCCGACGACGGTTCCGGGGCGTCCGTGCCGATCGTGTCGGCGAACATGAACTCGATCACGGGTCCGCGGCTCGCGGCGACGCTCGCACGGCGTGGCGGCCTCGGCGTGCTGCCGCAGGACCTGCACCTGCAGGACCTCGATGCGGCGATCCGCTGGGTGAAGGCGCAGTCCCCCCGATTCGACACGCCGCACGACCTCTCGCCCGACGACACCGTCGCGGACGCCCTCGAGGTGCTCCCTCCGGTCGCGGGGCACGGCGTCGTGCTGCACGATCGTCGCGGCGAGTACGTCGGATGCATCCCCGCCGAGCGCCTGGCCACGGCGCTGTCCGACGCACGGCTCGGCGACCTCGTGCACGGCGGGATCGCCGCCATCGACGCCGACGACATCGAGACGCCGCGGCGCGCCTTCGACCTCATGGTCGACGCCGGACTCGAGTTCTCGCCCGTCGTGCAGCACGGCCGCGTCATCGGCACCCTGAGCCGGCGCAGCGCGCTCCGCGGCACGATCTACGAGCCAAATGTCGACGCGCGTGGTCGGCTGCGGGTCGCCGCCGCGGTCGGCATCAACGGGGATGTCGCCGAGAAGGCTTCGGCGCTCGTCGCCGCGGGCGTCGACATGCTCGTGATCGACACGGCGCATGGACACCAGGAGGGCATGCTGCGCGCGGTGTCGATCGTGCGGGAGCTCGGGCTCGGCGTGCCGATCGTCGCCGGCAACATCGTGACGGCCGACGCCGTCGCCGACCTCGTCGGCGCAGGCGCCGACGTGCTGAAGGTCGGCGTCGGTCCCGGCGCGATGTGCACGACGCGCATGATGACCGCCGTCGGCCGGCCGCAGTTCTCCGCGGTGCTCGAGACGGCCGAGGCGGCGCGTGAGCTCGGCGCGAAGGTCTGGGCCGACGGCGGCGTGCGGTACCCGCGCGACGTCGCGCTCGCACTCGCGGCGGGCGCGGCATCCGTCATGATCGGCTCGTGGTTCGCCGGCACGATCGAGGCCCCGGGGACGCTCCGGCGCGATGCCTCCGGCCGGCTCTACAAGGAGAGCTGGGGCATGGCGTCGACGAAGGCGGTGCGCGAACGGTTCGATCGGCTCTCGCCGTACGAGCTCGCGCGCAAGGAGCTCTTCGCCGAGGGCATCTCGTCGTCGTCGATCTACCTCGACCCCCTGCGCCCGTCGCTCGAGGACCTGCTCGACATGATCACCTCGGGGGTGCGCAGTTCGTTCACCTACGCGGGCGCGCGCTCGATCGAGGAGTTCCGCGAGCGCGCGCTCGTCGGCATCCAGTCGGCCGCGGGGTACGAGGAGGGCAAGGCGCTGCCCGTCAGCTGGTGACGCCCGCCCGCGGGCGCCCGGGGTGAACCGGTGCGACGAGTCGTCGCGGCCCGATCCCGCGTGGTGTCCGCCGATATACTGGGCGGACAATGGACGATCCTCCCTCTGCGAATACGCCCGGCCATAGACCCTCGCCCGTGACCGATCGGGGAGGTGCGGATGTCTGAGTGGATCCTCCTCGGCATCGGACTCCTCCTCACGATCGGCACGGGCTTGTTCGTTGCGAGCGAGTTCGCGCTCGTCAACCTCGATCGTGCCGAGCTCGAAGCCCGGCGCGAACGCGGCGAGAGCCGGCTCGGCCTCACGATCGCCGCGTTGAAGATCACCTCGACGCACCTCTCGAGCGCGCAGCTCGGCATCACCCTCACGACGCTGCTCACGGGCTACACGATGGAGCCCGCGATCAGCTCGCTCCTCGCCGGGCCGCTCGCCGCCATCGGCCTGTCCGAGGGCATGGTGCGTCCCGTCGGGGCCACGACGGCGATCGTCGTGGCGACGCTGCTCTCGATGGTGCTCGGCGAGCTCGTGCCGAAGAACTTCGCGCTCGCCCTGCCGCGGCACACGGCGATCGTCGTGATGCCGTTCCAGGCGGCGTTCACGTGGGTGTTCCGCCCCGCCGTCTCGCTGTTGAACGGGAGCGCCAACTCCCTGCTCCGGGCGGTCGGGATCGAGCCGAAGGAGGAGCTCTCGGGTGCCCGCTCAGCCGAGGAGCTCTCGTCGCTCGTCCGGCGCTCCGCGAGCGCGGGCGTCCTCGAGCAGGACACCGCCACGCTGCTCGGCCGCACGCTCCGCTTCGCCGACCACGACGCCTCCGACGTCATGACGCCGAGGCCCGCCGTCGCCGCCGTCCAGCGACTCGATCCTGCCGAGGCGGTGCTCGAGCTCGCGCGGAAGACCGGCTACTCGCGCTTCCCCGTCTTCGACGACAACCTCGACGACATCGTCGGGGTCGTGCACGTGAAGCAGGCGGTCGCGGTTCCGCGCGAGCGTCGCGCCGAGGTGCCGGCGTCGGCGCTGCAGTCGGATGCGCTGCGGGTCCCCGAGACGATGAAGCTCGGCACGCTGCTCGGTGAGCTTCGCGGACGGGGCTTCCAGATGGCCGTCGTGGTCGACGAGTACGGCGGCACCGCGGGCGTCGCGACCCTCGAGGACCTCGTCGAGGAACTCGTCGGCGAGGTCGCCGACGAGCACGACCGCACTCGCGCGGGCATCGTCAGACGCGGTGACGAGGTGAGCTTCCCCGGAATCCTGCGACCCGACGAGCTCCTCGATCGCACCGCCATCCGAGTGCCGGAGAACGGCGACTACGAGACGGTCGCCGGGTTCATGATGTCCGAGCTCGGTCGCCTTCCCGTCATGGGCGACGAGGTGGCCATCGACGGCGGGACGCTGTTCGTGCAGCGCCTCGACGGCCGCCGCATCGACCGCGTGCGCTTCGTACCAGAAGCGGGGCCTGCCACGCCCGAGACCGCGGAGGCGCACCGATGAGCGACTGGGCAGGCATCGTCTGGCTCTTCGTGCTGCTCGCCGGCAACGCCTTCTTCGTCGGTGCCGAGTTCGCCGTCATCTCGGCGCGCAGGTCGCAGATCGAGCCGCTCGCCGAGGCCGGGCGCCGCAGTGCGCGAACCGCGCTCTGGGCGATGGAGCACGCGACGCTCATGCTCGCGATGAGCCAGCTCGGCATCACGGTGTGCTCGCTGCTCATCCTGAACGTCTCCGAGCCCGCCATCCACCATCTCCTCGAGGTGCCGCTGCACCTCACCGGCTGGTCGGAAGGCGTCGTCTCGACGGTCGCCTTCATCGTGACGCTGGTGCTCGTCTCGTACCTGCACGTCGTGCTCGGAGAGATGGTGCCGAAGAACATCTCGTTCTCGGTGCCCGACCGCGCCGTGCTGCTGCTCGCGCCGCCGCTGGTGTTCGTCGCCCGGATCTTCCGCCCCGTCATCGTCGCGCTGAACGCGACGGCGAACGGCGTGATCCGGCTCTTCGGCGTCGAGCCGAAGAACGAGGCGACGTCGACGTACACACTCGAGGAAGTGCAGACGATCGTGCACCAGTCACGGCGCGAGGGCGTGCTCGACGACACGAGCGGAACGCTCGCTGCGGCGTTCGAGTTCACGACCAAGCGGGTGACCGATGTCGCCGTGCCGACGAGCGAGCTCGTGAGCCTGCCACCGTCGGCGACGCCGCGCGACGTCGAGCGCGCCGTGGCCCGCCACGGATTCTCGCGATACGTCATCCTCGGCGAGGACGGCGATCCCGACGGGTACGTGCATCTCAAGGACGTCATCGACCTCGACGACGACGAACTCGACGACCCCCTGCCCGCGAAGCGCGTACGGCGGCTCATCTCGATCTACGACGGCACCGATCTCGAGGATGCCCTCGCGACGATGCGCCGGCTCGGCACCCACGTCGCGCGGGCGTTCGACGGCGACGGCGCGACGACCGGCGTGATCTTCCTCGAGGACATCATCGAGGAGCTCGTCGGCGAGGTGCAGGACGCCACGAGACGAGGGTGACCCGGGCCCCGACTGGGGGCCTGCCGCGCTGAGCGCTGAGGACTAGACTGCGCGCGTCTAGAAAGTCGAGGTGCACTCATGTTCGAGAATTCCGTGGGGATGGCGGTGCTCGCCGCATCCGATCTCTCGAGGGCGGTGAAGTACTGGCACGA
>JAPSJT010000039.1:0-3068 GCA_031178045.1 Agromyces sp.
GAGACGCCGACGGCGTCTCCGCGCGCAGGCTCTGGTCAGGTTTCCTGATTGAGAAGAGAAACCACGACGGCCATTCTCGCGGGGCTTGTCGGGGCAGGGAGATAGCCTCTCGGTATGGTCCCCGCGCAGTCGACCGCCGCTTTCAAGCGGCTTCCCCGCGAGGATCGTCGGGGCGAACTTCTCGGCGAGGCTGTGCGGATCGCGCTCGACGAGGGGCTCACGAAGATCACGGCGCGTCGGGTCGCCGCTGGCGCCGGAGTCGCACAGGGTCTCGTCACGCACTACTTCCACTCGGTCGATGAACTGCTCGCGGCTACCTTCGAGTGGGTCGCCGAACGGGAGCGCGATGCGTTGGAAGCGCACGCGTCAAGCGATCCCGTCGAGCACCTCCGGCGGTTGCTCGCCTACTACGTCTCCCAAGATCGCGATGCCGCCGCTCTGCTCTGGCTCGACGCCTGGCGCGAGAGCGCGACCCGACCCGCGGTGCGGGCGGCGGTGATCCGGCAGATGGAGCGCGATGTCGCTGACTTCGACGCCATCATTTCCACCGGCCTTGCTGCGGGAGTATTCCCACGAGCGACTCACAAGTCGGCGATGCGCATCCTCGCCATGCTCGATGGTCTCTCGGCGAACGCCGCGGTGCGCGCCGGGCTGGCCGAGTCCGCGCTCGACTACGCGAACGTCACCGATTTCGTGCTCAGCACCGCCGAGCGGGAACTCGGGCTGTCCGAGGGTGCATTGCATAGTCCTCTCAACGCCTGACCCGAGGGCTCCCTTCGCGATTCTCTCCGAGATGCATGCGGATCGCGTCGCTGGTCCGACCCTGATGCACCTTGTTGACCAGTAGGCCAACAAGGGGTAATGTCGGCGTGATCGCGGAATTAGCCTTGCGGTCAACAAGCGCAAGGAGGCGTCGAGATCATGAGCAGCACGAAGGTCCCCGATGGGGCTGCCAACATCAGGGCCGGGCGCATCGAGCAGCATGGCACCGATCACGTCTCCAACTCAGAACGGCACGGGTCGCCGCGAGAGCTGTTCGCGGTCTGGGCCGGCTCGAACGTGATCTATCTGTATTTCTTGCTCGGCGGCATTCTGGTGCTGCTCGGGCTCGACGTCTGGCAGGCGCTCGCGGTCGTCGTGGCCGGAAACCTTCTGTTCACCGGCGTCGGCTTCCTTGCGATCAGCGGGCCGCCCGCCGGTGTGCCGAGCGAGGTGATTGGCCGAAGCTTCTACGGAGTGCGCGGCAACCGTGCAGTGAATGTCGCGGTCGGCTGGCTGGTCGGCGTGCTGTACGAGGCCATCAACCTCTCGGTCGGGGCCCTCGTCGGCTTCACCCTCGTGCGCTGGTTCACACCTGACGCGCCCGACTGGGTCAAAGCCGGGCTGGTGATCGGCCTTGCCGTGGTCACCTTCACGATCAGTGTGTACGGTCACGCGACCATCCTCAAGGTCAGCAAGTGGGTGACGTGGGCGCTGCTCGCCGGGATCGCCGTGCTCGCCTGGTTCGTCCTGACGCACGCTGACTTCGCATACCGTCCTGAAGGCGGCGCCCTCTCAGGCCCCGAGCTGTGGGCAACAGCGGCCGCCGGATTCACGATCATCGCCTCCGCCCCGCTCTCCTGGCAGGTCGGCGCCGACTACTCCCGATACCTGCCCGAGGACTCCAGCCCGCGTCGAGTCGCGTTCTGGACAGCACTCGGCGGGTTCGTACCTGCTGTGGTGATCGGCTCGCTCGGGGTCCTTGCCGGGACCGTTGTCGACATGTCGGTGCCCGAGGAGTCGATGGCTGCGATCTTGCCCTCCTGGTTCTACCCGGTCTTCCTCCTCGTCGTGGTCGTGGGGTCCATCACGAACAACGCGGTCACCGCATACAGCACCGGCCTTGCGCTCATGGCCGCTGGCGTCAGATGGAAGCGCTCGGTGACGGTCGTGTTCGACGCGGTCATCGCCGTGTCGATCACGCTCTACGCGCTGTTCGTCTCCGACTTCCTCGGCACGGTGAGCGGGCTGCTCGAGGTGAGCATCGCTGTGCTCGCCCCCGCGATGGGCATCTACGCGGTCGATATCCTGTTGCGTCGGAACCGCTACGACGGCATAGCCCTGCAGGACGAGAGGCGGGCAGGTCCCAACTGGTTCCGCGGCGGCTGGAACCCTGCCGGTTGCACTGCGCTCCTGTTCGGAGCGGTCGTCACTGCACTGTGCGTGAACACCACGTTCTACACCGGCCCGCTCTCGGCCGCCCTCGGCGGCGCCGATGTCTCTCCCATCGTCGGCTTGCTGCTCGGAGGCGGACTCTACGCGCTGCTCGCCCGCCGTTCGATTCGCACCACCGGCCTCGCTCGTGCCGAGCGCGCTGACGCCGACCGCGCGACGGCGACCGCATGACCGTCGCACTCGAGGTCGTTTCGACCTGGTTCGACTCGACCACCGTCAGCCCGCGAGTGACGCGAATCGAGGAGCCGTACGTGCACGAGTTCCTCCGCGCGAACATCTGGCATCTCCGGGGCCGCGAACGTGACCTCGTCATCGACGCAGGACTCGGGGTGGGCTCGCTCCGCACCGAGTGTCCTCAGTTGTTCGAACGCGACCCGATCCTCGTCATCACCCATGCTCACCTCGACCACATGGGGTCGGCGTACGAGTTCGCGGAGCGCTGGGCGCACCCGGCGGAGCCGGTCGGGCAGCCCGTCGGTGATTCACTCGAGGGCGCCAGGCTCGGCGAGCAGCTCGGCTTCGACTACGAACTCCCCGAACTGCTGATCACCGCGCGGCCCGCGGGGTTCCTGCCCGACGACTATCGCCTCGCCCCCGCACCCGCGACGCGCGAGCTCTTCGATAACGAGGTGATCGACCTCGGTGATCTGCAACTGAGAGTCCTGCATCTGCCTGGTCATACCCCGGGTTCGATCTGCCTCTTCGACGAGGCGTCGGGGACGCTCTTCAGCGGTGATGTTGTCTACGACGACGTGTTGTTGGATGGGCTGCACGCGTCAAACCGCGACCACTACGCTCTCAGCATGCGCCGGCTCCGTGAACTCCCGGTCCGCGTGGTGCACCCGGGCCACGGT
>JAPSJT010000039.1:3168-18214 GCA_031178045.1 Agromyces sp.
CAGCGGTGATGTTGTCTACGACGACGTGTTGTTGGATGGGCTGCACGCGTCAAACCGCGACCACTACGCTCTCAGCATGCGCCGGCTCCGTGAACTCCCGGTCCGCGTGGTGCACCCGGGCCACGGTCCCTCGTTCGATGGTGTACGACTGCATCAGATCATCGATGGCTACCTCAGCGGGCCCCATGACCGAGGCCGCGATACCCGCTAGCCGGCGAGCCGACCGTGCAACGTGCCGCGGCGTCCGTCGGGCTCAGCCGAAGAGGCGCTGCAGACGCTGGATGCCCTCGAGCAGCGGCGCATCGCCGAGCGCGTAGCTGAAGCGCAGGTAACCGCTCGGTCCGAACGCCTCACCGGGCACCGCGGCCACCTCCGCCCGCTCGAGCATGAGGTCGGCGAGTTCGAGCGAGGTCGTCGGCGTGGCACCGCCCCACTCGCGGCCGAGGAGGCCGGTGACGTCGGGGTAGACGTAGAACGCGCCCTGCGGCACCGGCACGGTGACGCCCTCGATCTTCGAGAGCTCGGCGACGATCGTGCGGCGTCGACGGTCGAAGGCGCGACGCATCTCCTCCACCGTGTCTTGCGGACCGGTGAGCGCGGCGACCGCGGCGCGCTGGGAGATGTTCGACACGTTCGAGGTGAGGTGGGACTGCAGGTTCGCGGCGCCCTTGATGACGTCGGCAGGACCCACCATCCAGCCGAGACGCCAGCCGGTCATCGCATAGGTCTTCGCGACGCCGTTGACGAGGATCGTCTGGTCGGCGAGGCCCGGCACCGCCTCCACGATCGACACGGCGCGCGGCGGCACCCCGTCGGCGTCGTCGGCGTAGGTGAGGTTCTGGTAGATCTCGTCGGAGACGACCCAGATGCCGTGCTCGAGCGCCCACTCGCCGATCGCACGCACCTGCTCGGGCGCGTACACGGCGCCCGTGGGGTTCGACGGCGAGACGAAGAGCAGCGCCTTCGTGCGCTCGGTACGTGCCGCCTCGAGCTGTTCGACGGTGACGAGATAGCCCTGCTCGGCGCCCGCGAAGACATCGACCTGCGTGCCGCCGGCGAGCTTGATCGCCTCGGGGTACGTGGTCCAGTAGGGCGTCGGCACGAGCACCTCGTCGCCCGGGTCGAGCAGCACCTGGAACGCCTGGTAGACGGCCTGCTTGCCGCCGTTCGTGACGACGACCTGGCTCGGAGCGACCTCGAGCCCCGAGTCGCGCAGCGTCTTCGCCGCGACCGCCTCTCGCAGCTCGGGCAGGCCCGCCGCCGGCGTGTAGCGGTAGTTCTTCGGGTCGTGCGTGGCCGCGAGCGCCGCCTCGACGATGAACTCGGGCGTCGGGAAGTCGGGCTCGCCCGCGGCATACGAGATGACCGGGCGGCCCTCGGCCTGCAGCGCCTTCGCCTTCGCATCGACCTTGAGCGTCGCGGACTCTGCGATGGCGGCGATTCGGGCGGAGAGGCGGGCGCGTTCGGTCACCCTCACAGCCTAGAACGAGCGGATGCCGCGTGGGGCATCCGTTTCGGGGGCTCGGGGGAGCCCGACGTCAGAGGTTCTGGCCGATGTCCCAGAGGCGGTCGGGACGCCCGTCGATCGCCTCCGAGACGGCGAGCGCCTGATCGTCGGAGAGCGACGCGACGTAGTCGATGACCCCACGGCCGACGCCGAGCGAGCGCACCTCGGCGGGGTCGGGCAGGGGTACGCCGTCGGGGCGCGTGCTGCGCAGCAGCACGTAGGCATCGGTCGCGATCTCGACGAGCTCCCGAAGTCGCTGGGGCACGCGATCGCGATCGTGCTCGTCGGTGATCCAGGCCGTGAGCCCCTTCACCGCGCGGGTCAGTACGCGACTGAGACCGCGTTGATACATGACGATGTCGGCCCGATCGAGGATGAAGTGCCGGTGCACGAACTTCAGGATCTCGACCTCGTGCCACGCGCGCCGGTCGAGGGTGACGAGCCCGGTGCGCATCTCGTCGGCGGGGGCACGCACGACCGAGGACTGCAGGTGGCTGATCCACCGGTTCGTGAACGACGAGAGCGCGCGCTCCGACGCGATCGAGCCGTCGAACGGGATGGCGAGCAGTCCGTCGACGAGGTCCTCCGCGACGACGCCGACGGCGTCGGCGAAGGCATCGTCATCGGCCGCCCACGGGTCGCTGCGGCGCAGCTTCCGTCGCAGCGCCTCCAGCGCGCTGCCGGGGGGCGCGGACCGGCCCGCGAGCTCCTCGTCCTCGAGCTCGCGCAACTGCGCGCCCGATTCGACCCAGCCGCGGAACTCCCGCGCGACCGCGCCCTGGCTGAGCACGCCGGCGCGGTAGAAGTCGTCGACATCGTGGATCGAGTACGCGATGTCGTCGGCGATGTCCATGATCGAGCACTCGAGCGACTGCTGCAGCGGCGGAAGTCCCCGCCGGGCCTGGCCGAGATCGAGCGCGTCGATGCCGTACGCCGAGAACTTCACGACCTCGATGCCGTCGGCCGTGCGGCGGAGGCCGCGCGGCAGCGGTCCGTCGTCGAACTCGTGGGTGTCGACGTACCGCGTCCACGGATACTTCGCGACCGCGGTGCGCACCGCCGCCGTGAGGTTGAGCCCCCGCGGCGCGGCCTCGCTCACGTCGAGCGCCGTGAGGATGCGATACGACTGCGCGTTGCCCTCGAACCCGTCGACGAGGCCGAGCGTCTCGCGCGAGAGCCGATCGAGCACGCGCTCGCCGAGGTGCCCGAACGGCGGGTGGCCGAGGTCGTGCGCGCTCGCCGCGGCCTGCACCACGACCGCGTCGCAGCCGTGCTCGAGTGCGAAGTCGCGAGTCGGCGACGCGGCATCCGTCAGCTTCACCGCGATCGCGCGCGCGACGGCCGTCACCTTGATGGAGTGGGTGAGGCGGTTGTGGATGAGCGGGCCCGCGCCGGGTTGGGCGATCACCTGCGTCACCGCCGACAGCCGCGAGAAGTACGGCGAGAATCGGATCCGCTCGAGGTCGAGGCGGAACTGCGAGTGCTCCCCGGTGACCTCGGCGCTGCTGCGCGGCTCGGGCACTCGACGGGACGCACGGTCGGAGGACATGCGCCCAATCTATGCCGAGCGCCACGCCGACGGGACGGCCGGGCGGCGACCGAGCGTGGTTTGGAGGTGGCGCACTCGTCGCCTAGACTTGCTGAGGTTGCGCGACTCGACCAAGCTTCTCCGTGCCCGAATTCCGGTGCGGCGAGGGTTCGAGAAGTCGCGTGAACACAGGGATCCATCCCTGTAGGGCGGTGGCTCAATTGGTAGAGCAGCGGTCTCCAAAACCGCAGGTTGCAGGTTCGAGTCCTGTCCGCCCTGCGAGCCGGCAGTGATTGCCGGCCCACGAAAGGTGTACGAGGTGGCACGGAAGATCATCGACGAACCCAGCGAGGACGTCGTCGCCAACGCGAAGCGCGACCGCGCCGCGCGTCGGAACCCCTTCGCGAGGTTCGCCCTGTTCATCCGGCAGGTCATCGGCGAACTGAAGAAGGTCGTCACCCCGACTCGCAAAGAGCTGACGAGCTTCACGATCGTGGTGCTCGTGTTCGTCGTCATCATGATGGCGATCGTCTGGGGCCTCGATCAGCTGTTCGGCTGGATCGTGCTCTACGTCTTCGGAACGCCGGGAGTCTGATCGGGCGTTCCGCCCCGATGATCCGGTCCGCCGCAGGCGACGAAGAGAAGGAATTGAGAAGTGGCAAAGTACGAGCGCGACGACGTCGACTGGGCGACCGCGGCCGAGCAGTCCTCCGAGGCCGATGAGGTGCAGGAGGGCGACACCGCCCTCCACGACGAGGAATCGGTCGAGCCGGCCGAGCACCGTGCGCTGCACGTCGTCGACGACGACGGCAACGACGTCGACCTCGACGCGGTGCTCGACGCGATCGCCGAGGCGAGCGACCCCGAGGCCGACGCCGTGATCGACGACGCCCTCGAGATCGACTCCGCCGAAGAGGCCGAGGCCGCGTACGACGCGGTCGTCGAGGAGGAGGCCGAGACGCTCGACCCCTACGAGGAGTTCCGCAACGAGCTGCGCTTCCTCCCGGGCAAGTGGTACGTCATCCACTCCTACGCCGGCTTCGAGCGTCGGGTGAAGGCGAACATCGAGCAGCGGCGCGAGTCGATGGCCATGGCCGACTACATCTACCAGGTCGAAGTGCCGATGGAAGACGTCGTCGAGATCAAGAACGGCCAGCGCAAGATGGTCACCCGCGTGCGCATCCCGGGCTACGTGCTCGTGCGCATGGACCTCAACGAGGAGAGCTGGTCGGTCATCCGCCACACCCCCGGGGTCACGGGCTTCGTGGGCAACGCCCACAACCCCACTCCGCTCCGCTTCGAGGAGGCCTTCGGCATGCTGAAGAGCCTCGTCGAGATCAAGGACGTCGCCCCCGCCAAGGGCGCGAAGGCCGGCGCCGCCACCGGTGCGGCTCGCGCCATCCCCGCCGAGGTCGACTTCGAGATCGGCGAGACCATCACGATCAAGGACGGCTCGTTCGCCGGCCTTCCCGGCACGATCAGCGAGATCAAGCCCGAGAGCGGCAAGCTCACCGTGCTCGTCTCGCTCTTCGAGCGCGAGACCCCGGTCGAGCTCAGCTTCGACCAGGTCACCAAGCTCTAACCGCCTCACAGCACGCGCGCAGCGACCCTCCGGTATCATCGGAGGGTTGTGCTGCGTCAGAGTTCGTGCCGTCGCAACATCCACAGACCACCGCCTCCCGGAAACGCCGGAGAAGCGGGAGAGTGCCCCCGCCGGGGCGTTCGAACAGAAAGAGAGAAATCATGGCACCGAAGAAGAAGGTCACCGGTCTGATCAAGCTTCAGATCAAGGCCGGCGCCGCGAACCCGGCCCCGCCCATCGGCCCGGCCCTGGGTCAGCACGGCGTGAACATCATGGAGTTCTGCAAGGCCTACAACGCGCAGACCGAGTCGCAGCGCGGCAACGTCATCCCCGTCGAGATCACGGTCTACGAAGACCGCTCGTTCACCTTCATCCTGAAGACCCCGCCCGCCGCCGAGCTCATCAAGAAGGCCGCCGGCGTCGCCAAGGGCTCGGGCGTCCCGCACACCACCAAGGTCGGCAAGCTGACCCAGGCGCAGGTGCGCGAGATCGCCGAGGCGAAGATGGTCGACCTCAACGCGAACGACGTCGACGCCGCCTCGAAGATCATCGCGGGCACCGCTCGTTCGATGGGCATCACGGTCGAATAGGCCCGGCGGATGCCGCGCGGCATCCGTTCCCAGTACTCAGTTATCCGTGGCAGCGCCTGCCAGGCGCAGATGACCACACTCTCTCAAGGAGAAGCAACATGGCACAGAAGTCCAAGGCCTACCGGGCCGCGGCCGAGAAGATCGAGGCCGGCAAGTACTACACCCCCGCCGACGCCGTCGCACTCGCGAAGGAGACGGGCTCGGCGAAGTTCGACTCGACCGTCGAGGTCGCGCTGAAGCTCGGCGTCGACCCCCGGAAGGCCGACCAGATGGTGCGCGGCACCGTCATCCTCCCGCACGGCACCGGCAAGACCGCTCGCGTCATCGTGTTCGCGACCGGCCCCGCCGCCGAGGCCGCGATCGCCGCCGGAGCCGACGAGGTCGGCGGCGCCGAGCTCATCGAGAAGGTCGCCGGCGGGTACACCTCGTTCGACTCCGCCGTCTCGACCCCCGAGCTCATGGGCCAGGTCGGCCGTCTCGGCAAGGTGCTCGGTCCTCGCGGCCTCATGCCGAACCCGAAGACCGGCACCGTGACCCCCGACGTCGCGAAGGCCGTCTCCGACATCAAGGGCGGAAAGATCGAGTTCCGCGTCGACAAGCACGCCAACGTGCACTTCGTCGTCGGCAAGTCCTCGTTCTCGACTGAGCAGCTCAACGACAACGTGAAGGCCGCCCTCGAAGAGGTCCTGCGTCTCAAGCCGTCGAGCGCCAAGGGCCGCTACATCCAGAAGGGCGCCGTGTCGACCACGTTCGGCCCCGGCATCCCGCTGGACGTCAACGCCATCTAGTCTCACCGCAGACGTACGAAGGGCCCGCCGGTTCGCCGGCGGGCCCTTCGTCGACCGGCGACGCTCAGTCGGGTTCGTCGCCGAGGTCGATCTCCTCGCCGGCGAGGTCGTTCTCGGCGTACTCGGGCTCCTGCTCGCGCGGTGATCCGCCGGTCGGCCCCTCGTTGCCCTCGCCCGCGCCGGGAAGCACGGTCTCTCCGGCGACGGCGTCGTTGGTGACGGTCTGCAGCCGCTCCTCCTGTGCCCTGCGCTCGGCGTCGTCGTATCCGTCGGTCATGCTGCTCCCTCCGTTCCGCCGCGGTCGCGGCATCCGTCGATCGAACCCAGTCAAGCTCCGCGGTCGGGCCGGCGGAAGGCGTTGACATCCGGCGGTGCCCCCTTGCGCGTGCTCGTCGCGCGGCGGTACGTTTCGGACAGGATGACGGGTGTCGCCTGTCCCAGCCCCGAGCAGCGCGCCTCCCGTCGAGGGAGCGATATGACTCCGCCGACCGCCGTCGAGCTCGGCCGCACCGCCGTCGCGGAGCGGCGCTGGGGTGAGGCGTACGAGGTGCTCTCCGACGCCGAGTCGTCGGGCGGTCTCGCGCCGCCCGACCTCGAGCTGCTCGCGACCGCCACGTCGCTGCGCGGCGATGCCGCCGCCGCGGTCGACATCCTGACCCAGGCCCACTCGACGTACCTGGCGGATGACGACCAGGTCGGCGCGACGCGGACCGCCGGATGGATCGCGCTCGAGCTGCTCGACCTCGGCGACGTGTACCGCAGCGGCGCGTGGGTGGCCCGCGGCATCCGACTCGCGGATGCCCTGACGGAGCCGAGCTCGGTGGCCGGGCTCGTGCGGGTCGTGCCCGCGCTGTCCGAACTCATGACGGGCAACACCGACGAGGCCGTGCGCCGCTTCGAGGAGATCGCGGCGATCGCCGACCGGTTCCACGATCGGGAGCTCGCGGCGATCGCGTCGCTCGGCCGGGGCCAGTGCCTCATCGCCGCGGGTACCGCCGCCGAAGGGCTCGTCTGCTTCGACGAGGCGATGGCCGCGGTCACGGCGGGCGAGGTCTCGCCGATCCCCTCGGGCATCATCTACTGCGCGATGATCGGCACCTGCCGTATCGCCTTCGACCTGCGCCGAGCGATCGAGTGGACGTCGGCGCTCGACCGCTGGTGTCGACGGCAACCGGGGCTCGTGGCGTTCACCGGGCACTGTCACGCCCATCGGGCGGCACTCTTCCTGCTGCACGGAGCCTGGACCGAGGCGTACTCGGCGGCCCAGCTCGCCGAGTCGCGCTTCCGCGCCGGCGACCACGGCGCGGCCTGGGGAGCGCCGTACCAGCTCGCGGAGGTGGAGCGGATGCGCGGCGAGTTCCGTGCCGCGGAGAAGCACTACCAGCAGGCGGGCGAGACGCCGTGGGAGCCGCAACCCGGACTCGCGCTGCTGCACCTCGCCGAGGGCAGGGCGTCGCTCGCCCAGGCGGAGATCCGCAGGAGCGCCGCCGGTGCCGACACGGGCACGCGCCGTCACCTGCTGCCCGCGGTCGTCGAGATCGAACTGGCGGCGGGCGATGTCGTCGCGGCCAGGGAGGCGGCCGACGAGCTCGTCACGCTGAACCGGTCGGCACCGACGCCCATGCTCGCGGCACTGGCCGCGTTCGCCGCGGGACAGGTGCTCCTCGCCGGGGGCGACCCGAGCGCGGCGTTCTCGGAGCTGCGCGCAGCGGATGTCGCGTGGCGCGCCCTCGACGCCCCCTTCGAGTCCGCACGCTGCCGCATGCTCATGGGCCGCGCCCTCCTCGCGCTCGGCGAGGACGAGTCCGCGGTCGCCGAGTTCGAGGCCGCGCGCGGCGTCTTCGCCGAGCTCGGCGCCGCCCCCGCGCTCGCGGAGCTCACCGAGCTCGCAGGTGACAGCCGCCCGGGGCCGCTCACCCCTCGCGAGGTCGAGGTGCTGCGCCTCGTCTCGACCGGCCTCACGAACCGCGGCATCGCCGGGCAGCTCTCGCTCAGCGAGAAGACGGTCGCCCGTCACCTCAGCAACATCTTCGGCAAGCTCGGGCTCTCGTCGCGCGCCGCCGCCACGGCGTACGCCTACGAGCACGGGCTCGTCTGAGCCGCATCCGACGGCCCGTCTACATACTTCGACCCACTCGTCCGACGAGCGAAGATGGGTGCTTCGGTCGACGCGGCCGAATGGATGCCGCGCCTACCGTTGCGGTCATGGACATCCCGATCCTCGCAGGCATGATCTCGACCGTGGTCTTCGCGGTCAGCAACCTGCCGATGCTGCGCAAGGCGCTGCACACTCGGGACGTCTCCTCCTACAGCCTCTCGAGCATGGCGATGATCAACGCGGCCAACGTCGTCTACTCGCTCTACGTGTTCAGCCTGCCGATCGGGCCGATCTGGGCGCTGCACACGTTCTACGTCGTGTCGTGCGGCATCATGCTCGCGCTGTGCCTCGCTGCCCGGCGACCCTCGCACGGATCGGCGACGGGGGCGGTCGCGGCCTCAACCCGTGACACGGAATCCGTGCTCGCCGGTGACGGGGCGCTCCTCGACCCGGACGTCGCGCACGTCGGCGCCGGGCGGACCCTTCGCGAGCCAATCGAGCATCGCCGCGACGGATCGCTCGTCGCCCTGGATCTCCGCTTCGACGGTGCCGTCGGCGCGATTGCGCACCCAGCCCGAGACGCCGAGCCGCTCGGCTTCGAGCCGCGCCGAGTATCGGAAGCCGACGCCCTGCACCATGCCGTGAACGATCGCCCGCCTGCGCATCATGCCCCCAGCGTACGATGACGCGCGCGGGGGAGCTGAGCGACGACATCGCCGGTCCGGAACACGCCGCAGACGAGAGACCGCCCCGGAGCACGCGCTCCGGGGCGGTCTCGTCGAGCGGGGGTCAGCTGATGCGGATGAGCTTCTTGTTGACGAACTCGTCGGCGCCGAGGCGCCCCATCTCGCGGCCGGTGCCCGAGCGCTTCACGCCGCCGAACGGCAGCTCCGCGCCGTCCATGAGCACGCCGTTCACGAAGACCATGCCGGCCTCGATCTGGTCGGCGACCCGCATCGCCTGGTCGGTGTCGGTCGTGAAGACGTAGGACCCGAGGCCGAACGGGATGTCGTTCGCCAGCTCGACGGCCTCGTCTTCGCTCGTCGCGCGGTAGACCTGTGCGACCGGTCCGAAGAACTCCTCCTTCGACGCGGGGTTGTCGCGCGTGACGTCGGTCAGCACCGTCGTCTGGAAGAAGGCGCCGTCGCGCGAGCCGCCGCGCACCACCTTGGCGCCGTGCTCGACCGCGCGCTTCACCTGCTCGTCGAGGTTCTCGGCCGCCTTGAGCGAGGAGAGCGGGCCGAGGGCGGTGCCCTCGGCGGTCGGGTCGCCGGGCTCGACCTCGGCGAGCTTCGCCGTGAACCGGTCGAGGAACGGCTGGTAGAGCTCGTCGATGACGATGAACCGCTTCGCCGCGTTGCACGACTGGCCGTTGTTGTCGAGACGCGCATCGACGGCGGCCTGCACGGCACCGTCGAGGTCGTCGGTGGAGAGGAGGATGAACGGGTCGGAGCCGCCGAGCTCCAGCACGACCTTCTTCAGGTGGCGGCCGGCGATCTCGGCGACCGCGGCTCCGGCGCGCTCCGAGCCGGTGAGCGACACCCCCTGCACGCGCGAGTCGGCGATGACCTGCTCGATCTGCTCGTGCGAGGCGTAGATGTTCACGTACACGCCGTGCTCGGCGCCGGCATCCGCGAAGATCTGCTGGATCGCCGCGGCCGACTCGGGGCACTGCTCGGCGTGCTTCAGCAGGATCGTGTTGCCGATGACGACGTTCGGACCCGCGAAGCGCGCGACCTGGTAGTAGGGGAAGTTCCACGGCATGATGCCGAGCAGCACGCCGATGGGGGAGCGGCGGATCACGGCGCTGCCGGAGCCGCCGAGCAGCTCGATCGGCTGGTCGGCGAGCAGGCTCTCGCCGTTGTCGACGTAGAAGCGGTAGATGTCGGCGGCGAAGTCGACCTCGGAGAGTGCCTGCTCGATGGGCTTGCCCATCTCACGCACGATGATCTCGGCGAGCTCCTGTCGACGCTCGACGTGCAGGTCGGCGACGCGACCGATGAGCGCCGCGCGCTCCTGCACGCTCGCCGTGCGCGCCCAGCCGCGGTAGGCGGCGTCGGCGGCGGCGATCGCCTCATCGAGTTCGGCGTCGGTGATCGTCGGGAAGGTCTTGATCGTCTCTCCGGTAGCCGGATTGACCACGGCGTAGCTCATGGGGCTCCTCTGTCGTGACGGTGCACGGGACTGCCGGGCCGGGGACGGCGACGACGGTGCACACCTGCGTCAAGCCTATGTCGCCACCGGGGGCCGTGGAATGGACGCGATGTCTGATTCCCGGCATCCGCTGGACGAGGTGTACACCGGGCGGTCGCGATCGGCTGGGTATCGTGGCGTGAGGTCGAGCCGAGGAGGGCGGAATGGACGAGGGCGTGCTGAGCGGCATCCGCGTCGCCGACTTCTCGCGCGTGCTCGCCGGGCCCTACGCCACCATGCTGCTCGCCGACTTCGGCGCCGACGTCGTGAAGGTCGAACCGCCGGGCGGCGACGAGACCCGGCACTGGCACCCGCCCGTCGACGCCGCCGGCCGCTCGAGCTACTTCGGCGGCGTGAACCGCAACAAGCGATCGGTCGTCATCGACCTGACGGATGCGGCAGGGCGGGCCGAGGCGTTCCGGCTCGCGACGACGGCCGACATCGTGGTCGAGAACTTCCGCCCGGGGGTCATGACGCGCTTCGGGCTCGGCGACGACGAGGTGCGGGCCGTGAACCCGGGCGTCGTCTACTGCTCGATCACGGGGTTCGGCGCGGGGCAGGGCGGCGCGCTCGCCGGGTACGACCTGCTGGTGCAGGCGGTCGGCGGCCTCATGAGCATCACGGGCGACCCCCTCGGCGAGCCTGCGAAGGCGGGCGTCGCGCTCGTCGACGTGCTCACCGCGCAGAACGCCGTCGCCGGCGTCCTGCTCGCCCTCCGAGACCGCGACCGCACGGGTCTCGGCCAGCGGGTCGAGGTGAACCTCATGCAGAGCCTGCTCTCGGCGCTCACGAACCAGGCCGCTTCGACGCTCGCCACGGGCTCCCCTCCGCGCCGGCTCGGCAACCGGCACCCGAGCATCGCCCCGTACGCCGTCTTCCCGGCCCGCGACCGTGATCTCGTGATCGCCGTCGGCAACGATCGCCAGTTCCAGACGCTCGTCGAGGTGCTCGGGGTGCCCGAGCTCGCGGATGACCCGCGGTACGCGGTGAACGCCGAACGCGTCGCCCACCGCGACCATCTCCACGCCGAGCTCGAGGCGGCGCTCGCGCGCGACACTGCCGCCTCGTGGACCGCCCGGCTCACGGCAGCGCGCGTCCCGGCGGGACTCGTCAACGACGTCGCCGAGGCGATCGCCTTCGCGGGGTCGCTCGGGCTTCATCCCGTGGTCGAGATCCCCGAGACGCACGCCGCCGGCGCCGTGCACCGCTCGATCGCCGACCCGATCGGCCTCGCGGCATCCGCCCCCGCCTACCGCACCCCGCCGCCCGCGCTCGGCGAGCACGACGGTGCCGACTGGCTCGACCGCACGACCCCACCGGAGGATCCCCGATGACCGCCACCGCTCCGCGCATCGACACCGTCTTCGATCTCGACGCCCTGCTCACCGAGGAGGAGCGCGAGTGGCAGCAGCGCGCACGACGCTTCGCGCAGGAGCGGATCGCCCCGGTCATCGAGGAGGACTTCGAGGCGAAGCACTTCCGCCGCGAGTTCGTGCGCGAGCTCGGCGAGCTCGGCTTCCTCGGCATGCACCTCGAGGGCTACGGATGCGCCGGTGCGGGCGCCGTGAGCTACGGGCTCGTGTGCCTCGAGCTCGAGGCCGCCGACAGCGGCTGGCGAACCTTCGTCTCGGTGCAGGGCTCGCTCGCGATGAGCGCGATCCACAAGTACGGCTCCGAGGAGCAGAAGCAGCGGTGGCTGCCCGGTATGGCGGCCGGCGAGCTGATCGGATGCTTCGCCCTCACCGAGCCGCAGGGCGGCAGCGACCCCGCCGCGATGACGACGACCGCGCGCCGCGACGGCGACGGATGGGTGCTCGACGGCGCGAAGCGCTGGATCGGACTCGCCTCGCTCGCCGACGTCGCGGTCGTGTGGGCGCGAGTCGACGACCCCACGGGCGCCCACGGAGACGGCGGCAGCGCCGTGCGCGGCTTCCTCGTGCCGACCTCCACGCCCGGGTTCACGGCGACGCCGATCGACGGCAAGCTCTCGATGCGGGCCTCGGTGCAGTGCGACGTCACCCTCGAGGGCGTGCGGCTCGACGCCGACGCCCTGCTCCCTGGGGCATCCGGTCTCTCGGGTCCCTTCGGCTGCCTCAACGAGGCGCGCTACGGCATCGTGTGGGGAGCCATGGGGGCCGCCCGTGCCTGCCTCGAGGCTGCGCTCGAGCGCGCGACGACTCGAGAGGTGTTCGGCAGGCCGATCGGCGCGAACCAGCTCATCCAGGCGAAGCTCGCCGACATGTTCGTCGAGGTCGAGAAGGGCATCCTGCTCGCCCTGCACCTCGGCCGCCTGAAGGAGCGCGGTGCACTCACGCCGCCGCAGATCTCGGCGGGCAAGCTCAACAGCGTGCGCGAGGCCCTCGCCATCGCCCACGAGGCCCGCGCGATCCTCGCCGGCGACGGCATCACGAACGCATGGCCCGTCATGCGGCACGCCGCGAACCTCGAGTCGGTGCGCACCTACGAGGGCACCGACGAGATCCACCAGCTCGTCCTCGGCCGTGCCCTCACCGGGCTCAACGCGTTCTAGTATCGATCGGGGATGCCGCGATCACGAGTCGCGGCCGCCATGACGGATCGACGAAGATCCACACACGAAGGAGAAACACCCGTGATGAAGGCAACGGAGCCTCGACTCACACGCGCGGTCGTCGAATGGACCGGCTGGGGGCGCACGCCCAAGCCCGTGCGCGACGACGCCCGGGTCATCGCCCGCTTCGGCGGTGAGGCCGGCCCGGCCCTCGCGAAGGCGGCACGGCGACTGGAAGCGGATTTCGCCGCGGGCTCCGCGGAGTTCCGCGCGCGGCATCCCGAGCTCGGCAGCGATGCGGTCGAGGCGCTGGCCTGGTGCCGCGCGTTCGAGGGACGCTGAGTCCGAGGCGCGAATCCGGTCAGAGCCGGAATGCAACGGGGAGTCATCGGGTTTCCTCCTGGGGTCGCCCACGTGATGGACTCGTCATGCCCGGCGACCGACCGAAGCCCGGCTCAACGCCATCGTCACGAACGGAGCACCACCACCAATGTCCCGCGCCCGCACCCTGCTCGGCCTCGCCGCCGCATCCGCCGCCGTCATCGCACTCGCCGCCTGCTCGAGCGGAGCCCCGGCCGCGAGTGAGAGCGCGGGCGACGACGAGTACGGTCTCGTGACGGCCGGCACCCTCACCGTCGCGACCGAGGGCACCTACCGCCCCTTCAGCTTCCACGAGGACGGCTCGGGCGACCTCGTCGGCTACGACGTCGAGATCGCCGAGGCCGTCGCCGAGAAGCTCGGCCTCGAGGTCGAGTTCCAGGAGACCCAGTGGGACGCGATCTTCGCGGGCCTCGAGGCAGGTCGCTTCGACGTCATCGCCAACCAGGTGTCGATCAACCCCGAGCGCGAGGAGCAGTACCTCTTCAGCGAGCCCTACACCGTCTCGCGTGGCGTCATCGTCGTCAACGACGGCGACACTTCGATCTCGTCGTTCGACGATCTCGCGGGCAAGACCACCGCGCAGTCGCTCACGAGCAACTGGTACGAGCTCGCAACCGAGTCCGGCGCGAACGTCGAGGCCGTCGAGGGCTGGGCGCAGGCCGTCTCGCTGCTGCAGCAGGGCCGGGTCGACGCGACGATCAACGACGAGCTCACCTTCCTCGACTACGTGAACACGACGCCGGATGCCGCGATCGAGGTCGCCGCAGAGACCGACGAGACCTCCGAGAGCGCGTTCGCCTTCACGAAGGACAAGGCCGACCTCGTCGCCGCGATCGACGAGGCCATCGCGGAGCTCCGCGAGGAGGGCGTGCTCGCCGAGCTCGGTGAGAAGTACTTCGGCGCCGACGTCTCGCAGTAGTCTGCCCCTCGACCCGATCGAAGGGGGCGCACCGTGACATCCGGCTGGCAACTGTTCCTCGAGTCGTTCTGGCCGATCGTCTGGGGCGGGGTGAGCGGCACGATCCCGCTCGCCCTCGCCTCCTTCGCGATCGGGCTCGTGCTCGCTCTCGTCGTCGCCCTCGCACGGCTGTCGAAGAACCGCATCCTCTCGGGCGTCGCCCGGTTCTACGTCTCGGTGATCCGCGGCACGCCGCTGCTCGTACAGCTCTTCGTCATCTTCTACGGACTGCCCGCCGTCGGCCTCGTCATCGACCCGTGGCCGAGCGCGATCGCGGCCTTCTCGCTCAACGTCGGCGGCTACGCCGCCGAGGTCATCCGCGCGGCGATCCTCTCGGTGCCGCAGGGCCAGTGGGAGGCCGGCTACACGATCGGGATGTCGCGAGGCACCGCGCTCCGCCGCATCATCCTGCCCCAGGCCGCGAGGGTGTCGGTGCCGCCGCTCTCGAACACGTTCATCGCGCTCGTGAAGGACACCTCGCTCGCCTCGCTCATCCTCGTGACCGAGCTGTTCCGGGTCTCGCAGCAGATCGCCGCCTTCAGCCAGGAGTTCATGCTGCTCTACCTCGAGGCCGCGCTCGTCTACTGGCTCTTCTGCCTCGTGCTCTCGAGCGGGCAGAATCTGCTCGAACGGAGGCTCGATCGCTATGTCGCGCACTGATCCCGGCGCCGTCGGCGGCGAGGAACCGCAGCGGTCGGATGCCGCGGGCGACCCGCTCGCCCCGAAGGCCGCGCCCGACGACTCCGTGCTGCTCACGGCCCGGGGCATCCGCAAGTCGTTCGGCGACAACGAGGTGCTGCGCTCGATCGACCTCGAGGTGCGGCGCGGCGAGGTCGTCGTGCTCATCGGCCCGAGCGGGTCGGGCAAGACGACGGTGCTGCGCTCCCTCAA
>JAPSJT010000198.1 GCA_031178045.1 Agromyces sp.
GGAATCGCGAAGGCGCAGATCGTCGCGAACAACGCGCAGGGCGCCGCGGCGGTCGCCGAGGAGTTCGTCAAGGCGCTTCCGGACGGCGGCAAGTACATCGAGCTGACCGGCAAGGAGTCCGACACGAACGCGGGAGTGCGCTCCGAGGCCTTCGCGAGCGTCATCTCCCAGTACCCGAACCTGGTGCAGGCCGCCAAGGAGACCGCCAACTGGAGCCAGGACGAGGCCTTCCAGAAGGTGGAGACGCTGCTCCAGCGCGACCCCGACATCCAGGGGATCATCGCCGGCAACGACACGATGGCGCTCGGAGCGGTCGCCGCGGTCGAGGCCGCCGGCCTCAGCGGCAAGGTCGTCATCGCCGGCTTCGACGGCAGCCCCGACGCCGTGCAGGCGATCAAGGACGGCAAGATGCTCGCCACCGGCCTCCAGCCGGCCGTGCTGATCTCGCAGCTCGCCGTGCAGCAGGCCGACGCGTTCATCAAGGACGGCGACACCGGTGAGGACGAGAAGCAGTCGATCGACTGCATCGTCATCAACGCCGAGAACGCCGAGAGCTACACGCTGTTCGCGCTCGAGTAGCCGGAACCCGGCCCCGGCGGTATCCGGAGCCCAATACCGGGGTGGTCGGCTCGGCTTCGAGCCGACCGCCCCGTCCACACCGAAGCGAGAGGATCATTCGATGACGAACGAACAGAAATTTGGAGCGGGCATCTGGCATTTCGCCACGTACGTCGACCGCTACGCGACCGATGGGTACGGCGATCCGCGAACCGTGCTGGACGCGATCGACCTCGCCGGCCAGGTGCGCGACCTCTCGGTCGTCGACCTGAACTACCCGTTCTTCGGCGGCGATTTCACCAATGGGCAGGTGCAGGAAGCGCTCGACCGCAATGGCCTCGGTGTCATCGGCATCACGCCGGAGATCTACACGCGGGTGTTCGCGAAGGGATCGTTCACGAACCCCGACCCCGGCGTGCGGCGCCTCGCGCACGACCTCATCACGGAGTCCGCCGATGTCGTGCGGCACTTCGGCGCGGAGTACGTGAAGCTCTGGCCAGGGCAGGACGGCTGGGACTATCCGTTCCAGGTCGATCACGGTTCGCTCTGGAAGGCGTCGCTCGACGGTGTCGGGCAGTTGGCGGCCGAGAACCCGGACCTGAAGTTCGTCATCGAGTACAAGCCACGCGAGCCGCGAGTGCACATGAGCTTCGACTCGATGGCGCGCACCCTGCTCGGCATCGAGAAGATCGGCCTGCCCAACGTCGGCATCCTGCTCGACTTCGGCCACGCGCTCTTCGGCGGGGAGTCCCCGGCGGACTCGGCGCAGCTCGCCATCGACTACGGACGCCTCTTCGGCATGGACGTCAACGACAACCTCCGGAGCTGGGACGACGACATGGTCGCCGGCACGGTGCATCCCATCGAGCTCTTCGAGTTCTTCTACACCCTCGAGAAGAACGACTGGCACGGTGTCTGGCAGCTCGACCAGTTCCCCTTCCGAGAGGACAGCGTCGAGGCAGCGAACCTCGCGATCGACTTCCTCAAGGCCGTGCAACGGGCGCTCGGAAAGCTCGACGTCGAGGGCGTGCGCGAGGCGCAGGCCAACCACGACTCTCTCACCGCCCTGAAGCTGGTGCAGCGCGCGCTCTTCAGCTCGTACTGAACGGTGAGCGACGAGGACGGAAGCCCATGAGCGACGCGAAGGATGCTCGCTGGGCCGCCGTGACCCGAGTCGCCCGGCTGTATCACGAGCAGGGGATGCGCCAACCGGAGATCGCTCGCAGGCTCGGCATCTCGCAATCGATGATCTCGCGCTACCTCCGAGCCGCGAGCGAGTCCGGCATCGTGAAGACCGTCATCCAGCCTCCGCTCGGCACGCACCCCGAACTCGAGGACGCGGTACGGGATCGGTTCTCGCTTCTCGACGTGGTCGTGGCCGACGCGGAGGGCACCGCGGAGGACGTGCGCGCAGCAGTGGCGCGCGCGGCTGGGGCGTACGTCGAGGCGACGCTCTCAGCGGGTGATGCGATCGGCGTGTCCTCCTGGTCGAGCACGCTCATGACGATGGTCGACGCCATGCCGCAGCTGCAGCCCAGGGGAGTCGCCCGGGTCGTGCAGGTGCTGGGCGGCATCGGTCTCGCTCGTGCCCAGATCGAGGCGACCCGTCTGACCGTGCAGCTCGCCGAGCTGACGGGCGCCCGTCCGATCTTCGTCGCAGCGCCCGGGCTGGCGGCGTCCCGCTCCGATCGGATGGCCCTGCTGCAGGACCGGTACATCGCGGCCGCCGCCGGCGAGTGGGCGGCCCTCACCCAGCTCCTGCTCGGCATCGGCGCCCTGGCTCCGTCTCCCAAGCTCCGCGAATCGGGCAACTCCCTGCCTTCCGCCGAGCTCGAGGCGCTCTTCGCTGCGGGTGCGGTCGGCGATGTCTGCCTCCGCTACTTCGACGCCGACGGCGGGCTCGTGGACGCGGGCCTCGGCGACCGCGTGCTCGGGATCTCGCCCGCTCAGATCCGGAGCGTGCCTCGCCGGATCGGCGTGGCCGGCGGCTCCGAGAAGCGGGAGGCGATCGCGGCCGCGCTCCGTGGCGGCTGGGTCAACCTGCTCGTCACGGATGCCGGCGTCGCTCGCTGGCTCACCCGCGACATGGTCCGGTGAGCGCCTGACCGGCGAGGTCAGCGGCGTCGGGCTACTCCTGAACGAGGAACCGGGCCGTTGCGGCGTCGGTGATCAGGACGTTGACCCAGCCGCCGCGTATCGCCCCGCGGATCGCGTCGTGCTTCCGCTCGCCGCCCGCGATGCCGATCCGACGTGGGACGCGCCGCAGCACCTCTGATGGGATGCCGACGACGCGATCGTCGAGATCCGACTCGACGAGCACCCCGTTCGCGTCGAAGAAGCGGAGGCAGACGTCACCGACCGCGTGCTCCTCCCGAAGGCGTGCGAAGTCCTCGTCGGGAACGGCGTTGCCCGAGTCGCGCAGCAGCGGCGACGGCTGCAGGCTTCCGATGCCCGCCAGCACCACCGTGAGCTCGTCCCAGACGCCGCGCAGCCCCGCGATGTTCGCATCCGACATGAGGGCATCACGCGCGGTGACCGTACTGACCAGCCCCGGCGCGGGAAGGTACTGCGGAACGCCACCGGTGACTCGTGCCAGGCGGTCGGCGAGGTGCGTCGCCTTCACCTGCGCGTTCGGGTTCCCGACCCCGCCGATGACCTGCACGATGTCGGTCGCGAGCCGGGTCGTCTTCGGCACCATCGCATCGACCGTGGCGAGCAGCGTCGCCGACCATGAGGAGATCCCGACGCGATCGGATCCGGTGAGCGTCGTGTCGAGGTATGCCGCGCCCGCGCTCCCGAGTGCGCGGAGCAGGATGCTCTCGTCGTCCTCGTCGTGCGCGTCGACGACCACCACGTCCGAGAGGGCGTATCGGTCCCGGATCGCCTCTTCGAGCTCGGGGAACACGCCGGAAGGCGCGACGACCACGGTGCGCACGATACCGAGGTCGGTGGCCTCCTTGAGCAGGCGCGACACCCTCGATTGGGAGATGTGGAGTCGGCTGGCGATCTCGGGCTGCCGCACGTTCTGCTCGTGGTACATGCGCGCCACCTTGGTGAGGAGGGAGAGCCGCTCGGTCGGCACGCTCCCCAGGTCAGCGCCCGTACCCGGCATCCTCGCTCCATTCGCGGGTGTCGACGAGACCGCGTGTCGCGTCGACCCCATCATCCTCGCATCGCCGATCGCCTGAGGTGATGCTGCAGCTGTTCGATCGAGATGACGGGCACGTCCTCGCGCTCGCCCAGGCGGAGCAGCCCGGGAAGGCGCTCCATCTCACCGTCCTCGCCGACGATCTCGGAGATGGCGGCAACGGGCCTCAGGCCCGCGAGCGTGAGCAGGTCGACGGCGGCCTCGGTGTGCCCGTTGCGCTCGAGCACGCCTCCGTCCGCGGCCCGCAGCGGCAGGATGTGGCCGGGCCGCGTGAGCGAAGCGGGGGTGGCGCTCGGGTCCGCGAGCACGTTGAGGGTGTGCGCGCGATCGGCGGCGCTGATTCCCGTGCTCAGGCGGTCCGCCGCATCCACGGTGACGGTGTACGCCGTGCCGCGGGGATCCTCATTCTCCGAGACCATCAGCGGCAGCCGGAGGGCGTCGGCGATGTCATTGCTCATCGGGGCGCAGATGAACCCCGAGGAGTTCCGGACCAGCCACGCGATCGACGCCTGGGTCGCCAGCTCGGCGGCGATCACGACATCGCCCTCGTTCTCTCGATCCTCGTCGTCGACGACGATGATCGGACGGCCCTCGCGCAGGGTCGCAAGGGCGGTCGCGATGTCAGACAGTGGCATGAGGCCCCTTCGGATACGCAGCGGTACGACTTTACCCGAAGCCGGGTATCTGCCCGGT
>JAPSJT010000199.1 GCA_031178045.1 Agromyces sp.
GCGTGGCGGCGAGCCACTCGTACCGGATTGGCCCGCGAGAAGCACGTCGCTGCGCCCGTATGTTCTTCAACCATGGAGATCCTCGCGTTGCGCGCGTTCACGACAGCGAATCCGAACCCGCATTCAGGCAACCCGGCCGGGGTCGTCGTCGATGCCGAATCCCTCTCCCGGGCGGAAATGGCGGCCATCGCGGCCGAGCTCGGCTACAGCGAAACGGCGTTCCTCACGGCGGTCACGCCGACGTCGGCACGCATCCGCTACTTCACGCCTCGCAGCGAGATCGCCTTCTGCGGGCATGCCACCATCGCCTCAGGAGTCGCGCTCGCCCGCAGAGGCGCCGGGCCGGTTCTGGCGTTCACGACCAACGCCGGTGAGGTGCTCGTGGAAGCCAGCGCTGAGGCGGCCACCCTCACCGCCGTCGACACCACGGTGGAGGAGCTCCCCGGCGAGCTGCTCGAGGAGCTGCTCGCCGCCCTCGGCCTCTCTCGCGGCGATCTCGACCCCGCGTTGCCGCCGGCTTTCGTGCGCGGAGGCAACCCGCATCCGATCCTCTTCGTGCGAGCGGGCGTTCTGGCCTCGCTCGACCACGATGCAGATGCCGTGGTGGATCTGCAGAACCGCGCGGGCTGGGATGGCACCATCCCGGTGATCCATCGCAACTCGGCAAACCGGTTCACCTCGCGCAACCCGTTCCCGAGAGGCGGGATCCGAGAAGACCCCGCCACGGGTTCGGCTGCGGCGGGCCTCGGCTCCTACCTGCGCGCAGGTCGGCACCTCGCGTTGCCCGCCGTGATCGAGGTCGAGCAGGGCGCGCACGCGGGTCGCCCCTCGTTGATCACCGTCGAGATTCCGCTCGAGGGTCGTGTGCGTGTCCGGGGCACGGCGTCGGATCTCGGTGGACCAGCTCGGCCGTGAGCCGTCACCGTCGTGCCGGCGCGGCCGTCTCGGGTTCCGTGACGGTGGGATCGGGCAGGGCGTCACCGGGGAAGCCCTGCGCATCCAGGAGCTCGAACTCGAGCACCCCCGCCGCGATCGCCGGGTCCCCAACGAGGATCTCGCGCACGGTCGCGGCGTCGCTCGTGTACACCCCCACGCCGGCGAACTCTTCCGAATCCGGCACGGGCAACGTGACCACGAGCATCCCGGCCTCACGCATCGCGATGTTGCGCCGGCCGTGCTCCCAGATGAGTGATTCCCAGTCGGCAATGCCCCATCGGGGGCCTCGTCGGAGCAGGCAGACGGTGTACCGGCGAGCACTGCCGATGAGTTCGAGCATTCGCTCGTCGGTGATGCTGCTCGCATCGATCATCGCAATCCCTCATTTCATGCGTGTCGCTCGGCCGCCGTACGCAGACGACCGAGAATCTCGGTCCAGCCGGCCTGGAAGGCGCCACCGTTGTAGCCACCGGGGAGTGCGCAGTCGCGGTCGAGTTCCGCGTCGCTCAACCGTTCCCAGCCCCGGTGCTCGAGGTCGACCCTTGTGAGCGACGGAGCCAGCTGCACGAACCGAAGCGCCACCTCGGTGGGAGTGCCGGTGATATTCCAGGTCATGGTCAGCGCCGTCGGCGGGGTCCACTCGAGCACCTCGCCCCAGCTCACTGTCGTGCCATCGTCCCAGACCTCGGACACGTCGCCGCCGACCCACTCCTCGATCGCCACGTGCCGCACCCGTTCTCCCCCGTAGCTGAACGGTGTCAGCGGCCACCACTCGGCCAGGCGCCGCGTGAATACCGAGAACGTGTGGGCAGCACTGCTGGCGACCACCGTCGATTGCCTGATGGGGGGCCGCCGGAGTGGAACCACCACGCCCGCAGGCTCGGCCCGTCCGATGATCGCGTCGCTCACATCGCCTCCTCGAGATCCGACTCGAGCTCCCCCTCGACGAGGCGGCGCGCCTTCCCGAGCGCATCGCCCCACAACTCGTCGAGTACCGCCCTGAGCTCGGCGATCCGTTCTGGACTGGCTCGGTAGAGCCGCCTGGTTCCCTCGCGGCGCTCGATGAGCAGCCCCACGTCTTTCAGCACGGTCAGGTGCTGACTGATCGCGGGCCGCGTGATGTCGAAGGCATCGGCGATCTCGCCGGCAGCGAGCTCGCTGTCGCCGACGAGGCGGAGGATGGCGCGCCGGCGAGGCTCGACAAGGGCTCGGAACACTTCAGTCGTCCGATCGTCGTGCGGCTGCCGACCGGCGGCCACCCGACGACTCATTTCCACAACCCGACAGCGTTCCCGTCGAGGTCCGTCACCACGGCGAAGGTGCCGTACCCCTCGGGGAGCGGGGTGGGTGGCACGACTGCCGATCCCCCGAGCTCCTCCGCCTTCTTGATCGCGGCGTCGAGATCGTCGACCGCCACGTAGACCTTCACGCCGGTGTCGCCCTCGGCGTACGACGGGCCGATACCGCCACCGACGGCGCCTTCGCCGGCGCCCGTGTCGATCAGCGTGTACCCATCGAACGAGGGCCCGGCGCGCCATCCGAACAGCTCCGTGTAGAAGCTGAGCGCCCGCGACGGCTCCGAGCTGACGACCTCGAACATTGCAATCGGCTGACCCATGGTCGAACTCCCTTCTGTCAGTGCTTACTTACGTTAGCACGTGCTAACGCTCGATGGAAGGGTCATTCCGGATGTTCGGCTCGTCCTCGCCCGCTGAGCCTCCGCGGACCTTTTCCCGGTTCTTCTCGTCGTCGGGTTGGTATGGCTCGACCGGGAGCCGCACCGTCACGCCGAGGCCGCCGTCGGCCCGCGCACTCAACTGCAGCTCTCCGTCGTGGGCCTGAACGATCGCCCGCACGATGGAGAGGCCGAGGCCTGCGCCGTCGGTGTCGGCCATCCGATCGCCGCGGAGGCGATGGAACGGCTCCACCAGGTCGTCGAGCTCGTACGGGGCGATGACGGGCCCCGAGTTGGACACCTCGAGCACCGCGCTCGTGCTGTCGGTTCGCGTGGCGACACGAACGAACCCCCCTTCGACCAGATTGTGGCGAACACCGTTGTCGACGAGGTTCCGGACCAGTTGTTCGAGCAGCACCGGGTCACCGATCGTCGGGGCTTCCGTCGTGTCGATCTCGAGTTCGACGGTCTCGTCCGTCCACGGCCGGCCGACGACGTGTTCGACGACGTCGGCCAGGTCCACGAATCGGCGCTCGGCGAGTTCCCGCTCCGAACGAGCGAGCAGCAGCAGCCCGTCGATGAGGTGCTCGTGGCGGGCGTTGATCTGAAGCAGCGTCTCGGACAGCAGCTTGAGGTCGGCGGATGCGTCGGCCCGGCTCGTCGACACCTCGAGCAGAGCCCGGTTCAGCGTGAGGGGCGTGCGCAGCTCGTGCGATGCATTGGCGATGAAGCGGCGTTGCCCGTCGAATGCCGCATCGAGTCGGGCGAGCATGCCGTCGAAGGTGTCGGCGAGTTCGGTGATCTCGTCGCGCGGGCCCTCGATCGCGATGCGCTCGTGCATCCGCCGATCCGCATCCGGCGCCTCTGCGATACGCCGTGCGGTGGCGGTCATCATTGCGAGGGGGTGCAGCATTCGCCCGGCGAGGAGCCAGCCGATCCATGCGGCCAGGCCCCCGACCAGCACCAGCGCGAGCGTCCCCTGCGTCACGAGCGCGCTGAGTGCTGCCTCTCGCGTCGCGTCCACCGCGCGGATCACGACATCCTCGTCGGGAGCCGGCGCACGTTCGACGGTCCGCGGGACGTCCGTTCCGACCGGGAACTCGGGTCCCGCGATCAGCACCTGCTGCTGCACGAGCGCCCAGGTCAGCGCGAGCATGACGAGGCCGGCGACGAGGAACAGCGTCCCGTAGACGAGGGTGAGCCTGGTTCGGAGCGTGAACTTCGGACGCATCATCGGATCCGATACCCCACTCCCGGCTCGGTCTCGATGATCGGTGGGTCGCCGAGCTTCCGGCGGAGCTTCAGGATGGTGATGCGTACCACCCCGGTGAACGGATCGATCTGCTCGTCCCACGCCTTCTCGAGGAGCTGCTCAGCCGAGACGAAGGCGCCGTCAGCGCGGACCAGTTCGACGAGCACGGCGAACTCCTTGCGCGAGAGCGGGACGTATCGGCCGTCTCTCAGCACCTCGCGCCGGCTGGTGTCGATCCGTATGCCGGCGCGAGAAAGCACCGGCGGGCTGGCCGGACGTGATCGGCGGCCGAGCGCGATGACCCTCGCGCCGAGCTCGGTGAACGCGAACGGCTTCGGCAGATAGTCGTCGGCTCCGATCGACAGTCCCGCGACCCGGTCCTCGACGGTGCCCGCCGCCGTGAGCATGAGCACGCGGGTGGCGGCATCGGATGCCGCGATCACGCGGCAGACCTCATCGCCGTGCACGACGGGAAGGTCACGGTCGAGGATGACGAGGTCGTAGTCGTTCACCGAGAC
>JAPSJT010000200.1 GCA_031178045.1 Agromyces sp.
CATGCTGCTCGCGAACGTCGTGAAGGCGGCGGAGTTCCGGCTGCACCGCTAGTCGACCTGCCGGTCGCCCGGCGTTCACCGTGCGTGCACCGGGCGTCCGCCTGCCGCGCGTAGCGTCGCGCCATGGCCCAGATCGACCTCGCCGAGGCGCCCGCCCGTGCGGCATCGGCGTCCGTGCCTGCGGCGGTCCCGCAGGCGGGGTCGGATGCCGCGGCCGGGGAGCCGTCGACGGCGCTCGCCGTGGCGATCATCCCGGCGCGCGGCGGATCGCAGGGCGTCCCGGGCAAGAACCTCGCCCGCGTCGGGGGAGTGCCGCTCATCACGCGCGCGATCCATGCGGCGCTCGCGGCCGAGCGGATCGGGCGCGTCGTCGTCACGACCGACGACGACGAGATCGCGGATGCCGCCGCCGCCGCGGGCGCCGAGATCGTGAGCCGACCGGCCGACCTCGCGAGCGCGACGGCGTCGAGCGAGTCCGCGCTCCTGCACGCGATCGCGCACCTCTCGGATGCCGCCAGGCCGGTGTCCGAGATCACGGTCTTCATCCAGGCGACGTCGCCGTTCATCGATCCCGTCGACCTCGACGCCGCGATCGACGGGGTCGCCTCGGGCCGGCGCGATGTCGTCTTCTCGGCGACCCCGTCGCACGTCTTCCTGTGGCGGGAGGACGAGGCGGCGGGCGGCGCGGTCGGCGTGAACCACGACGCGGCCGTTCGACCCCGCCGTCAGGATCGACGGCCCGAGTTCGCCGAGACGGGCGCGTTCTACGTGTTCCGCACCGACGGCTTCGTCCGTGCCGGGCACCGCTTCTTCGGACGCGTCGGCGTTCAGCCGGTCGCGCCCGACCACGCGATCGAGATCGACGAGTCCGCCGACCTCGAGCGTGCCCGGGCGCTCGCGCCGCACCTCGATCGGCTGCTCACCGCCGGGGCCGCGAACGCGACCGGCTCGCGGCATCCGAACGTCGACGTCGACGCCCTCGTCACCGACTTCGACGGCGTGCACACCGACGACTCCGCCTCCCTCGACGAGCTCGGGCGGGAGTCGGTGCAGGTGAGCCGCGCCGACGGCGCGGGCATCGCGCGCCTGCGTGCCGCCGGCGTCCCCGTGCTCATCCTGTCGGCCGAGGCGAATCCGGTCGTCGGCCGCCGCGCCGACAAGCTCGGCGTCGAGTGCCGCCAGAACGTCGCCGACAAGGGCGCGGCGCTTCGCGAGTGGGCGGAGGCCCGGGGCATCCGCCTCGATCGCATCGCCTACCTCGGCAACGACCGCGGCGACCTCCCGGCGCTCGACCTCGTCGGCTGGCCCGTCGCCGTGCCCGATGCCGCGCCGGTCGCCCGGGCCGCCGCACGGCACGTGCTCATCCGGCGCGGCGGACACGGCGCGGTGCGGGAGCTCGCCGACCTGATCCTCGACGCCCGCGAGGCCCGCCGATCCGCCCGCCAGACACCCGGCGCCGCCAGCGCCTCCGCCGACCCCGCGCACTCCGCGCGATCCTGAACGAGGGAGAACGAATGTCCGTGCGCATCGGCCGATCGGTGATCGGCGAGGGCCTGCCCGTCTACGTGATCGGTGAGATCGGCCTGAACCACAACGGCGACGTCGACATCGCCAAGCGACTCATCGACGTCGCCGTCGAGTCGGGGGCGCAGGCCGTGAAGTTCCAGAAGCGCACCCCCGAGATCTCGACTCCCGAGCACATGCGCGACGTGCCACGCGAGACGCCATGGGGGACGATGAGCTACCTCGACTACCGACGCCGAGTCGAGTTCGGCGAGGCCGAGTACCTCGAGATCGCCTCGTACGCGATGCGCGCGGGCATCGACTGGTTCGCCTCGCCGTGGGACGTGCCGTCGGTCGAGTTCCTCGAGGGGCTCGACGTCGTCGCCCACAAGGTCGCGTCGGCGTCGGTGACGGACGTCGAGCTGCTCGACGCGATCGCCGCGACCGGCAAGCCCGTGATCCTCTCCACCGGGATGTCGACGCTCGACGAGATCGACGCGGCGGTCGACGCGCTCGGCACCGAGCGGCTCGTCATGCTGCACGCCACCTCGAGCTATCCGATGCCGCCGGAGGAGGCGAACCTCCGCACCATCCAGACGCTCCGCTCGCGCTATCCCGGCGTTCCGATCGGCTACTCGGGGCACGAGCGAGGGCTGCAGATCTCACTCGCCGCCGTCGCGCTCGGCGCGGTCGCCGTCGAGCGGCACATCACCCTCGACCGGGCGATGTGGGGCAGCGACCAGGCCGCCTCGCTCGAGCCGCAGGGGCTCGAGCACCTCGTGCGCGACATCCGGATCATCGGCGAAGCCCTCGGCGACGGCGTGAAGCGCGTGTTCCCCGGCGAGGAGGCGCCGCGCGCGAAGCTGCGCCGGGTTCCCGCGTGAGTCGGGGCGCCGGGCGAGCGGATGCCGCCGGCCCACGGCTCCTCGTCGTCGCCGACACCGATTCCTACGCGAAGTGGGGGGCGGCCCTCGCGACGCGGCTCCCCGAGACGTGGACCGCCGCCTTCGTGCTCGTGCGCACGCCCGCGGCGCCGAGCCCCCGTCAACTGCGGGTCGCGCTCGCGCACACCCGCTTCGCGCCCGACGACGTCGTGCGCGCCGACCTCGACGAACTCGGCGATCTCGTCGCCCGCGACCGCCCCGACGCGGTGCTGCTCGCCTTGCGCGGCCCACTCGTGCGGGTCGCCGCACCGATCGTCGGCGCCGGGCCCGACCGCCCCGTGCTCGTGAGCGGTTTCCCGGGCCTGACGATCCCCGCCGAGCCGAAGGCCGTCGTCTACCGCGAGCAGGTCGACCTCATCGTCCTGCACAGTCGGCGTGAGGTGCGCGAGTTCCGCTCGAACGCCGAACGGCTCGGCGTTCCGGTCGAATTCGGCCTGGCGACGCTGCCCTTCCTGCGCGCCGCGGAGCTGTCGGCGCGAGCGGATGCCGCGTCATCCGTCGATCGCACCGACCTCGTCTTCGCGGCCCAGGCGAAGGTGCCGGCCGAGCGGGACGATCGCATCCGCATGCTGCGCTGGCTCGCGGATGCCGCACGCCGTCGTCCGAACCGGCGCGTCGTCGTCAAGGTGCGCGCCCGCGCCGGTGAGGCGCAGACGCACGCCGAGGCGTACGACTTCGGGGATCTGCTCGCGGATGCGGCCGTGCGCGCCGAGCTCGGCGGCACCCTGCCGCCGAACCTCGTGATCGAGGACGGGCCGATGGCCGAGCATCTCGCGCGGGCGTCGACGCTCGTGACGGTGAGCTCGACGGCCGTGCTCGAGGCGATCGCGGCGGGCGTGCCGGCACTCGTCGTCGACGAGTTCGGCGTCGGCCCGAAGCTCATCAACACGGTGTTCGAGGGGAGCGGGCTGTTCGGCGGCGCGGAGGACGTCGCGGCCGGCGTCGGCCGGTCGCCATCGACCGCCTGGCTCGACGACAACTACTTCCACGGTGCCGCCGCCGACGACTGGCTCGAGCACCTCGAGCGCCTCGTGGCACGGCGTCAGGCGCGGGCACTCGTGCTGCACGCGCGCCGCTACAACCTCGTCGGCGGCGCGCTGCGACGGGCCTTCGAGCGCAAGCGGATGCTGGGCCGGCACGACCGATCGATCGCCGGTGCCGTGGCGATGGCCGTGGCCGTGCCGGCGCGCTGGCTCGTGCGCCGAGGCCGGCGGGTGCGCGCCTGGCTCACGGGCGAGCGGACCGAGCTCGCGAAGGCGACGGAGATTCCCGGCGGCGCCCCGGTCTCGGCTGTTCCCGGCGCCCGGCCGGGAACGGCGATTCGCGCCTGACGCCCCGGAGCGGTGACGCCCTGCGGCCTCGAGTTCAGTCGACCGGGGCCGTGTGCTCGTCGACGTGCCGCAGGTAGGCGACGGCGTTGCGACGGATGCCCTCGCGTTCGGCGTCGGTGAGCTCGCGACGCACCTTTCCGGGTACTCCGGCGACGAGCGAACCGGGTGGCACCACCGTGCCCTCGAGCACGACGGCACCGGCCGCGACGAGCGAGCCCGCCCCGATCACCGCCCCGTTCAGCACGGTGGCGCCCATGCCGATGAGACAGTCGTCCTCGACGGTGCAGCCGTGCAGCACGGCTCCGTGTCCGACCGAGACGCCGCGCCCGATCGTGAGCGGGAAGCCGGCATCGACGTGGCAGACGACGGCGTCCTGCAGGTTGGCGTCCTCACCGAGCACGATCGGTTCGGCCTCGGCGCGCAGCACGGCGTTGTACCAGACGCTCGATCCCGCCTCGAGACGCACGTCGCCGACGATCACCGCGCCGGCGGCCACGAAGGCGCGTTCGTGGATCACCGGAGTCGCGACGCCGGCGATGGTGAGGATCCGGGCGGACGGGTCTGCGCTCATGTGCCGAGCCTAAGCCGAAGGAGC
>JAPSJT010000201.1 GCA_031178045.1 Agromyces sp.
GTGGTGCCGGGGCGAGCCGGGGCATCCGCCCGCTCGATGCGGTAGTCGCGCGACACGAAGCCCGGCTGCGTGTCGTCGTGACGCGGCAGCGGCCGCACCCCCGAGAAGCGGTAGACGATCTGCGAACGGTCGACCGCGATGCCTGGGAAAACGTGCGCGATGAGCTCGAAGAAGTAGTCCACCTCCTCCTCGGTGCAGATCGCGGGTTCGCGCATGTCGTGCTCCAGGTCGGTCGTGCCGACCATCACGCGGCCCTTCAGCGGGTAGATGAGCACGATGCGACCGTCCTCGTGCTCGAAGAAGATCTCGCGACCGGCGGTCGCTGCGAGCAGCTCGGGGTGGTCGAGCACGATGTGCGACCCCTTCGTTCCTCCCATGAAGCTCGTCGGACGACCGAGGTCCGCGTTCGTGAGGTCCGTCCACGGGCCGGAGGTGTTGACGACCACGGGCGCGGCGACGGCGAACTCCTCCCCCGTGAGCCCGTCGCGCAGCCGCACCCCGTCGGCATCGAGGGCGACGGCCGCCACGTGATTCACGGCGCGGGCGTGCGGTCCCGCCGCCAGGCCGTCGAAGAGCACGTCGAGGGCGAGTCGCTCGGGGTCGTGCATGCTCGCGTCGTAGTAGGTGGCGGTGTACTTCACGCCCGGGTTCAGTGCGGGCAGCTCGGCGAGGGAACGTGCGCGGCCGTGGAAGCGGTGGCGAGGCACTGAGCCGCCATCACGCGAGAACGAGTCGTAGATCGTGAGGCCGGCCTTGATGAGCGCCGCGCCCCGCTCGGTGGGCTTGCCCTGCCGGTGCGTCAGGAAGCGCATCGGCGCCGAGAGGATGCCCGAGAACGTCGAGAAGATCGGCACCGTGGTCTCGAGCGGCTTCACGTAGTGCGGCGCGATGCGGATGAGGCCGTTGCGCTCCTCGACCGACTCGCGCACGAGGCGGAATTCGCCGTTCTCGAGGTATCGGATGCCGCCGTGGATCATGTGCGACGACGCCGACGAGGCGCCCGACACGAAGTCGTCGCGTTCCACCAGTACGACGTCGACGCCCTGGAGTGCGAGGTCCCGGAAGGTCGCGATGCCGTTGATGCCGCCGCCGACGATGACGACGTCGGCCGTCGGACGCGATCGGAGTGCGGCGACCTCGGCGCGCAGTCCGGGGGCGGCGGCGTCGCCGAGTTCCCGGCGCTTCGGGGTCGTGGAGTGCGGAGACATCGCTGTCCTCTCGATGTGGAGGGATGGGCTTGCGCTCGGCAGGCCCGGTGTGGATGAATACATCGTGAACTCGCGCGCACGCTGTTGCAAGCCGAGTGAACATATGTGCAAGGGTGGTCGGATGATCAAGAGCGACGCACGGGGCGACGAGGCCGCCGAGACCGTGCCCGGCAAGACGCGGGACGCCCTGCGGGCGGCGCACCTGTACTACATGCAGGACCTCACGATGGACGCGATCGCGCACGAGCTGCACACGTCCCGCTCGTCGGTCTCGCGACTGCTCAGCCACGCCCGGGCGAGCGGGCTCGTCGAGATCTCGATCCACTCCCCGCTCGACCTGCCGAGCCGCATCGAGCAGGAGATCCTCGAACGGCACGAGGTGCGCGCGCACGTCGTGCCCGTGCCCGACCACGCGAGCGACGTCGACCGGCTCGACCGGGTCGCGCTCTCCGCTGCACGAATTCTCGGACAGTACGTCGACTCCAACCAGGCGATCGGGGTCGCGTGGGGGTCGACGATGAGCGCCATGAGCCGCCACCTCGTTCCGAAGGCCACGCACAACACCGAGATCGTGCAGCTGAACGGCGCCGGCAACGTGCGCACGACCGGCATCGTCTACGCCAGCGAGCTCCTGCGCCGGTTCGGCGACGCGTTCGGTGCCCACGTGCAGCAGTTCCCGGTGCCCGCCTTCTTCGACGACCCCGCGACGAAGCGCGCGTTCTGGAAGGAGCGGAGCACGCGACGCCTCCTCGACCTGCAGGCTCGACTCGACGTCGCCCTGTTCGGCGTGGGCTCGCCGTTCGCCGAAGTGCCGAGCCACGTCTATCAGGGCGGCTATCTCGACCGCGGCGACTACGAGGCGTTGAGTCGCGACGGTGCGGTCGGTGACGTCGCGACGGTCTTCTACCGTGGCGACGGGTCGACCGAGGGCATCCGACTGAACGAACGTGCGACCGGTCCCGACTTCGCGGTGCTTCGTCGGGCGCCCCGGCGCATCTGCGTCGTCTCGGGCAAGGCCAAGCTCCCGAGCCTGCGCGGGGCGCTCGCCGCCGGCCTCATCACCGACCTCATCGTCGACGAGGGCACGGCGCGGGCGCTCGTCGATGCCCCCTCCGCCTGACTGCGCTTCCCAGGGTCACCGGCCCGTGACCGGATCGAGACCCCATCCCCACCGGGCAGCCCGTACCGTGTGATCGGCGGCACGCGGGCGCGCCAGACGGGAGCAGACGAGGGATGACGGGGACCACCGACGAGACCGGCACTCAGCGACGAAAGCCGGCGTGGCCCCTCGCGATCCTCATCGTGAGCGTCGGCTCGACCTCGCTCCTGCTCGGCTCCCTCGCCCAGGAGTCGATCTCGACCTGGCTCTACGCGCAGGCGTTCGACCGGTTCACCACGGCGCACACCTCCGCCGAGCAGTCGTCCGCCGACTACCTCGGCCTCATCGACCGCGCCGAGCGCGCGAGCAGTCACTCGGATTCGCTCGCGGCCGTCGCCGATCCCGCGTACGTCGACGCCACCGCGATCGCCGCCATGACGGATGCCGCTGACGCCCTCGCCGACGCCATCGAGCAGGCGCCGTCGGCTGCACTCGACCCCGAACCCCACTATGCCGCGCCCGCCGAGCTCGGCACGCCGGCGTGGGAACGGTACGCCGCCGTCTGGCGTCTCATCGAGTCCCGCGACCTCCGGATCCGGGAGGCCGACGAGCTCGAGACCGCGCGCGACGAGATGGCGGCGGCACGGCGCAGCACTCTCGCGACGCATGATGCGCTCTTCGAGGCGCTCGCCGCGAGCGCCGAGCAGGCGCTCGCGAACCATCCGTCGGCCACCCACCGCAGCCGGATCGCACTGCGACACGCGATCGACCAGGAGGGGTCGGGGTGGACCCACGCCGACGGCTCGGCCTCGGCGTTCTCAGCGACCGTGCTGGCGATCGACGAGGTCCGCGCCTCGCATGCGGGCGAGGAGGCCCGTCGCCTCGAGCCCGAGTATCCCGTCCGCGCCGAGATCGAGGCGTTCGCGCGCTCGATCTCCGCCGGGGTCTCGCTCGATTTCACCTGGGCCTACGAGGTCAACGGTCTCCCGAGCGACGGGTGGTACTCGGGCACCGCCGAGTTCTGGCCGACCGACGGCGGCTGGGGCTCGATCAACCTCACCCACAGCATCTCCGACAACTGGTACGCCGATCCGAACGCGAAGGCCGTCGTGGTGCACGAGGTCGGGCACACCCAGGTCGTGCGGCCGGCGTGCGAACCCCTCTTCTCCGGGCCCGAATTCTCGGGCGACCACGAGATGTGGGCGACCGCGTGGGCGATCGGCATGGGCTACGACATCCCGGGCTCCGGGATCGAGGCGTACGGGCGGCCGAGCGATGCGCAGATCGCCGTCGCATCGCAGTGCCGCTGACGAGCCGGGCGACAGCGACGACGGGAATAGTCTGCGCCTCGCCGCGTTGACCTAGAATCGACACGACAAACGTGCTCCGGGGTCGGTGCAAGTCCGAACCGGCGGTGACAGTCCGCGAGCCGCGAGCGCGAGGCCGAGAGGCCCTGCGCGAACGGTTGATCCGGTGGAATTCCGGGACCGACGGTGAAAGTCCGGATGGGAGGCGGCACGTGTCGGCTGTGCTGTGCACAGTCGACGCCATGGCATACCGCCCGCTGCGGCAGCCCACATCCCCGGAGTCTGAGGAACAGGACGACGGATGACGACGGGTGCCGACACGATGGCGGATGCCGCCGCGATGCGCCGCGCGCTCGAGCTCGCGGTCCGCGGCCCCTCCCGAGGCATCAACCCGCGCGTCGGCTGCGTCATCCTCTCCCCCGACGGCGACGTGCTCGCCGAGGGCTGGCACCGCGGCGCCGGGACGGCGCACGCCGAGGTCGACGCACTCTCGAAGCTCGAACCGGGCGCCGCCCGCGGAACGACGGCGATCGTGACCCTCGAGCCCTGCAACCACACGGGGCGCACCGGCCCGTGCGCCGAGGCGCTCATCGCCGCCGGTGTCGCGCGCGTCGTCTACGCCATCGACGACCCCGGCGACCACTCGTCCGGAGGCGCCGAGCGGCTGAGGGCGGCCGGCGTCGAGGTGACGGCGGGCGTCCTCTCCGACGAGGTGGAGGCGCTCCTCGGCGACTGGCTCTTCGCGGCGCGGC
>JAPSJT010000040.1 GCA_031178045.1 Agromyces sp.
ACAACCCGATCGCGCGCAACCTCTACCGGTCCCTCGGCTTCGAGGAGATCGGCGTGCGGCCGCGATACTACCGGCACGGCGTCGACGCGATCCTCATGCGGCTGGCCGTGCCCGGCGCCGAGACGAGGCCGGCCGCAGCCGGTGCGGATGCCGCGCACGGCGTCGACGATCGGCGCCCCGCATGAACCGCGACGCACCGCTCGTGCTCGGCATCGAGACCTCGTGCGACGAGACCGGGGTCGGGGTCGTGCGCGGCACCGAGCTTCTCGCGAACGTCATCGCCTCGTCGATGGAGGAGCACGCACGCTACGGTGGCGTCGTCCCGGAGGTCGCGGCGCGGGCGCATCTCGAGGCGCTCGGTCCGACGATCACGGCGGCGCTCGCCGAGGCCGAGATCGAGCTCGCCGAGCTCGACGCCGTCGCGGTCACGAGCGGGCCGGGACTCGCCGGCGCGCTCATGGTCGGCGTGGGCGCCGCCAAGGCGCTCGCCCTCTCGCTCGACCGCCCGATCTACGCCGTCAACCATCTCGTCGGGCACGTCGGCGCCGACCTCCTCGACGCCGCCGATCCGCTCGAGACACCGACGATCGCCCTGCTCGTCTCGGGCGGGCACACGTCGCTGCTGCTCGTGCGCGATCTCGTCTCCGACGTCGAGCTCCTCGGCGAGACGATCGACGACGCGGCGGGGGAGGCGTTCGACAAGGTCGCCCGGCTCCTCGGGCTGCCGTATCCCGGCGGTCCCGAGATCGACCGGGCGGCGGTCGGGGGCGACCCCGCGGCGATCCGCTTCCCACGGGGTCTGACGCAGCCCAAAGACCTCGCGGCGCATCGCTACGACTTCAGCTTCTCGGGCCTGAAGACCTCGGTCGCTCGCTGGGTCGAGCAACGCGAGGCGGCCGGCGATCCCGTTCCGCTCGCGGATGTCGCGGCGAGCTTCCGTGAGGCGGTCGTCGACGTGCTCGTCGGCAAGGCCATCGCGGCCTGCGCCGATCTCGGCGTGCCGCGGCTCCTGCTCGGCGGCGGCGTGGTCGCGAACGCCCGACTCAGGGAGGTCGCCAGGGAGCGAGCGGATGCCGCGGGCATCGCGCTCCGCATCCCTCCCCTGTCGCTCTGCACCGACAACGGTGCGATGATCGCCGCGCTCGGCTCGCAGCTCATGATGGCCGGACATGCTCCGTCCGACCTGGGCTTCGGAGCGGACTCGACGCTCCCGGTCACCGACATCCAGGTGTGACGCCGACGGCGCGCGAGGCTGTGCTCGGCGTGCGCGCCGCGATAGTGTGTGCAGCGTCAGCGGATGCCGCGATCGTGCGGGCCGTGACTGCCGCCCGAATGCGGCACCCAATCCACAGCATCGAGGGGAACACCGACAGTGACCGATCCGAATCTTCCCGACCAGCCCGCCTCGCAGCCCGCGCCCGCCTACGGCGCGCCCGACGCTGCTCCCGCGTACGGCCAGCCGACCGGCGCCGCCAAGACCAACACGCTCGCGATCGTCTCGCTCGTGGCCTCGCTCATCGGCCTCGTCTCGGGCATCGGGTTCCTCGTGGGCATCATCTGCGGGCACATCTCGCTGAGCCAGATCAAGAAGACGGGCGAGCAGGGCCGGGGCCTCGCGATCGCCGGTCTCATCATCGGCTACGTCGGCATCGTGCTCTCGATCATCATCACGATCGTCGTCTTCGCGTCGCTCGCCGCGCTCTACGAGACGGGCGTGACGTACTGATCTGATCCGGCTCCGCACGTTCCGACACGAAAGGCGACTGCCATGAGCGATCCCAAGAATCCCGACGCACCGAGGGTGCCCGAGGAGCCGACCATTCCCTCCGAACCCGACGCGCCCGTCGTGCCGCCGGCACCCGAGGAGCCGACCGTCCCCTCGACGCCCGAGCCGACCATCCCATCGGAGCCCGAGCCCGGGCCCGCGTTCCCGACCGAGCCGTCGACGCCCGAGGTGCCCTCGACTCCGAACGCACCGTCGGCTCCGAGCGCACCGTCGGCGCCGAGCGCGCCGTCCGCGCCGGGTGCACCGTCGGCGCCCGTGCCGCCGGCGCCGCCCGCGCCGCCGAGCTTCGGAGCGTCGACTCCGCCGCCGCCGCCCGCCGCGGGTGCACCGGCGGCGGCCTACGGGGCTCCCGACGCGCCGGGCGGCTCGTACGGCGCCCAGCAGTCGCCGTACGGCCAGCCCGGGTACGGGCAGCCCGGCTACGTCGCTCCCGCCTACGGCACGGCCACCGCGAAGCCCACGCCCGTGCTGAGCCTCATCTCGCTCATCGCCGGAATCGTCGGCCTGGTCGGGTTCTTCGTCGTGTTCATCCCGATCGTCGGCGGCGTGATGCAACTCCTCATCCCGGGTGCCGCGGTCGTGCTCGGCTTCCTCGGCAAGAAGAAGGAGCCGGCGGCCAAGGGCATGTGGCTGACCGGAATCGTGCTCGGCTTCGTTGGCGTCGGCATCGGCCTCCTTTCGATCATCCTCTGGAGCGTCGCCTTCACCGGGCTCGGCGCGTACGACTACACGTACTGAGGCGAGTGATGTCCGATCGCGACGGAGTCTCGCCCGCGGGCGAGACTCCGGAGCGTCGGCCGGCGAAGGGGACCGAGGCGGCGGCGCCCCTCGTGCGCGCCGTTCCGCCCGAACCCGCCGAACCGACGCTCCGCGCCGACCCCGTGGTGCGCGAGTTCGAGGTGCCGTTCGACACGGGCGAGCTCCGCACGCTGCCCACGGGGCAGCTGCTCGTCGTGCATCGTCCCGAGCTGTCGGCCGCGGCATCCGACGTCGCCGAGGATCGCACCCAACGGCGTGTCTACAGCTGGGTCGCGGCGGTCGTCGGTGCGCTCGGCGGGATCGCGTCGCTGTTCGTGGGGTGGATGCTGCCGCTCTCGATCGCGGCGATCGTCTTCGGCGTCCTCGGCCTCCGACGCGAGGAGGAAGGGCGCACGCTCGCATTCGTCGGCATCGGCACCGGCGTGGCGGGACTCGTGTTCTCGGCGGTCTGGATCGGCTACTACGCCATCGTCTTCGGCGCCCTGCCGCACTGAGCCGCGAGTCGGCTCCTCGACTCGGGCGGCTCAGATCCGCTCGACGAGCAGCGCGACATGGCGACCCTCCTCACGAGTGAGCACGATCGTCGCGCTCGCCTCGCCCCGGAGCTTCAACCGGGTGCGCAACGCTGCAGGGTCGACGTCGACGCCGCGCTTCTTGATCTCGAGCGTGCCGATGCCGCGAGCCGCGAGCGCCTGACGCAGCTGCCTCTCGTCGGCCGGCAGCCGCTCGATGACCCGGAACCCCCGAGCGAACGGCGACTCGAACGCGGTGTCGGCGGTGAGGTACGCGATGCCCTCGCTCAGCATCCACGCGCCGTTCGCTCGGGCCAGCTCGCCGATGAGCCGGGCGCGGATGACCGTGCCGTCGGGTTCGTAGAGGTAGTCGCCGAGTGGTCCGACCGGGGCATCCTCGCTGTCGCGGGGTGCGGTGAGCTCGGCCGCCCCGTCGCCGCGGATGACGAGCGCGGCGCGACCGATGCCCGGACGCGAGACCGCACCGAGCCAGACGACGAGCTCGACGACGTCGCCGTCGACCGAGATCCACTGCGCCTCGGCGCCGGCCGGGATCACCCTGCGGTCGGTGCCGGGTCCGAGCTTGACGCCGACGGGCAGGGCGTCGGCGAGGCCGAAGGCGAAGTCGAGGCCGGGCGAGTAGTCCGCGGCATCCGCGAGCCTCGTCGTCGTGCCGCCCGCGGTCGTGCGCCGCGCGGGATCGAGCCATGCGCCACCGACGCCGGCGAGTGCGACGTCTTCGGCGGAGGAATGCAGCACCCGGGCCTTCGGGAACGGAGTGAGGTTGTATGCGGCGATCGCCGCGGTGACCTCGTCGGCGTCGGCGGCCGTCACCTCGAGGTCGACCGCGGCGAGGGCGAGGGCGTCGCCGCCGATGCCGCAGCCCAGGTCGGCGACGTGGCCGATGCCCGCCCGCGCGAATCGCCCCGCATGCAGTGCGGCGACCTTCAGCCGCGTGGCCTGCTCGAGCCCGGTCTCGGTGAAGAGCATGCGGGAGGCGAACTCGCCGAACTTCGCGCGGGCCCTGGCCCTGAGCTTCGATTGGCTGAGCACCGTGGCGACGAGGCTCGGCGGATGTCCGGCACGGCGCAGCTCGGCGACGGTGCGTACGATGTCGGCTTTCGAGTCCCACTCGGGCAGGCTGTCGAGCAGTCGCAGGCCATCGGCGGACAGGAGTTCGACGAGCTCGGCACGATCCACCCGGCCACGCTAGCACCGGCTGATCGGTGCGCTCGCGATGGGCTGGCACTCACGTTGCACGAGTGCCAAATCGCCCCTAGACTCGGTTTAGCACTCTCGCTCTGAGGCTGCTAACCAGTCTTCGTCAAGACAGTTACTTCATCTACAGAAGGGGTCAACCGTGTCGGTTTCCATCAAGCCGCTCGAGGATCGCATCGTCATCAAGCAGGTCGAGGCAGAGCAGACCACCGCATCGGGCCTGGTCATCCCCGACACCGCCAAGGAGAAGCCCCAGGAGGGCGAGGTCGTGGCCGTGGGCCCCGGTCGCATCGATGACAACGGCAACCGCGTTCCGCTCGACGTCGCCGTCGGCGACAAGGTGATCTACTCCAAGTACGGCGGCACCGAGGTGAAGTTCGGCGGTGACGAGTACCTCGTCCTGTCCGCTCGCGACGTGCTCGCGGTCGTCGTCCGCTAGAGAGACACGATACGTTCCGAAGCCCGGATGCCCCTGCGGCATCCGGGCTTCGTCGTTCCCGGTGTGCGGCTCCGGCACGCCCCGCTCCGGCGTATCGCGTGCGCGCAGGCCGCCGGTGCGCGAGGCTGGGGGCATGCAGCCTTCAGCCGAGAACCAGTACGACGTCGCCGTGATCGGGGCAGGCCCGGCCGGAACCGCCGCGGCGCTGCGCGCGGCCGAGCTCGGGGCGAGTGTCGTGGTCGTCGAGGCCGAGCGCACCGGCGGCACCTGCGTCAACAGCGGCTGCGTGCCGACCCGGGTGCTGGCGAAGACGGCCCGGCTCATGCGCGAGACCCGCACTGCGGCCGCGTACGGCATCTCGCCCGGCACGTCGCCCATCGACTGGTCCGCGACCGTGGCACGAGTGCATGAGATCGTCGACCGGGTGCGCGCCGTCAAGATGGAGCCCGAGAGATTCGCGGCTCGCGGCGTCGACCTCGTGACCGGTGAGGGCCGGGCACGATTCGACGACGACAGCGCGCTCGTGCTCACCGGTTCGGGCCGACGCATCCGCGCCTCGTCGATCATCATCGCGGTGGGAGGTCATTCGCGGCGTCTGCCGATCCCCGGGGCAGAGCTTGCGACCGTACCCGAGCATGTGCTCGACCTGCCGTCGCTGCCCCGGAGGGTGGCCATCATCGGCGCAGGCAACACCGGCGCACAGCTCGCGACCGTCTTCGACTCGTTCGGGGCCGAGGTCGATCTGCTCGACCTCGCACCGCGCATCCTGCTCGCGTCCGATCCCGAGGTCTCGAGCGCCGTCGCCGCCGCATTCGCGGGCGAAGGAATCCGGGTGCGCACGGGAATCGCCGGCGTCGACCGGCTGGAGCGTTCAGCCGATGGTGCCATCACCCTCGAGTGGCGCGAGGCGGAGGGCGCGAGATCGCAGGAGTTCGACGCGGTGATCATGGCCACCGGCTGGCCCGCCGACCTGGAGTCCCTGCAGCTCGAGAACGCCGGCATCCGCGCAGAGCCGAGGTCCATCCCGGTGGATCGGGCCCTGCGCAGCGAGGTGCCGCACATCTTCGCGGTCGGCGATGCCAACGGCCAGGACATGCTCGTGCAGGCGGCCCAGTTCGAGGGGGAGACCGCCGCCGAGAACGCGGTGCTCGGCACGAATCGGCGCGGCGCCCACCTGCTGCTGCCGGCCGGCGGATTCACCGATCCCGACTATGCGGGCGTCGGGCTCACCGAGGCTGAGGCGCTCGCCCGTGACCCGCACTGCGTCGTCGCCCGGGTCGCCTATTCCGAGTTGGACCGCGCCGTCATCGACGATCGCGAGATCGGGTTCCTGAAGCTCATCGCCGACCGTCGGCGTACGGCGATCCTCGGGGCGCATGCGGTCGGCGAGCAGGCGGTGGAGGTGGTCCAGGCGGTGACCACCGCGATGGCGGCGGGCATCGACGTCGCCGCGCTCGCCGAGGTGCGCTTCGCGTACCCGACGTACACCGCGATCGTCGGCATGGCCGCTCGCCGGCTGCTCGGCACCGACGGCGGTGGCGGCGAACTGCAGTGACGACGAGCCGAACGTCGCACGGCGGGTTCGGCCGCACCTCGGAGTCCGTGACCCGACGTAGGCTTGCGGGGTGACCGACCCCTCCGACGCCGCGACCGCGGCATCCGCGAAGTCGGGCGGTGAGGTGAATCGCGCCGGTCTCGCGTTCGCGATCTCCGCCTACGGGCTCTGGGGCTTCCTGCCCGTCTACTTCATCGCGCTCGAACCGGCCGGACCGATCGAGATCGTCGGATGGCGAGTGCTGCTGTCACTCGTCTTCTGCGCCCTCCTCATCGCCGCGACCCGAGCGTGGCGGCCCTTCGCCGCCCTCCTTCGCGACCGCCGCGTGGTGCTCACGATGGGTGCCGCAGGCGTCCTCATCTTCGTGAACTGGCAGACCTACGTGTTCGCCACCCTCACCGGCCAGGTCGTCGAGGCGGCGCTCGGATACTTCATCAATCCGATCGTCACGGTCTTCCTCGGGGTGCTCGTGCTCCGCGAGCGACTGAACCTCACCCAATGGATCGCCGTCGGGATCTCGATCGTCGCCGTCGTCGTGCTGGGCGTCGGATACGGCAATCTGCCATGGATCGCGCTCATCCTCGCGTTCTCGTTCGGCTTCTACGGGCTCATCAAGAAGCGCGTCGGTGCGAAGGTCGACGCGGTGTCGGGCCTCACCCTCGAGACGTTGTGGCTCGCGCCGCTCGCGGTGCTCCAGCTCGTCTTCGTGGGCGTCACGGCCGGCCTCACGCTCGGCACGGTCAGCCCCTGGCACACCGTGCTCCTGCTGCTCGCGGGCGCGGTCACCGCGGTGCCGCTCCTGCTCTTCGCTGCGGCGTCCCGTCGGCTGCCGCTCATCTACATGGGCTTCATCCAGTATTTCGCTCCGTTCATCCAGTTCCTCGTCGGGGTGGTCGTGCTGCGCGAGCCCATGCCGCTCGAGCGATGGATCGGGTTCGGACTCGTGTGGGTCGCGCTCGCGGTACTGACCTTCGATCTCGTACGGGGAGTGCGCAACGCTCGTCGGACCGCCGTCGGGCCGATCTGAGGCGACGCGATCCGGGCCGGCGGCGGGTTCGGCGACGAATCGGCGGCGTGCGCGTTTCCGCGCGTCCGATGTGCCCGTCACGCCGATTTGGTGCGCGAATGGCGCGCAAGGTGTCGGCAAGGTAACGATTCCTGCGGTGTTACACGGTTGTGACCGGCGCGACTTGTTTCCGCCATTGGCGCGGCATACTGTCAAAACCACGGCGTCATCAGACGTTGCTTTGTGTACCAATCCTTCAGTCCCAAGGAGCAACATGAGCGTATTCGCGAAGGCCACGGCCTCGCGCTCGGCGCGCACCGCATGGACGGGGGTCGCCCTCGCCGGCGTCAGTGCCCTCCTCCTCACCGCGTGTGCGTCGGGTGCCCCCGAGCCGGCCGAAACGGAAGAGCCGGCTGACACCGGCGACGCCCTCGAGATCGAGTCGGGTGAGCGTGACCTCACGCTCAAGGTCGGCACGATCCTTCCGCAGAGTGGAACGCTCGCCTTCCTCGGCCCGCCCGAAGAGGCCGGCGTCGCGCTCGCCGCGCAGGAGATCAACGAGGCCGACCTCGGCCTCACGATCGAGGTCGTGTACCGCGACTCCGGCGACACGACGACCGACATCGCGACCGTCTCGGTGACCGACCTCCTCTCGCAGGATGTCTCCGCCATCATCGGTGCGGCATCCTCGGGTGTCTCGTTCACGGTCATCGACCAGATCACGGCGGCCGGCGTGGTGCAGTTCTCGCCGGCGAACACGTCGCCCGACTTCACGGACTACGAGGACAACGGGCTCTACTTCCGCACCGCTCCCTCCGACCTCCTGCAGGGCGAGGTGCTCGGCAACCAGATCGCCGAAGACGGCGCATCGACGCTGGGCCTGCTCGTGCTGAACGACCCCTACGGCACGGGCCTCGCGGCTGCGACCAAGGAGGCCTTCGAGGCGGCGGGTGGCGAGGTCGTCGCCGAGGAGCTCTTCAACACGGGTGACTCGAACTTCGACGCGCAGCTCTCGGCGATCAACGCCGCGAACCCCGACGCCGTCGCGGTCATCACGTTCGACGAGGCGAAGGTCGTCGTGCCCGCCCTCGTCGGCTCGGGCTACCCCGGCGACCAGCTGTACTTCGTCGACGGCAACCTCGCCGACTACAGCGCGGACTTCGCTCCCGGTCTCATCGCCGGTGCGAAGGGCACGCTGCCCGGTCCGAAGCTCGAGGACGACTTCCGCGACCGTCTGCTGGCGATCGACCCCGACCTCGCGGACTACAGCTACGCGCCCGAGTCGTACGACGCGACCATGCTGATCGCCCTCGCGGCGTTCGCGGCGAACAGCACCGAAGGTGCCGACATCGCCGAGTACCTGCGTCAGGTGTCGGGTGGCGCTGGTGACGGCGAGAAGGTCAGCACCTGGGAGGACGCAGCAGCGCTCCTCACCGAGGGTCAGCAGGTCGACTTCGACGGCGCGTCGGGTCCGATCACGCTCGACGAGAACGGTGACCCGACCGAGGCCACCATCGGCATCTACGAGTACGGCGACGACAACACCTACACGCGCATCAACTAGTAGGCGCGTCGCTCGGAAGGGCCCCGGCTTCGGCCGGGGCCCTTTCGCGTATCCCAAGCCCGGCGAGGAGCACGACGAGGGGTGGGTGCAGCTGACGGCCCCACCCGGAAACGACGAAGGGGGCGGATGCCGCAGCATCCGCCCCCTCGCCGTCGCGGGTTCAGTCCTGGCCGAGCGTGCCCAGGTAGAGCCCGATGACCTTCGGATCGTTCAGCAGGTCACGACCGGTGCCCGTGTAGGCGTCACGGCCCTGGTCGAGCACGTAACCGCGGTCGCAGATCTGCAGGCAGCGGCGGGCGTTCTGCTCGACCATGATGGTCGTGACGCCGGCCCGGTTGATCTCCTTCACGCGCAGGAACGCCTCGTCCTGACGCACGGGGGACAGGCCCGCGGACGGCTCGTCGAGGAGCATCACATGCGGCCCCATCATGAGGGCTCGCGACATGGCGACCATCTGGCGCTCGCCGCCCGAGAGCGAACCCGCGCGCTGGCCGAGCCGCTTGCCGAGCTCGGGGAAGATCTCGGTCACGAATTCGAGCCGCTCCTTGAGCCCCTTGGGCTTCTGGTACAGGCCCATCTCGAGGTTCTCCTGGATCGTGAGCGAAGGGAAGACGTTGTTCGTCTGCGGCACGAAACCCACGCCCTTCGCGACGAGCTTGTTCGCCTTGAGGTTCGTGATCACCTCGCCGTTCAAGCGGATCGTGCCCTCGCGCACCTTCACGAGACCGAAGATGGCTTTCAGGAGCGTGGACTTGCCGGCGCCGTTCGGGCCGATGATCCCGATGAGCTCGCCCTGCCTCGCCAGAAGCGAGCAGGAGTTCAGGATGTTCACGCCGGGAAGGTATCCCGCGGTGACGGCATCGACCTCGACGACGGGGTCGCCGACGGGCTCGAGCACCGCGTTGGGGGTCGGTTCACTGTTCGTCATCGATGAGCTCCTTCAAGACCTCGACGTGCTCGGTGTCGGTCGACCCGAGATCGGCGTCGTGGTGCGCGCCGAGGTACGCATCGATCACCGCCTGGTCCTGCATCACGATGTGCGGGTCGCCCTCGGCCACGATCCGCCCCTCGGCCATCACGATGACCCAGTCGGCGATGTGCCGCACCATGTGCATGTCGTGCTCGACGAAGAGCACCGTCATGCCCTGCGACTTGAGGTCGAGGATGTGGTCGAGCAGCGACTGCGTGAGCGCCGGGTTGACGCCCGCCATCGGCTCGTCGAGCATGACGAGCGTCGGGTCGCTCATGAGCGCCCGCGCCATCTCGAGGAGCTTGCGCTGGCCGCCCGAGAGGCTCGCCGCGTAGTCGTCCTTCTTCGTGTCGAGCTTGAAGCGGGCGAGGATCTCGAGCGCTTTCGCCTCGATCTCGTCCTCCTGCTTGCGCCAGAGGAAGGGCAGCACCGAGCGGAACAGGTTCTCGCCGGTCTGCCCCTTCGCACCGAGCTTCATGTTGTCCATGACGGTGAGCAGGCCGAGCGCCTTCGTCAGCTGGAAGGTGCGGATGAGACCCATGCGCGCCACCCGATAGGCGGGGACGTGCGCGAGCGACCGGCCGTCGAACTCCCACTTGCCCGCGTCGGGCTTGTCGAAGCCCGTGAGCAGGTTGAAGAAGGTCGTCTTGCCGGCACCGTTCGGGCCGATGAGGGCGGTGATGGCGCCGCGGGGCACCTCGACGTGGTCGACGTCGACGGCCGTGAGGCCGCCGAAGGTGCGCTTGACGCCGTCGGCGATGAGGATCGGGTCGACCTTGCGGACGCCCGGTGCGGCGTCGCCGACGTGGAGGCCGGTGGTCTTCACCGGCTTGGACGTGGGAGTGACGTTACTTGACAAAGGCCAGCTCCTTCTTGTTTCCGAAGATGCCCTGAGGCCTGAAGATCACGATGAGCATGATCGCGATGCCGACGAGGATGAACCGGAGCTGACCGGCCTGCACCTGCGACATGAACGGGAGCCAGCCCGCTTCGACCGCTCGGGCGACGAAGCCCGAGAAGAAGGAGAGCAGCACCCAGAAGATCATCGAGCCGATGACCGGCCCGAGGATCGTGGCGGCCCCGCCGAGCAGCAGGATCGCGTAGACGAAGAAGGTGAGCGAGGTCTGGTAGTTCGCGGGCACGACCGCGCGCGGCAGGACGAAGATCATGCCCGCGAGGGTGCCGTAGACGCCGCCCAGGATGAGGCTCTGCATCTTGTACGAGTAGACGTTCTTGCCGAGCGCGCGCACGGCGTCCTCGTCTTCTCGGATGCCCTTGATCACGCGGCCCCACGGGCTGCGCATGATGAGCCAGGTGATCACCGCGAGGAGCACGACGAGCGACCATCCGACGATCCGGATCCACCAGTCGTACGCGTTGTACGTGAACGGGCTGAAGCCGTACGTGCCCGCCGGGATGGGGTTCAGGTCGGCGAAACCCCCCTTGTACCCCTGCAGTCCGCTCGCCGAGCCCGTGAGCGCGTCGAAGGTGTTCGTCGTGAAGACGAGCCGCAGGATCTCCGCGGCCGCGATGGTCACGATCGCGAGGTAGTCGGCCCGCAGCCGGAGCGTCGGGATTCCGAGGATGAGCGCGAAGACGACGGACGCGCCGATGCCCACGAGCACGGCCGCCCACACGGGGAACCCGAAGCTCAGGGTCGAGATGGCGTAGCCGTAGGCGCCCAGCGCCATGAAGCCCGCCTGGCCGAAGTTCAGCAGGCCCGTGTACCCGAAGTGGATGGCTAGACCGAGCGCGGCCAGGGCGTAGGCGGCGGTGGTGGGGCTGATGAGCTCCTGCGCCGCGTTGGAGAAGATCGCAATCCAGTCGATCATGGTCGGGCCCCCTTAGCCGATTCTCTCTCGGCGACCGAGGATGCCCTGCGGTCGGAACAGCAGCACGAGGATGAGCACGACGAGTGCGCCAACGTACTTCATGTCGGATGGCAGCCACAGGGTCGAGATCTCGATGAACATGCCGACGATGATGGCGCCGACGAGCGCGCCGAACGCCGTGCCGAGTCCGCCGAGGGTGACCGCGGCGAACACGAGCAGCAGGATCTGGAACCCCATGTCCCAGCTCACGCCGGGGCGGAAGTACGCCCACAGGATGCCGGACAGGCCCGCAAGCCCGGCGCCCATGACCCAGACGATGCGGATCACCCGGTCGACGTCGATGCCGCTCGCCGCGGCGAGGCTCGAGTTGTCGGAGACGGCGCGGGTGGCCTTGCCGGTGCGCGTTCGCAGGAGGAAGTAGGCCACCGCGCCGAGCACGATGATGCTCGTGACCATGCTCGCGACGTCGATCCACGACATCGTGATCGGTCCGAGGTGGATGTCGGACGGGATGGTCGCGCCCGGCAACTGCCTCGTCGATCCGCCGTAGAAGAACTGGTACACGTAGCGGATCGCGAGCGAGAGGCCGATGCTCACGATCATGAGCGGGATGAGACCCACCCCGCGTCGCCGCAGCGGTTTCCAGATCGTCGCGTCGAGCGTCCAGCCGAGTGCGGCACTGAGGATGAGTGCGATGAGGATCGCGAGCCAGATGGGCACTGCGAAATCGACGCCGAACGTCAGCACCATGAGCGCGCCGAAGGTGATCATCTCGGCGTGGGCGAAGTTCGACAGGCCCGTCGTACCGAAGATGAGCGAGAGCCCGATCGCCGCGAGCGCCAGCAGGAGGCCGAAGTTCAGGCCGTTGACGAGGCGGATCAGCACCTGCGCGCCGATGTCGGTCGTCACGCGCTGGCCCTCACCGAGGAAGAAGTTCACCGCCTTGCGGTTCGTGAGCCCGAACTCGGCATCGATGGTCGCCTCGCCCTCGGCGACGACGACGCCCTCTGGGAGGGTGTCCTCGTCGAGCGTGACCTCGTACACCTCTTTCTCGGGGACGCCGATCGTCCACTTGCCCTCGGCATCCGTCTCGGTCTCGGCTTCGAAGCCGCCGCCCTCGACGGAGATGCGAACGCCTTCCAGCGGTTCGTCCTCGAAGGTCACGTTGCCCGTGAAGAAGTACTCGAACTCCTCGGAACTCGGTTCGTCCGTACTCCCATCCTCCGCCATCGCAGGGGACGCTGCGATGCCGGACAGAGTGAGTGCGGAGATCAGGATTCCGAGGAGGATGAGCCACCTCCCGGGGGAACGTGTGGCGACTGTTTGCGTGGGTTCCACTGCACCTCCAAAGGTCCCGGTGGCTGGTGGCCCGCCGGGTCCGTTCATTCCCATCGACGACGTCGTCGACAGTACGTGCCGATTATGTCCCATGTGTTTCATGCATGCGCACAATGGCCCTCGATTGTTATCCGGGGAATGCCCGCGGTGCAAACTCGCTTAACATTGATGCATCGCGCCGGGCCTCGACCGGCAGCGGACCATCACCCCGGAGCGAAGGGAAGACATGGATCAGGCAGATCCGTTCGGATTCACAGGACTGACCTACGACGACGTCCTGCTCCTGCCAGGTCACACCGACGTGATCCCGAGCGAGGCCGACACGAGCTCGCGCCTGACCCGGCGCATCAGCGTCGCGACGCCCCTGCTCTCCGCCGCGATGGACACCGTCACCGAGGCGCGCATGGCCATCGCCATGGCCCGCCAGGGCGGCATCGGCATCCTGCACCGCAACCTTTCGATCGCCGAACAGGCCGAGATGGTCGATCGGGTCAAGCGCAGCGAGTCGGGCATGGTCTCCAACCCCGTGACGACGACCCCCGAGGCGACCGTCGCCGAGGTCGACGAGCTGTGCGCGACGTATCGGGTGAGCGGCCTCCCGGTCGTCGACGGCGAGGGGGTGCTCGTCGGCATCATCACGAACCGCGACATGCGCTTCGTCTCCGACTTCGAGAAGCCCTCGACGTTCGTCCGCGACGTCATGACGAAGATGCCGCTCATCACCGGTCGGGTCGGCATGGACCCCGACGAGGCGATCGCGATCTTCGCCCAGCACAAGGTCGAGAAGCTCCCGCTCGTCGACGAGGCCGGGCGCCTCACCGGGCTCATCACCGTCAAGGACTTCGACAAGTCCGAGCAGTATCCGAACGCCACGAAGGACGCAGAGGGCCGCCTCCGCGTCGGTGCGGCGATGGGCTTCTTCGGCGACGCGTGGGAGCGCGCAGAGGCGCTGCGCGATGCGGGCGTCGACGTACTGGTCGTCGACACCGCCAACGGCGAGAGCGCGGGCGTGCTCGATATCATCCGCCGGCTGAAGGCCGATCCGACGTTCGCCCACATCGACGTCATCGGGGGCAACGTCGCAACGCGCGAGGGCGCGCAGGCGCTCGTCGACGCGGGCGCCGATGCCGTGAAGGTCGGCGTCGGCCCCGGCTCGATCTGCACGACGCGAGTCGTCGCGGGCGTGGGCGTGCCGCAGGTGACCGCGGTGTACGAGGCGTCGAAGGCCACGAGGCCCGCCGGCGTGCCGCTCATCGCCGACGGCGGCCTGCAGTACTCGGGCGACATCGCGAAGGCGCTCGTCGCCGGCGCCGACACGGTCATGCTCGGCTCGTTGCTCGCCGGCACCGCCGAGAGCCCGGGCGAACTCGTGTTCCAGAACGGCAAGCAGTTCAAGACGTACCGCGGCATGGGCTCGCTCGGCGCGCTGCAGACGCGCGGCAAGAAGACCTCGTACTCCAAGGACCGGTACTTCCAGTCGGATGTCCCGTCCGACGACAAGCTCATCCCCGAGGGGATCGAGGGGCAGGTGCCGTTCCGCGGTCCCGTCTCGGCGGTCGCCTACCAGCTCGTCGGAGGCCTCCGGCAGTCGATGTTCTACGTCGGAGCCCGCACCATCGACGAACTGAAGGCGAAGGGTCGCTTCGTGCGCATCACGCCGGCGGGGCTCAAGGAGTCCCACCCGCACGACGTGCAGATCGTCGTCGAGGCGCCGAACTACACGAGGTAGCGCATCACGTCGTCGACGGCGGGGTGACGCGCGCCTCGGCGAGGCGCTGCACGGCCTCGTCGAGCACCTCGGGCGTGCACGCGAAGTTGAGGCGTGCGTGCCCGCGTCCGACGCTCGCCCCGAACATGTGGCCGACCGCGAGCGCGACCTTCGCGTGCTCGAGCGCATAGGCGGCGGGGTCGTCGCCCCAGCCGAGCGCCGAGAGATCGAGCCACGCGAGATACGTGGCATCCGGCACCCGATACCGCACCCCCGGCAGCTCGTCGGCGATGAGCTCGTCGAGCAGCCGGCGATTGTCGTCGAGGCTCGCGAGCACGCCGTCGAGCCACGGTCCGCCGTGACGGAACGCGGCGATCGACGCGATCGCCCCGAACTGTCCCATGCGCCACTCCACCTCGTAGGGGAACGCCGTGCGGATGCGATCGCCGCGCTCGCTCGCCGTCACGACGAGCGCCGACTTCAGCCCGGGGATGTTGAACGACTTGCTCGCGGAGGTCACCGTGACGCCGTGCTCGCGCGCGGCATCCGAGACGGTGAGGAACGGCGTATACGGCGTCGAGGGCTGCGCGAGCGGGCCGTGCACCTCGTCGGAGACGATCGTGACGCCGTGGCGGGCGGCGATCTCGGCGAGCGCCCCGAGGGTCGCGGCATCGGGCACCAGGCCGATCGGGTTGTGCGGATTGCACAGCACCATCGCCCGGGCGCCCTCGGCGAAGGCCGCATCGATGCCGTCGAGATCGAGCGACCACCCCTCGTCGATGCCGCCGAGCATGGGGACCTCCCGCACCTCGGTGCGGGCCTCGGTCACGAGGTCGAAGAACGGGGGGTAGATCGGCGGCGTGATGATCACCGCATCGCCGGGTGAGGTCACCTGGCGCAGCACCTCGACGATGCCCATGCTGACGTCGGCGGTGCACGTGATGCGCGCGGGGTCGACGTCCCAGCCGAGCCGGGACGCCGCGAATCCCTGGAACGCCTCGGCCACCGGGCCGCTGCCCGAGATGTAGCCCGTGTCGGAGCGGCGCACCGCCGCGTGCAGCGCCTCGGCGATCGGCTCGGCGAGCGGGTAGTCCATCTCGGCGATCGGCAGTGGCAGCACGTCGGCCGGGTACTGGCGCCACTTCGCGCTCGTTCGCGTGCGGAGCAGGTCGATGGGTTCGGCGGAGATGCGGTGCATGCCTCCAGCTTGCCGCACACCTCGCGCGCGGGCATCCGTCGTGTGTATTCTGGTCGGCTGCCCTGAGGGCGCCGCGGCGATGCCGTGAAGCGAACGGATCGGACTCATGGGTTTCATCGACGTCAACGGCGTCTCCTTCTCGCTGCCCGACGGGCGGCCGCTGCTCGCCGACCTCGCCTTCCGGGTCACGGATGCCGCGACCACCGCGCTCATCGGCGCGAACGGCGCGGGCAAATCGACCCTCCTGCGGATCATCCGCGGCGATCTGCGACCCGACGAGGGCAGCGTGCAGGTCGACGGCGGGCTCGGGGTGATGGACCAGTTCGTCGGCACCGGGCGAACCGCGCCGGGCGCCGCCGAGACGGTCGCCGGCCTGCTCGTCTCCGTCGCCCCCGCGCGCATCCGAGCCGCGGCCATCGAGCTCGAGGCATCCGAGGATGCCCTCATCGAGCACGACGACACGGCGGCGCAGATGCGGTATGCGACCGCGCTCGCGGAGTACGCCGAGGCCGGCGGCTACGAGCAGGAGGTCGTGTGGGACCACTGCACGATGGCAGCGCTCGGCATTCCGTTCGAGCGCGCGAAGTGGCGGGAGCTCTCGACGCTCTCGGGCGGCGAGCAGAAGCGGCTCGCGCTCGAGGCGCTGCTGCGCGGGCCCGAGCAGGTGCTGCTCCTCGACGAGCCCGACAACTCGCTCGATGTGCCGGGCAAGCGGTGGCTCGAAGGCGAGTTGCGGCAGACCCACAAGACCGTGCTGCTCGTCTCGCACGACCGTGAGCTGCTCGCTCGTGCGGCCGACCGCATCGTGACGCTCGAACTCGGTGCGGCCGGAAACACGGCGTGGGTGCACGGTGGGAGCTTCGAGGGGTATCACGCCGCGCGCGACGAACGCTTCGAGCGGCTCGACGAACTCCGCCGCCGGTGGGACGAACAGCATGCCGCCCTGAAGCAGCTCGTCGCGACGCTCAAGGTGAAGGCGACGTACAACGACGGCATGGCGTCGCGCTACCAGGCGGCGGTCACCCGGCTGCGGAAGTTCGAGGAGGCCGGGCCGCCGGAGGAGCGGCCGCCCGCCCAGGCCGTGTCGATGCGGCTGCGCGGCGCCCGCACCGGCAAGCGCGCGGTCGTCTGCGAGGGGCTCGAGCTCACCGGCCTCATGAAGCCGTTCGACCTCGAGGTCTGGTACGGCGACCGGGTGGCGGTGCTCGGCTCGAACGGCTCGGGCAAGTCGCACTTCCTCCGGCTCCTCGCCGGCGGCGGCACCGAACCCGATCGCCTGCTCGGGCACGTGACGAGCGTCGGCGAGACGCTCGCCCGGGTTCCGCACGAGGGACGCGCAGTGCTCGGCGCCCGCGTGGTGCCCGGCTGGTTCGCGCAGAACCACGAGCATCCCGAGTTCCGGGGGCGCACGCTGCTCGACATCCTGCATCGCGGCGACGCCAATCGCGAGGGCATGGCGCGGGAGGCCGCGAGCTCGGCGCTCGACCGGTACGGCCTCGCGGCATCCGCCCAGCAGCGCTTCGAGTCGCTCTCGGGCGGGCAGCAGGCGCGATTGCAGATCCTGCTGCTCGAGCTCTCGGGCGCGACCCTCCTCCTGCTCGACGAGCCCACCGACAACCTCGACCTCGTCTCGGCCGAGGCACTCGAGGACGCCCTCGCCCGCTTCGACGGGACCGTGCTCGCGGTCACCCACGACCGCTGGTTCACGCGGAGCTTCGACCGGTTCGTCGTGTTCCGCGCCGACGGTGAGGTCGTCGAGACGGATGCCCCGGTGTGGGACGAAGGGCGCGTCGTCCGCGTTCGGTGACCGGCACCGCCGGCCGCCTCGCCGCACGACGGTCGCGACGCCCTTCGGTAGGGTGGCAGGGTGACCCAGGAGATCGAGATCGGCCGCTCCAAGCGGGGCCGTCGCGTGTACGCGTTCGACGACATCGCGATCGTG
>JAPSJT010000202.1 GCA_031178045.1 Agromyces sp.
GTCGCGCTCGAGATCGACTGCAGGGTCGCGACATCCGCATCGGCGCCGTACGCGAGGGTGAACACGAGCACGGGGTTCCGGTGGTGCGTCGCGCTGAGGTTCGCGAGCATGCCGGCCGCGTCGATGGTCGGGCTGAACGTCTCGTTCCTGCCGTCGCTCAGCAGCACGATCGCGTTGATCCGATCCGCAGCCCACTGCTGGGACTGCTGCTGGGCGAAGAGGTCCACCGAGGCGTACAGCGGCGTGAACTCGATGGGCTTCAGTGCTCCCAGCGCCCGGAGGAAGTCCGTGCGCGTCTCGTCGATGTCGTCGACAGGACTCACGAGCCCGGGCGTGATCGGCCCGTCGTCGACCGACGAGAATCCGGCGAGCCCGACGTGGTCGCCCGCGGTGAAGTGCTCGAGGGCCTGGGTGATGGCCTCCTTCGCTGCGGCGAGCTTCGTCTTGCCGCTCGCGATCGGCTCGGCCATCGATCCCGAGACGTCGAGGAGGAAGAGCACCTGCGCGCGCTTGCGCACCTCGGGGAAGGTCTGCTGCACGGTGACGATCACGCGTTGGGCGGGGAACGGCAGGCCGCGCTCCGACGTCGCCGCCAGCCGCCCGGACTCTTCGACGAGCGGATTCAGCCGGCGGCCCCGGTCGCGGTACCCCGCATCCCGCACGATGTGCTGGCCCTGCTCGGTCGTGGAGTACCGCACGAAGTCCTCGGCCGCGGCGGCCTCCTGCTCGTCGACCCAGCGGCCCATGAGCACCGCCGCCGGGCTGTCGGCGAAGAAGCAGCCGTCGCTCGGCGAGATCGGCACGAGCTGTTCTTCGGGCGGCGCGCCCTCGCTGCGGGTGATGCCGTCGCGACTCGTCACGCCGCGGTTGTAGTCGTACACGGACTTCTCGTCGACGATCACGGCCGAGAGGAAATCGGCGACGGAACCCTGGTCCTCCGACTGGCGCGCATGCCAGAGGAAGTGCTCGGGGGTCGCCATGTAGTGGCTCGTCGCGAGCTCGTGCCGCTCGACCTCCTCGGCGATCGCGGCATCGACGACCTGATCGGCGGTGAGCCCGCCGAGCGACCCGGCCGACGAGCCGTACGAGGCCAGCATCGCCGCCACGCCCGAGCTCGCGATGAGCGGGCTCGTCTTGCCGAGCTTGAACTCGCCCCACTCGGGGTGTCCGAGGTCGTCCCAGATGTCGTCGTCCTCCGCCGCCTCGAAGATCTCCGCCCAGCTCGGCGGTTCCTCGTCCCAGCCGATCGCCGATGCGAGCGCCTCGGGCATCGCGAGCACGATGTCGGATGCCGCGATGCTCGTTCCCGTCTTCGGCACGCTCGCGCCACCGCCGGCATGGCGAGCGACCGAGAGCCAGGCGCTCGAGTCGGGCACCCAGATGATCGGCCGCTGATCCTCTGGGACGTCCTTGAAGCTCGCTCCGGCGTCCTCCGCCGCGAGGCCCGACTTCTCCTTCGTCACCGTGACCGTCACGCACGCCCCGTCGACGTTGCGCGGCCGCGCGTTGTACCCCTCGGCGAGCTTCGCAACCATCTCGGCGTTCTCGAGCGAGGAGAGCACGGTGACGACCGTGCACGGCGCGCGCCCCGCCTCGTCGGCGGGCTCGTCCTCCGGGAAGACCACCGGCTCGGCCGGCGCCGTCGATGCCGTTCCGCCGGGGCCATCGGCACCGGCGCGGCCGTTCAGCACCGCCGTGATGATCGCGCCGCCCGCCACCAGGACCGCGACGATCACGGTCGCGATCCCGACGCGCAAGGCATGCAGGCGGAGGCGGCGGCTCTCGTCTCGCAGGCGCTCCCGGTCGCGCGGGTGTTCCAGCTCGGGTTCGTCGCCCATCGATCATCCTCACCTCGGGGAAGGCGATCCGTTCGTGAGCATACCTCGGGATTCGAGGTGGCGCGAGGCTCGGGCGACGCGGTCAGGCTTCGAGCACGAGCGCGAGCGAGGTGTCGCCGCACGGCACGACCGTCGCGCCGCCCGGCAGGACGGAGGACTCCGTCGGCGACATCGTCTCGCGGAGCGGCGTGAGCGCCTCGGCGAGTCCATCGAGCCTGAGCAGTGCACCGGTCGCGCGACGGGCGTCGGTCGACGCCACGATCCGGCCCGACGCGTTCACGAGGGTGCACGGATGCCCCGACTCGCGGATGACCGGCAGCAGCACCTGCTCGAGCCGGGCGACGTAGACGTCGGTGCCGACGAGCCCGACCATCTCGGCGCCCGAGCGCACCGGCGTCGTGATCGTGACCGTGTAGTCGTCGGTGCAGAGGTAGTCGACGTAGGGCCCCGTGAGGTGCCGCGTGCCGGTGCGCTCGGGCACCCGCCACCATTCGAGCGTCGTGTAGTCGCGGAACTGCTCCGAGTCGGGATCGCTCACCGCGTCGAGGCGGCGCAGGCGGGCGGATGCCGCGTCGGCGCCGGTGCCGAAGGTGTTCGACCCGCTCAGCCACCAGGCGAGGTGCCACGGCGCATCGGCGAGGAACCCGGGCGCGGCGACGAAACCCGCGCCGGTGATGAGGCTGCCGTCGGCCTCGAGCTCGGGGCTCACGAGCGCCTCGACGATCGGATCGAGCGCCGCGGCACCCGGATCGGCCGCACCCGTGCGCGCGCCGGCGAGCGGGCCCTCGAACTCGGCTTCGAGCACGTCGCGCCAACCGTCGATCATGGCGAAGACGGGATCGATCGTGGAGGCGATGCGCCGCGCGATGTGCTCGGCGGCAGTGTCGACGATGACGGTCATGGCCCCCCTCCTTCCGGTCTGTCGGGCACGGAGGCATCGGCGGATGCCTGCTCGAGCCGTACCTTCTCATCGATGAGCCACTCGACGGCCGAGGCGATGTGCTCGGTCGTCGCGCGACGTGCCGCCTCGGGCTGCACCTCGCGGATCGCGCGGATCACTTCGAGCCGCGCGATGCGGCTGCGGTCACGTGAATCCTGCTCCCTCAGGCACAGCCAGAGCAAGGGCCCGGCCTCGGCCTGCAGCCGCAGTTCCTCGTGCACCAGCCTCGGCGACTGGCTCACGGCCGCGATCTCGAGCTGGAATCTGCCGACCGCGCGTCGTGCGCCACCGGCCGTCGTGAGGTCGGCGCGCGCGTCGATCTCGACGAGACTCGTGAGGTCGTCCTCGCTCGCGCGGTCGGCGGCGACCTCCGCCGCCATCCCGGCGATCGCGGCGTAGTGCAGCGAGAGGTCGCGCAGCTCGATGCGGCTGAGGGCTCGCAGGCGCCCGTCGATCATGCGGGACGTGGCATCCCGGTCATGCGTGACGAAGCTCCCGCCGTCGCGGCCGCGCTTGGTCTGCACGAGTCCCTTCTCGCGCAGGGCGACGAGCGCCTCGCGCGCCGTGACCACCGCGACGCCGAGCCGGCGGGCGAGCTCGGACTCGCTCGGCAGGCGCTCGCCGTCGCGCAGCACGCCCGCGACGATCGCGTCGGTGAGGCGCTGCTCGACGAGCTCCGCGCGGCCCGCGCCGTCGAGCGGCGAGAAGACGACCGCGCGCGTGGCGTCGGCGCGGCCCGTGGCCTGCGGCATCCGATCTCCCCGCATCCGTGCTGGCGAATCTGTGACATGACCGTAACACGCGGGTCTGGACATTTACATCTGGAGCCATATGATTTTTGACACCGAACCTCTGGTTCCAGATGTTTTGCACGTCGAAGGAGATGCCATGACCGACTCGCAGCCCGCGATCCGTCTCACCGGGCTCACGAAGGAGTTCGGCAGCGTGACGGCCGTCGACCACGTCGACCTCGAGATCGCCGCGGGTGAGTTCTTCTCGATGCTCGGCCCCTCCGGTTCGGGCAAGACCACCGTGCTGCGGCTCATCGCGGGCTTCGAGCAGCCCACCGGCGGAACGATCGAGCTCTTCGGCCGCGACGTCACCAAGCGCGCCCCGTTCGATCGCGACGTCAACACCGTCTTCCAGGACTACGCGCTCTTCCCGCACATGAGCGTGCTCGAGAACGTCGCCTACGGCCTGCGCGTGCGGGGCATGGGCAAGCGCGCCCGCAACGAACGGGCGATGCGCGCCCTCGCCGCGGTGCGACTCGAGCAGATGGCCGCCCGCAAGCCCTCGCAGCTCTCGGGCGGCCAGCGGCAGCGCGTCGCCCTCGCCCGCGCCACCGTCGTCGAGCCGAAGGTGCTGCTCCTCGACGAGCCGCTCGGCGCCCTCGACCTGAAGCTCCGCGAGCAGATGCAGGTCGAGCTCAAGCAGATCCAGCGCGACCTCGGCATCACCTTCATCTTCGTGACGCACGACCAGGAGGAGGCGCTCACGCTCTCCGACCGCATCGCCGTGTTCAACAACGGACGCATCGAGCAGCTCGGCAC
>JAPSJT010000203.1 GCA_031178045.1 Agromyces sp.
CGACTCACCCCTTGAGTCCCGATCGCGACACGCCTTCGATGATGAACCGCTGCAGGAACACGAACAGGAGCAGCACGGGCACGCTGGCGATCACCGCGCCCGCCATCAGCAGGTCGTAGCGCACGGCGTTCGCCGACTGCAGCGTGCCGAGACCGGCCGGCAGCGTCTGCACGTCGGCGCTGAACAGCACGTAGACCGGCCAGAGGAAGTCGTTCCAGTTCGTGAGGAAGGCGAGCAGCGCGAGCGTCGCCATCGCCGGCTTGGAGAGCGGCAGGATGACGCGGCGGAAGATGTCCCAGCGGTTGGCACCGTCGAGGATCGCCGCCTCCTCGAGCTCGGCCGGCAGGCTGATGAAGAACTGCCGCATGAAGAACACGCCGAACGCGGATGCCGCGGTCGGGATGATGATCGCGACGAGCGAGTTCAGCCAGCCGAGGTTCGAGACGATGAGGTAGTTCGGGATGATGAGGATCACCGGCGGGATCAGCAGCGTCGCGACGACGATCGAGAAGATCACGCCGCGCCCTCGGAACGACATCCGCGCGAGCGGGTAGGCCGCGAGCGACGCCGTCACCACGACGAGCGCCGAGTGCAGGATCGCCGCGATCATGCTGTTCGCGAACCACGTGAGCACCGGCGTGCCCGTGGCATTGAAGATGGTCTCGTAGGCCTGGGTCGTGATCGGATCGGGGATCCAGCTCGGCGGGATGCCGCCGGCATCCGCTCGCGTCTTGAACGAGGTCACGAGCATGAACAGGATCGGGCTGATGTAGATGAGCGCGAGGATGCCGAGCAGCACGTACCGCACGACGACGACCCACGTACGGGTGCGCCCGGTGCGCTCGGTGCTCGGCCGCACGGCGGCGGAGGCCGCGGTCGTCGTGCCCGTCTGGTCGATGGCGGTCATCGCTCTGCTCCTGACTCACGCGGCCGTTCGGCCGCCACGGGCGCCTCGGCCGGAAGCGGCTTCTCCTTCTTCTCGCGGAAGAACCAGAACACGACGACGCTGATCGCCAGGAGGAAGAGCGTCAAGAGGTAGCTCATCGCCGCGGCATCCCCCATCTGGAAGTTCCGCAGGCCCGTCTCGGCGATCTGGTAGATCGCCGTGCGGGTCTCGCGTCCTGGCGCGCCCTGCGTGATGATGTACGACTGGCCGAACATGTTCGCCGACGCGATGAGCGTGTTGATCGTCACGAACGTGAGGATCGGGCGCAGGCCCGGAAGGGTCACGTTCCTGAACCTCTGCCACGAGTTCGCCCCGTCGACCGCGGCCGCCTCGTAGAGCTCGGCCGGGATGTCCTGCAGCGCGGCGAGGTAGATGACCGAGTTGAACCCGAGCGTCCACCACACCGTGACACCGACGAGTGCGACCCACGCCGCCGGCAACGACGTCGTCCAGGCCGTCTCGGCCGGGAGCCCGAAGACGCCGAGGTAGAAGTTGACGAGACCGATGTTGTTGTCGAGGAGGTAGCGCCACATGAGACCGACCACCGCGACACCGAGCACGTACGGCGCGAAGTAGACGGCACGGAAGAAGTTGCGCCCCGGGAACTGCTTGTTCATGAGCAGCGCGACGAGCAATGGCAGCACGAGCAGCAGCGGCACGCTGAAGACCGTGAAGATGCCGGTCGCGCGCATCGAGGTCCAGAACGAACCGGAGTTGACCGATGCCGGGTCGAAGAGCTCGGTGTAGTTCTCGCCCCCGACGAACGGCTGGTTCGGCAGGGTGTAGTCCCAGTCGTGCAGGCTGATCCAGAGCCCGAAGACCGAGGGCACGATCACGAAGACCGTGAAGAGCACGAGGTAGGGCAGCAGGAACAGCCACGGGGTGAACGGCTTCGGCCGTGTCGGCGGACGACCGCGCCCCCTGCGGGACAGTTCGGCGGATGCCGCGGTGGGCGCCTCCTTCGCGAAGGCGCCCACACGCGTCTGCGTCTGGCTCACTGCTAGCCGCCGAACCGCTCGAGATTCTCTTCCATCAGCTGGGTCGCCCGGTCGGCCTCACGAGTGAGCGCCTCTTCGGGCGTGGCCTTGCCGAGGATGGCGTCCGCGACACCGACCTCGAGGGTCTCCGCCTGGACGGATCCGAGACCGGGCACCGCGGGCAGGAACCGCATGCTGTCGATCTGCTCGGCGATCGGCTGCTGCACGGTGCCCTCGAGCACGCTCTCGCGCACCGATTCGCGAGCCGGGATCATGCCGGCTTTCGCCCACTCGCCCGAGTTCTCGCTCATCCATGCGATGAAGACCTTCGCCGCGTTCACCTCGTTCGCGTCGGCCTGCGGCTGGCGCGGGAGGAAGAAGTTGTGCGAGTTGGCCCAGAACGCCGGCTCGTCGCCGATCGTCGGGATGGGGGCGGCGGCGAACGGGAGGCCGGACTCGGTCAGGTCGTTGATCTGCCAGATGCCGTCCCACGTGATCGAGGTCTCGCCGTTCTTGAACGCGATGTACTGCGCGTCGATCGCGACATCCGAGGGGCTGAAGCCCTGGTCGACCATCGAGCGCATCCACGTGAGCGCCTCGACGCCCTCCTCGGATCCGAAGGTGGCCTCTGCGCCGTCCTCCGAGTACGGCTCGGCGCCGTGCTGCCAGATGAGCGAGAGGTCCATCAGGTGCGCGGGCCAGAGCGCCGGCATCCAGAAGGGGGTCGCGAACCCGGCGGCCTTGAGCTTCGCGAGCGCGTCCTCGAAGGAGGCGCGGTCGGTGGGCGGCTCGGTGATGCCCGCCGCGGCGAAGTGGTCGGTGTTGTAGTACATCGCGAGGGAGTGCACGTCGAGCGGGATGCCGTATCGGGCGTCGTTGTAGACACCCGCGTCCCACACCTCCTCGCTGAAGTCGTCGGCGCTCAGGTCGAGCGCCTCGGCGAGGTCGTCGACCGGCACGATGACGTTGCGCGCGGCCATGGTCGCGAGCTGGTCGAGGTGCATCACGCCGACGTCGGGGCCCTCGCCCGCCGTCACGGCGGCAGGGAGCTTCTGGTAGAAGTCCGTCCACTCCTGCGTCGTCGCCTCGATCTTGATGTTGTCGTGTTCGGACATGAACTGTTCGACCATCTGCTCCATGAACGGACCGTCACCGCCGGTGAAGCCGTTCCAGTACTGCAGGGTCACCTCGGGGCCGTCGTACTCGCCGGTGAACTCCTCACCGCCGGCCGGGGCACCGCCCTGGCCGCCGCCGCAGCCCGCCAGCGCGAGCGCGCCGACCGCGGCGATCGCCGCGCCCTGAATGAACCGCGTGAACCGAAGCCTCTTGCTCACTGGTCGTCCTCCTCGTTGAAAACGTGTCGCGCTCGAGTCGGCGCTGACATCCGCCCCGTCGACCCACCGACGGTTGCTCGACAATGTACAGCGCTGTAAAGATTCTGTCGAGGGGGTAGCGATCTCGATTCGGTCACCCGGCAGGGTTCTAGAATCGAGGCGACCTCGGGAGGTGCCATGGCACGAGTGCGACTCATCGACGTGGCCGAGCGCGCCCAGGTCTCGATGAAGACCGTGTCGAACGTCGTCAACGGCTACGCCCACGTGCAGCCGCAGATGCGGGCGCGCGTGCAGGCCGCCATCGACGAGCTCGGGTATCGCCCGAACCTCACCGCCCGACGCCTCGCCACCGGCCGCACGGGCATGATCGCGCTCGCGATGCCCGAGATCGACCACCCGTACTTCGGCGAGATGGCGAGCCACCTCGCCGACATCGCCCTGCAGCGCGGGTACCGGGTGATCATCGAGCAGACGCTGAGCGACCCCGAGGCCGAGAAGGCCGTGCTGCAGGACCGCGAGGCGGGCCTCGTCGACGGGGTGATCTTCCAGCCCACGCGCATGGCGACGCTCGACATCGCGCGCCTCCACGACGACCTCCCGCTCGTGCTGCTCGGCGAGGTCGACGCGCCCGTGACGACCGACCACGTCATGATCGACAACGTCGCCGCCGCTCGCGACGGCGCGGCGCATCTCCTCGCACTGGGACGCACACGCATCGCCTTCCTGGGCCTCGTCGACGGCGACATCACGATGACGAACCGCCGCCGCATGATCGGCTACCAGGAGGCGCTCGCCGATCGGGGCATCCGACCCGATCCCGCGCTCGTGCTCACGACGGCCGGCTTCGACACGCACGACGCCGAGCTCGCGGTCGAGCGGGCGCTCGACCGCGAGCTCGAGTTCGACGCCGTCCTCTGCCGCGACGACCGCTTCGCCGCCGGGGCCCTCACCGCGCTGCGGCGGCGCGGCGTGCGCGTGCCCGACGACGTCGCCGTCATGGGCTGGGACGACAGCGCGATCACGGGCTTCACGAGCCCCACGCT
>JAPSJT010000204.1 GCA_031178045.1 Agromyces sp.
CGAGCAGGGAGCCGAGCCCGACGAGGTGGACGCCCTCACACTCGGTCGGCGCATCCGCGATCGCCGCACGGCGCTCGGCCTGACGCTCGGCGAGCTGGCCGCCGCCATCGAACGAGCACCGTCGCAGGTGTCGGCGATCGAGAACGGCAAGCGCGAGCCGCGACTCTCCATGCTCCGCACGATCGCGCTCGCGCTCGGCACGACGGTCGACGAACTGCTCCGCGCCGACGCCCCGACCGAACGCGCGGCGCTCGAGATCGCGGTCGAGCGGGCCCAGCGCGGGCCGGTGTTCGCCGCGCTCGGCCTCGAGCCGTTCCGGATCGCGAAATCGATGAGCGACCAGACGCTGCAGACGCTCCTCGCCCTCCATCACGAGATCGACCGGCTGCACCGCGAGCGGGCCGCGACGCCGGAGGAGGCGCGCCGCGCCAACGCCGAGCTCCGCGCCGAGATGCGCGCCCGCGACAACTTCTACCCAGAGCTCGAAGCGAAGGCCGCCGAGCTGCTCGAGGCCGTCGGCCATGCCGGAGGCCCGGTCTCGCACCAGCTCGTCGCCGACATGGCGAGCCATCTCGGCTACTCCCTGCACTACGTGGGCGACCTGCCGCACTCGACCCGTTCGGTCACCGACAAGCGCAACGGGCGCATCTACCTGCCGACCCAGCAGTCGCCGTCGCGCGACTCCCGCTCGCCGATCCTGCAGGCCCTCGCGAGCCACCTGCTGGGCCACGAGGAGCCGCGAGGGTACGCCGACTTCCTGCGCCAGCGCATCGAGACGAACTACCTCACCGCCGCGATCCTCCTGCCCGAGCAGGCCGCGGTGCGCTACCTCACGGAGGCGAAGAACCTGCGCCGCATCTCGATGGAGGAGCTGCGCGACCACTTCGCCGTCTCGTACGAGACGGCCGCGCACCGCTTCACGAACCTCGCGACGGCCCGCCTCGGCATCCCGGTGCACTTCATGAAGGTGCACGAGTCGGGCACCATCATCAAGGCGTACGAGAACGACAAGGTGCGCTTCCCGTCCGACGCGCTCGGCGCGGTCGAGGGCACCACGGTCTGCCGCAACTGGACCGCGCGCACCGTCTTCGACGTCGAGGACCGCTTCAGCCCCTGGTACCAGTACACCGACACGAGCTCGGGCACGTTCTGGTGCACCTCGCGCATCGAGAAGGCGAAGGAGGGCGAGTACTCGGTGTCGGTCGGCGTGCCCTTCGAGCACGTGAAGTGGTTCCGCGGGCGAGAGACGCCGCACCGTGCCGTCTCGCGATGCCCCGACGAGTCGTGCTGTCGTCGCGCGCCGGGCGATCTCGCCGACAAGTGGGCGGATGCCTCGTGGCCGGCTGCGCGCACGCCGACGAGCCTGCTCGCGGCACTGCCCACGGGCACCTTCCCGGGCGTCGACCAGACCGAGGTCTACCAGTTCCTCGAGGCCCACGCTCCGCACTGACCGGCGCCCGGGCAACCTGTCCGGTCGCGCCCGGATGTCGCGACACCGCGGTCTGGCCAGCCGAGCCCGCCGCGCGCGAGGATGGTGGCACCGCCGACGCATCGGAGTGATCACTGTGGGAACGACCGTCTTCGAACGCCGCCGGCCACCGGCATCCGTCGTCGAGCACTCGCTCGCCGGCACCAGGCAGCGCGTGTTCTGGCTCGACGACCTCCCGGCTGGGGCGACCCGCCGCCGCCCCGAACTCGTCGGCGAGCGCGTCGCCGATCTCGCCATCGTCGGCGGCGGCTACACCGGGCTCTGGACGGCCGTGCTCGCGAAGCGTCGCACCCCCGAGGCCCGGGTCGTGCTCATCGAGGCGAAGACGATCGGCTGGGCGGCATCCGGTCGGAACGGCGGCTTCTGCGAGGCGAGCCTCACCCACGGCCACGAGAACGGCGTGACCCGCTGGCCCGAGGAGATGGACACGCTCGAGCGGCTCGGGCTCGAGAACCTCGACGCGATCGAGGCATCCGAGGCCGAACTCGGCATGGACTTCGAGTTCGAACGCACGGGCATGATCGCGCCGGCGGTCGAGCCGCACCAGGTGGAGTGGCTGCACGAGATGGCCGCGGATGCCGCATCCCGCGGCGACGAGACCGTACGCTTCCTCGACGAGGCCGCCCTGCGCGCCGAGGTCGACTCACCCACCTACCTCGCCGGGGTCTGGGAGACCCGCACCTGCGGCATGCTGCATCCCGCGAAGCTCGCCGCAGAGCTCGCCCGCGTGGCCGAGGAGCTCGGTGTCGAGATCTTCGAGCACTCCCCCGTGCGTCGCATCAGCACGCCGGGGGCGACGGGAGCGGTGACGGTCGTCACCGAGGGCGGCCGCGTCGTCGCACAGCACGCCGTGCTCGCCACGAACGCGTTCCCGAGCCTGCTGAAGCGCAACGCCCTCATGACGGTTCCCGTCTACGACTACGTGCTCATGACCGAACCGCTCACGTCCGAGCAGCTCGCCGACATCGGCTGGTCGAACCGGCAGGGCATCGGCGACCTCGCGAACCAGTTCCACTACTACCGGCTCTCGCGTGACAATCGGATCCTGTTCGGCGGCTACGACGCCGTCTACCACTACGGCCGCCGCGTGCGCTCGTCGTACGAGGATCGCCCCGAGTCGTTCGAGCGGCTCGCGAGCCACTTCTTCACGACGTTCCCGCAGCTCGAGGGGCTGCGGTTCACGCACAAGTGGGCGGGCGCCATCGACACGAGCACCCGCTTCTGCGCGTTCTTCGGCACCGCCCGCGACGGGCGGGTCGCGTACGCCGCCGGGTTCACCGGGCTCGGCGTCGCCGCGACGCGGTTCGCGGCCGACGTCATGCTCGACCGCCTGGAGCGCCGTGACAACGAGCGCACGCGCCTGCGCATGGTGCGCGAACGCCCGCTGCCCTTCCCGCCCGAGCCCGCGGCGGCGATCGGGATCAACGCGACGCGCTGGTCGCTCGACCGGGCCGACCACGACCTCGGCCGGCGCAATGCGCTGCTGCGCACGCTCGACGCACTGGGACTGGGGTTCGACTCGTGACCGTGCCAGGCGAGCCGGGCCGTCTGGTTCCCGGCGCGCCAGCGGATGCCGCGTCCGCCGCCCTCGAGCACGAGCCGGTGCCGTCCGAGCAGGTGGTCGCCGGCGCGCCCACCACGGGCCACCTCGTGCTCGACGACGACCGCGACCGCACCATCGGCGTCTGGGAGATGTCGGTCGGCGCGATGCGCGATGTCGAGGCCGATGAGGTCTTCATCGTGCTCGCCGGCGCGGCGACGGTCGAGTTCGAGCACCCGGTGCTCGACGCGGTCGAGCTCCGCCCCGGTTCGGTCGTGCGACTCGAGGCCGGCATGCGCACGATCTGGACGGTGCGCCAGACCCTGCGCAAGCTCTACGTCGCGCCGTGAGACGACCCCGTCATGACGGTCTGCGCGCCTCGGTGATCGATACTTGACCGGTGAGTCACGATCCGGTTCCCGCGAGGGTGGTCGCCGTCGCACGCGACGACGCGCACCGCTTCTCGAAGCCGTTGCGCGACGAGATCGTGCTCGTGGGCGGCCACGGCATCGAAGGCGACGCGCACGCCGGCGCGACGGTGCGCCGGCGCTCCCGCTTCCGCGGGACGTGGACGGAACCGAATGTGCGGCAGGTGCACCTCCTTCAGAGCGAGCTCTTCGACGAGCTCGCGGTCGAGGGTCGTGAGGTGGGCCCCGGCGAGCTGGGCGAGAACGTGACGACGGTCGGCCTCGACCTGCTCGCCCTGCCACTCGGCACGCGCATCCGCCTCGGCGACGCCGCGGAGGTCGAGCTGACGGGGCTCCGCAATCCGTGTGTGCAGATCGACCGGTTCCAGCCGGGTCTCATGAAGCGCCTCATCCGCCGAGACGGCGCAGGTGCCACGCATCGGCGCGCCGGCGTGATGGCCGTCGTCATCGAGAGCGGCCGGGTGCGACCGGGCGACCCCGTCTCGGTCGTACTGCCACCGGCACCGCACGAACCGCTCCCGGTGGTGTGAGCGCGCGGCGACGCGCATGCGGGCGCACCGGCGTCGGCGAGCGCGCCGGAATCAGGCGACGGATGCGGCCGCCGCACCGGATTCGGCCGCAGCACCCGGGGCCGGACCGACCGGCTCGATGCGGAACGTCTGCGCGAACCGCACGACCGCCTCGCGCTCACCGGTGAGCAACTGCACCGACGCGGGATCCAACGCCCCGGCGATGAGGTCGCGGAACTCGGCGGGTTCGAGCACGAGCTCCGCGCCCGCCTCGAACGCCACCTCGGGCTCGACGCT
>JAPSJT010000205.1 GCA_031178045.1 Agromyces sp.
CTGGCGCGAAGGTACTGGACGGGCCACATCGAGGTGCCGGCGCCGAGTTCGTGCGCCGCGCGCAGCGCGAAGTGCGGGTCGCGCATCATCGCCTTGCCGAACATGACGGCGTCGGCCGCTCCGGACTCGACGAGTTCCTCGGCCTGGCGCGGCATCGTGATGCGGCCGACGGCCGACACCATGACATCGCCGTGCTCGCCGACGTACTCGGCGAGGTGCGCCTGGTACCCCGGGTACACCGGGATCTTCGCATCCCGGACGAGCCCCCCGGTCGAGACGTCGAAGAAGTCCGCGCCCGCCTCCTCGGCCCAGCGGGCCACAGTCGCGGTCTGGGACTCGTCCCACCCGCCCTCGGCCCAGTCCGTCGCCGAGAACCGCACGAACAGCGGCATCCGCTCGCCGATCTCGGCGCGCACGATGCGCACGAGTTCGAGCAGCAGGCGGGCGCGGTTCTCGAGGCTGCCGCCCCAGCGATCGGTGCGCAGGTTCGACAGCGGTGAGAGGAACTGGTGCACGAGGTAGCCGTGCGCGGCGTGGATCTCGACGACGTCGAAGCCCGCGTCGACCGCACGTCGTGCAGCGGTGCGGAAGTCCTCGATGACCGCCTCGATGCCCGCATCGTCGAGCGCGTGCGGCTCGCGCAGGCCGTCGAATGCCACCGCCGAGGCGGAGACGGTGTCCCAACCGCCCTCGTCGAGGGGCTGGGAGCCGCTGCGTCGCAGCGTCTCGGGCCACACGGACGCCTTTCGTCCGGCGTGGGCGAGTTGGATGCCGGATGCCGCGCCCTGCGAGCGGATGAACCGAGTGATGCGCCGCCACGCCTCGACCTGCGCATCGTTCCAGATGCCGGTGTCGTGATCCGAGATGCGACCCTCGGGATTCACGGCCGTCGCCTCGGCGACGACGAGCCCGGCGCCGCCCGCCGCCATCGAGCCCAGGTGCACGAGGTGCCAGTCGTGCGGCACCCCGTCGCGGGCGGTCACGGAGTACTGGCAGAGCGGCGGCACCCACACCCGGTTCCGGATCGTGAGTCCGCGGATCGTGATGGGACGGAACAGCGCGGGCCCGTCGCCCTCGATGGGCTGGCGGCCCTCGGTGCTGGACGTCGCGGCGGCGGCGCCCGTCGACGTGCTCGAGCCGGTCATCGTGCGAGCCCCCGCAGCCACATCTCGAGCGAGGCCGCATCCGTGAAGACATGACCGTCGCCGCCCACCGCGACCGCACCCTCGACGTTCTCGGACTTGTTGTCGACGAAGAGGAAGTCGGCCGGGGAGATGCCGAGCTCGCCGATCACGTGCTCGTAGATCGCCGCGTCGGGCTTGACGAGACCGAGCTCGCCGCTCACGAAGACGCGGTCGAACAGGGGCCCGAACGAACCCGAGCGGAGCCAGCCCGAGAAGTCGGCCCCGGCGTTCGAGAGGAGCGCGAGGCGCGTGCCACCGGCTTCGAGCGCGTGCAGCACGGCGAGCGTGCCGGGGTCGACGCTGAGCCACGCCCGGTGATCGAGCGCCCAGAGCTCGTGCACGTCGAGCGCGCTCCACTCGGCGCCGACGTCGGCTCCCACGCGCCGCCAGTACTCGGCTATCGTCGCGGTGCCCTGGTCGAGGTCGGTTCGGTGCGCCCAGTACGCGCCCCAGAACGGTTCGGCCGGAACCCCGGCGCGGCCGAGGAGGGCGGCGCGGTCGTCGGGGGTCGGTTCGCGGGAGATCACCTCGCCATAGTCGAACACGACGACGCGGGGCGCGAGGCTGATGGGGGCGAGGGCTGTCGGAGGCATCCACTCCAACCTATCGTTGGAGCATGACGAGGGCGTGGCGGGAGTGGTCGGCCGATGATGCGGCACGACGGATCGCCGTGCCGAGGCCCGACGACGACAAGTACGCCCGTGGCGTGCTCGGCATGGTGACGGGCTCGCCCGAGTATCCGGGTGCCGCGGTGCTCGGGGTGGAGGCGGCGCATCGCGCCGGTGTCGGAATGGTGCGCTACGCGGGACCCCGCGCCGTGCGTCCGGCCGTCCTCGCGCGGCGCCCCGAGACCGTGTGCGGCACGGGGCGCGTGCAGGCGTGGCTGCTGGGCTCGGGCATCGACGCCGGGCGTCGGTCGTTCGTGCTGCTCGGCGACCTCGCCCACGGGCTCGCCGACCGGGTGCCGACCGTCGTCGACTCCGGCGCGCTCGACCTCGTCGGCACGCACACCGCGCCGACCGTCATCACCCCGCACGCGCGCGAACTCGCGACCCTGCTCACCGCACGGGAGATCCCGGCGAGCGTCGACGAGGTGCGCGCGGACCCCGCCGGGTGGGCCGAACGCGCCGCGGGCGAGCTCGGGGTCGCGGTGCTGCTGAAGGGCGCCGTGACCCACGTCTGCGACCCCGACGGCGACCGCTACACGGTCACCGCACGCACGCACTGGCTCGCCACGGCCGGCACCGGCGATGTGCTCGGCGGAATCCTCGGAGCGCTCGTCGCGACGCATCACCGCGAGCTCGCGTCCGACGCGGAGGTGCTCACCGAGCTCGCCGCGACGGCCGCCTGGCTGCACGCCGAGGCCGCACGGCGAGCCAGCGCCGCGTTCGGCGGGGGGCCCATCACGGCGCTCGACGTCGCCGAAGCCGTGCCCGCGGTGGTCGGAGCGCTGCTCGATCGCTGAACAATCGAGCGGCCGCGCCACCACGGGCGTGAGCAGGGAGAGGATTCCGACGCTCGACTAGGCTCATCGCCATGACGGTCGGGGAGCTGCGCGAGGCATCCGTGCGCCGTCACCCGGTACGTCGCTTCGTCGCCGGCCGCGCCGGGCTCTGGGCGGCGTTCTCGATCGTGCACGCGGCGCTCGTGTGGCTCAACCTCGAGGGCCCCGGCTACCCGCTCGGCGACGTCACCGCGGTGTACCGCACGTGGGCGGAGAACGCCGCGGCGGGGTACGTCCGCATGGGCATCGACGTGCCGTGGGTGTATCCCATCCTCGCGTTCGCACCCATGGCCGCCTCGCTCGCCTTCGGCTCGGAGTGGTTCGGCCAGACCTGGCTCGGCCTCGTCGTGCTGCTCGACGCGATCGCCTTCTCGGTGCTGCTCGGTGATCGCCGGCTCTCGCGCACCCGCCGCACGGCGGCGTGGTGGTGGGTCGGCTTCCTCGCCCTGCTCGGACCGATCGCGCTCGGGCGGATCGACGCGATCACGGTGCCGCTCGCCCTGACGGCGCTCCTGTGGGCGGCCGGCCGGCCGCGGGTGGCTGCGGTGCTGCTCACCGTGGCGGCGTGGATCAAGGTGTGGCCGGCCGCGCTCGTCGCGTCGCTCGTCGTCTCCTCGCGGAGTCGGCGCGACGTCATCACCGTGGCCGTCGCGCTCACGGCGGGCATCCTCGGCGTGAGCCTGATCGCCGGATCCGGAGTGAACGCCGTCGGGTTCATCGCCGAGCAGGCGGGCCGGGGACTGCAGATCGAGGCTCCGCTCGCCGTCGCGTGGCTGTGGCAGATGGTCGGCGGTTCCGAGGCGGTGCGCATCGTCTACGACCGAGACATCCTGACGTTCCAGATCGAGGGACCCGGAGCGGATGCCGCGGCCGCCCTCACGACGCCGGTCATGGCCGCCGGCGTGCTGGTGGTGCTCGTGCTCGGCGTGCGAGCGGTGCGGCGCGGCGCGACGCTCGCGGGGCTGCTCGCGCCGCTGGCGCTCTCGTTCGTCGTCGTGCTCATGCTCGCGAACAAGGTCGGTTCGCCGCAGTTCGTGACCTGGCTCGCGGCGCCGGTCGTGCTCGGCCTCGTGCTGGGGCCGCGGCGCTTCGCCGTTCCTGCCGTGCTCGCCGCAACGATCGCCGGGTTCACCCACATCATCTACCCGTACTGGTACGGGTGGCTCCTCGTCGCCAATCCGGCCTTCGTGCTCCTGCTGACGATGAAGTCGGCGCTGCTCGTCGTGCTGCTCGGGTGGAGCATCCACGCCGTGTGGCGGGCGGGACGCATCCGTCGCCGCCCGACCGTCCGCGCGGGCGACGGGACGGCTCACGATCGCGTCAGAATTGACGGGACCCCGGACGAGTAGGAGCAGATCATGTTGGTGGCATTCTCAGTCGCACCGAGCGGCACCGGCCGAACCGACGGCAGCGTGCACGACGCCGTCGCCGCCGCCGTGCGCATCGTCAGGGAGTCGGGCCTCCCCAACCGCACGGATGCGATGTTCACGACGATCGAGGGGGAGTGGGACGAGGTCTTCGACGTGATCCGTCGCGCCACCGAGGCGGTCGGCGAGTTCGGCTC
>JAPSJT010000041.1 GCA_031178045.1 Agromyces sp.
GCGACGACGACTTCGACGGCATCGACATCGACGCGCTCGACGACTCGGCCGCCGACGAGGGGTCCGATGACCTCGACGAGGTCGACGACGACCGTGGTTCAGCCGGTCACGACGACGACGTCGAGCGCTGAATCCGCCGGCGCAGCAGGAGCACGACCGCGAGCCCGATCACTCCGACGACGACGCCCGTGGCGGCTGCCCAGATGAGCCAGCCGAGACCGGCCTCGTCGAGGGCGTCGCGGAACACGATGGTGCCGATGAGCACGAGGACCCATCCGAGCGTGCCGGCGAGCGCGGCCTTCCGCGCGTCGGCCCTCACCGGCGCCGGATCGGGCCGCCGCTCGGACTCGCTCAGCCAGAGGCGCACCGCAGTCAGTCCAGACGCTCGAGCACGTAGTCGATCGAGGCCGTGAGCGCACGCACGTCGTCGGGCTCGATCGCCGTGAAGGTCGCGACCCGCAGCTGGTTCCGCCCGAGCTTGCGGTACGGCTCGGTGTCGACCACGCCGTTCTCGCGGAGGATCGAGGCGATGCGCGCGGCATCCGTCGACTCGTCGAAGTCGATCGTCACGACGACCTGCGAACGATCGGCGGCATCGGCGACGAAGGGTGTCGCGACGGCGGTGCGCTCGGCCCACTCGTAGAGCACCGACGAGGACTCGCGCGTCCGTGCGTCGGCCCAGCCGAGCCCGCCCGAGCCGTTCATCCACTCGAGCTGGTTCTCGAGCAGCAGGAGCGTGGCGAGCGCCGGGGTGTTCAGCGTCTGGTTCAGGCGGGAGTTGTCGACCGCGTTCTTGAGCGAGAGGAACTCGGGGATGTGCCGATCGCTCGCGGCGACGCGCTCGACGCGCTCGATCGCCGCGGGAGAGAAGAGGGCGAACCAGATGCCGCCGTCGGAGGCGAAGTTCTTCTGCGGCGCGAAGTAGTACACGTCGAACTCCCTCGGGTCGACCTGCACCCCGCCCGCAGCGCTCGTCGCGTCGATGACCGTGAGTGCGCCGGCGTCGCCGGCGACGCGGGTGACGGGCGCCATCACGCCGGTCGAGGTCTCGTTGTGCGGCCAGGCGTACACGTCGACGCCGTCGAGGGGCTCTGGGGTCGAGCGCGTACCCGGCGCAGCCTTGCGCACGTCGGGAGCCTCGAGCCACGGTGCACCCGCGGCGGCGGCGAACTTCTGGCCGAACTCGCCGAAGGAGCAGAGCTGGGCCCGGCGCTCGATGAGACCGGATGCCGCGGCATCCCAGAAGGCGGTCGAACCGCCGTTGCCGAGCACGACCTCATAGCCGTCGGGCAGGGCGAACAGCTCCGTGAGACCCGTGCGCACTCGGCCGACGAGGTCTTTCACGGGTGCCTGGCGGTGCGAGGTGCCGAGCAGACGCGGCCCCTCGTCGGCGAGGTGGGCGAGCTGCTCGGGCCGGACCTTCGACGGGCCGCAACCGAATCGGCCGTCGGCGGGCAGGAGGTCGCTGGGGATCACGAGGCTCGGCATGCGTCGAGTCTAGCGAGGGGGCCGTGCCCGCTAGGCTTGATGACGGGCTGCGACAGGGAGGGCTTCTGGTGACCGATCTCATCGATACGACGGAGATGTACCTCCGCACCATCCTCGATCTCGAGGAGGAGAACATCGTGCCGCTGCGTGCGCGCATCTCCGAGCGTCTCGGTCACTCCGGCCCCACCGTCTCGCAGACGGTCGCCCGCATGGAGCGCGACGGCCTCGTCGTGGTTTCGGGCGATCGGCATCTCGAACTCACTGCCGCGGGCCGCAGCAAGGCCGTGCACGTGATGCGCAAGCACCGTCTCGCCGAGCGCCTGCTCGCCGATGTCATCGGGCTCGAATGGGAGTACGTGCACGATGAGGCATGCCGCTGGGAGCATGTGATGAGCGAGCAGGTCGAGCGCCGTCTCATCGAGATCCTCGGCCAGCCCAAGGAGTCGCCGTACGGCAACCCGATCCCCGGTCTCGAAGAACTCGGCATGCCCGCGGCCGATCCGTTCATGACGGGGGTCGTGAACGTGCTCGATGCGGTGTCGGCGAGCACCGAGCCCGTGCAGGGCGTCGTGCGTCGCCTCGGCGAGCCCGTGCAGTTCGATCCCGAGTTGCTCTCGCAACTGAAGCAGGCGGGCGTGGTGCCCGGCGCCCGGGCCACGTTCAGCAACGCCGGCGCGTACGTGCTCGTGCAGGCCGACGGCATCGACGGAGGGCTCGAACTGCCGAGCGAGGTCGCCGGCCACATCTTCGTCGGGAAGTAGCCGCCGCACGAGGGTCTTCGACGGCGATCGGTATACCGGTTGGCCCCCGAAGAGGGGCGATTTCAGCGGAACCGTAATCAGAATGTGACATTCGGCCGACCCTCGCGTATCCTCGGTCAAGTCCGCCGGCACGAAGCCAGTCGGTGGAACAGGATCGAGATCGCCCCCAACGGCACCCACCGCTCGATTCAGAACCCGTGACGCGCCGCGAGCGCATCAGGTGGGACGACATGACATGTCGTGGGGCGGCGGAGGTACACGTTTTGGCTCGATTCCCCCAGCGACGTCCCACCAGGAACACCGCTCGAGGGGCCGCTTCCACGGCGATCACGCCCGCGAAGGCCCCGATTCCCCATGCCCCTGATCTGGCCGCGAAGGTCGCTGCGGCCCCCTTGCCGTCGACTCGGCGACTGCGTCGCGGCGGTGTCGCGAACGTCATCGTGATGACGGTCTCCGCCGGCATCGTCGGCACCCTCGCGATCCCGGCCTACGCGTTCGCGCCGGGCAGCACGGGCCCGCAGTTCGAGACCTCGGCGCAGACCGAGCTCACCGAGGCGCAGGCCCAATCGGTCGAGGTCACCGATGACGTGATCGCGGCACCCGTGACGAAGGACGGCTTCGCCGCGACCACTGCGGCAGAGATCCAGGCCGCGGCCGAGGCTGCCGCGGCAGCGGCCGCAGCCGAAGCCGCCCGCCAGGCCGCCGAGGCGCAGATGGCCTCGTACGCCGCGAGCTATTCGGGTCCTTCGGCCTCCGAGCTCGCCGCAGCACCCGTGTACGGTTCCGCCGACGCTGCGAGCGTGTTCGCGGTCGCGCAGCAGTACCTCGGCGTGCCCTACGTCTACGGCGGTGCCACCCCTGCGGGATTCGACTGCTCGGGCCTCGTGAAGTACGTCTACGCGCAGTTCGGCATCAACCTGCCGCATTCCTCGGCGGCGCAGGGCGCAGCAGGCACGCAGATCAGCGAATCGGAAGCCGTTCCCGGCGACCTCGTGGTCATGTCGGGGCACATCGGCTTCTACGCCGGCAATGGCACGATCCTGCACGCGCCCTATGAGGGAGCCTCGGTGCGCATCCAGCCGATCTGGACGAGCGACTACTGGATCGTCCGGATCTGAGACGTGAACATCGGGTGACACGAGCTGTGAATGGCGCGCCGGAGGGTTCCGGTGCGCCATTCGTGCTTTACCCTTGTACCCTGACGATCCGAGAACCGGGCAGGGGAAAGCCGATGGTCGCGACGCGCAGCAGCATCCATTCCACGGATGCGCGCGCGCAGTTCCACCAACGGCGCAGCAGTCAGCCGAGCACGATCCGGGCGAACGCCACGACGGGCACTGTCTTCATGACGGTGCCCGTTCTTCGTTCTCCGGGCGGTCCGGATGCCGCTTCCCACCCTCTGTCGGTGCGCCCGAGCGCAATCGGCGCGTCAGTCCGTTCACGCGGCTGGAAGCCATCCAGCACCGATCGAAAGGCATCCCATGCGCACGCTCGTGCTCAACGCCGGATATGAGCCGCTCGCGGTCGTCTCCTTCAAGCGCGCCCTCCTGCTCGTGATGAACCAGAAGGCCACGGTGATCCTCCACGAGGAGGGCAACCCCGTGTGCGCCGCCAGCGGCTCCTGGGAGCGGCCGAGCGTCATCCTGCTGTCGAGATACGTGCGAACACCCTCGGCGCATACGGTGCCGGTGAGCCGGCGCGGCGTGCTGCGCCGTGACGAGCACCGCTGCGCCTACTGCGGGCGCTCGGCCTCGACGATCGATCACGTCCTGCCCCGATCCAGAGGTGGTCGCGACACCTGGGAGAACCTCGTCGCGTGCTGCCTGCGATGCAACAACACGAAGGGCGACCACACGCCCGCCGAGATGGGCTGGGAACTTCGGTTCACCCCGGGCATGCCGCAGGGGCGCAGTTGGGTCGTGCGCGGATTCGAGCGTCCGCTGCCGCAATGGGACGAGTTCCTCGCGACGGCCGCGTGATCCATCGTGACAAGACCGCGCACGTACCCTATGGTGGAACGAGTCCGGAGCCCCTGACCTCCGAGATGACCTGAAGCCAACCCGTTTCCGGGCTGCACTGCGGCCTTCGAACGGGATCCGGAGGTTCGACTGTTGCACCGTGACGAGAACGACGCCCATGAGCCCACACGCTCTGAGCGGCGAGCGGCTGAACACGGCCGCGGTCGTCGACCCGCACCGAGATTCCCACGCCGATCACGCGGCGCCGGGCGAGCGGATGCCACCGCGCCCCCCGCGCGCGCGGCGAGGTCCGATGGCGGCGAGCTCGCGCGCGCGGTGATCGCGACCCCACGGCCGACGCGCCGCAACGGCCCGCTCCGCGTGTTCGCGACGATCCTCGTCGTCCCTGCGATCTTCGGCACCGTCGCACTGCCGGCGTACGCCCTCCTGCCCGGTGGCGGCTTCGAGGCATCCGGCTCCTTCAACCTCGCCGTCGCACAGGCCCAAGACGTCGACGTCTCCGCGCAGGCGAGCGGCGCTGCGGTCTCCAGCGACGGCTTCACGGTGCAGACGAAGGCCGAGATCGAGCAGGCGGCGCGCGACGCCGAAGATGCGGCGCAGGCCGCGTGGGCGGCCGAGCTGGCGTCGCGCGGATCCGGCAGCTACGCGATCTACACGGTGAAGGCCGAGGGCGATGACTACCCCTGGTGGGACCAGGTGCCCGACGACTACGGCGGCGGGCTCTCCCCGCTGCGCTACTACTACCGCGAGTGCGTCGATTTCGTCGCATGGCGGCTGAATCGCGATGCGGGCGTCACGAGCGCACCGTGGAAGTGGGATTGGTCGAACCTCGCCTCGGGCAGCGCGTACGCCTGGGCCGACGCGTGGGCGAGCAAGGGCTGGCCCACGTCGAGCGAGCCGGTCGTCGGGGCCGTCGCCTGGTTCCCGTACAACCATGTCGCATACGTGCAGTCGATCAACGCCGACGGCAGCGTGAACATCGAGGAGTACAACCAGAACTCCGATCATTCCTACCACCGGCGTACGATCCCGGCCGGCTCGGCGCTCTACCTCTATCCGCCCACCTGATCGGGTCCGACTCGGTCGGATCCAGCCGAGCGGCGCCCATGCCTGATCGGATCTAACCGAGCGGCACGCGTGCGAGGCAGGCCGGAGCCGGGGTGTCGATCGTCGTGACGACCCGAGCCGGCACTCCGTCCTCGAGCGCGATGACGGCGATCGAATCGGATGCCTGGTCGGCGACGAGCGCGAAGCGCTCGTCGTGTGTGAGCTCGAGGTCGCGTGGATGCCGCCCGCCCGTCGGCATCGTTGCGATGTGCTCGAGCGTCAGCGCGTCGGGATCGAGACGCAGGGCCACGAGCGCGTCGGCGTCGCGGTCGCCGATGAGCACGACGCCGTGGCGCGTGAGTCTGATCGCCGATACGCCGTGCCCCCGAGCTTCGACGCTCGGGTCCACCGCGAACCAGGCGACTTCGCCCTCGCCCGTGAGGTCCACGATGCTCGCCGTGCGATCGAGTTCGTTCGCGACGATGGCGTGGTGGCCGGTGATGACCAGGTGGCGAGGTCCGGCGCCGGGATGCACCGCGATGTCATCGGCGTCGCGGTGCGCGAGCTCGGCTCGGCTGCCCGGCAGCGGGATCACCCGCAATCGATCGGTGCCGAGGTCGGGAACGAGCAGCCGGCCGCGGGCGTGGTCGACGACCGCCTGGTGCGGATGCGGGGCATCCTGACGCTCTCGATCGGGACCGGCGCCCGTGAAGTCGATCGCGGCGACGAGCGCCGCGACGGGGTGTACGTCGTGGAGGGACAGCCGGCCACCACCGTAGTTGGCCGCGAACACCCGCTCGCCCGACGGCGTGAAGGCGACGTGGCACGGAGCCGCACCGGGGCCGGTGCCCGAGGCGGCGCCGAGCGGCACGAGTCGGGCGTCGTCGACGGTCCAGGTCGACACGAGTCCCTCGTCGAGTTCATGCGCGATGGCGAGCGTGCGCGTATCCCGCCAGGCGAGGAACATCGGATTCTCACCGACGTCGACGGGGTCGCCGATGACGGCGCCGCCATCGGCGCTCACGTCGAGCGGGCGGATGCCGCGCGCGGCACTTCCGAGCGCGCCGAGCGTCGACGCGCCGATCCAGAACCGCGTGCCGGGATCAGCCACGACGACCTCCATCTCAGCGGTTCCGCCGCACCACGGATGACGTACTCCACGCCCGCCAGTCAGGCTATCGCGAGCCGGTAGACTCGTGCGGTCAGCCTCTGTAGCTCAATGGAAGAGCAGCGCCGTCCTAAGGCGAGGGTTGGGGGTTCGAGTCCCTCCAGGGGCACCGGGGCGGGATCCGCTCAGTTCCCATTGCGCGGTGCGGTCGCAGGCTCAGGCAGCACGACGAGACCCGTCGAGGAGCTCGCCGCGAGCGCGAGTTCCTCCACCCATTCGCGATTGAGCTGCGGGCGACGATTGCCCGCGAAGTTGAACTCGAGCGGTGTGTTGGGGCTCACCCAGACGGTCACCGTGCGGGTCTCGTCGGTCCACGTGAACGGAAAGCTCTCCTGACGCCGGAGCTTGTTGACGATCACGACCTCCAGGTGGGCGAGCGTTCGATCGTCGAACTCCGCCACACGGTCGTCGTCGTACACCAGCGAGCCCATTCCACTCCGTTCGATCACACCCGCACGAGGAGGCGCGGGGATCGCGCCGAACCGGGTCGGGATATCCTCTCCGGCTCGTCGACTTCAGGGGAGGGTCTTGACTTCGGGGGTCGACGATTCCGGAAGGACGTTGATGCGCGCCGGCTCACCTTGCCTGCGGTCGGCGCCATCATGTCCTCGAGAACGCGCAATCGGGGCACCGCTCACCTTCCTCCCGCCGTTGCCCCCTCGGCGAGGATCCGCTCGACCCGCTTCGACGACCACCATCCCGAGAGCGGTCCGAGCACGATGAGCAGGGCCCAGGTCGCGCGGCCCCAATCTGCGCCGAACGCGTAGGCCACGGGGATCGAGGCGAGGAAGACGGCAGGCGTGACGAGGGCGTCGGCGAGCTTCACCGCATCGGCACGCCGGGGGAGGATCTCGGCGAGCACGCCATCGTGCCGGGCGCGATAGTAGACGGCCGTCTGCCCCAGCACGGCGAGACTGATGTTGACGGCGTACACCGCGACGGCGAGCGGCTGATCGGCGGTCTCGGCGTCGCTGATGCCCTGGGTCGAGAACGGGATGAGCACGACGAACGCGATCGCGATGAGATTCGCGACGACCGTTCCGGGAGTCACGGCGTCGAACTCCGCGGCGATTCGGTGATTCACCCGCCAGAACACGGCGATCACGGCGAAGCTCACCGCGAAGCCGAGCAACTGCCATTCGAGGCCGCTCGCGAGGAGGGTTCCCAGGTCGCGCCAATCGGCAGCGTCCGGCGGGTCGACGTTCACCACCAGCAGGGTGAGGGCGAACGCGTAGACCGCGTCGAAGAAGGTGAAGGCGCGAGCGAACTCGAGCGAGTCGCGCTCGTAGCGCGTCTCGTCGGCCGGGGGATGCTGCTCGTCACTGCCCACGAGAGGAGTGTGCCGCGTGCGGCATCGCATCGGCAACCGCCGCGCCGCCGCGCCGACGCGCGCCGCTCCCTCGCGGCGCTCAGCGTCAGCTCCAGTCGACCGCGTGCATCCAGCCGGCGATGTAGGCCCGCTCGTTCACGCCGAGGCGAACGCCCGTGCGCGGAATCGCCTGCGCATCGAGCTCGCAGAGGTCGAAGATCCGGCGGACGACGTAGGTTCGCAGCGGCGCGTCGAGGTTCTCGAGCACCTCTCGCTGCAGCGGCCGCTCGAGCATGGGCCACCAGAGGCCGATCGGCGGCAGTCCGTGGGTTCTCGCCGGGCGTTCGTCGTGCTCGGGTCCGTCGATGATGGTCATTGTGCCGGCTCCTCGCTGGTCTCGCCGGTCGCGGCGTCCCGCACGACGACGTGCTCGTCGGGGTCGGCGTCGTGCTCGGCCTGTTGATGTTGTTCGACGGCGGCAACCGCCTCGTCCATTTCCTCGGCGGCTCGCGGGTCGGTTGGACCGGGGTCCGTCATCGCTGCACTCCTCGCTCACGCCGACCGCCCCATCGAGGTCGACCCTTACGACCGTACGTGCCCGTATCGCCCCCGGGCAGGGGATTGATTCCGTGGGAGACGGATGCTACTCGAGCACGTCGGCGAGGTCGTACGCGACCGGTCGGTCGAGCTGCTCGAAGGTGCACGAGCTCGCGTCCCGGTCGGGTCGCCACCGCTCGAACTGCGCTGTGTGGCGGAACCGCATGCCCTCGAGCTGGTCGTAGCGCACCTCCATCACGAGCTCGGGGCGGAGGCGCACGAACGAGACGTCCCGGTTCGAGGCGAACCGGCTCCGATCCGTCTCGCCGGTCAGTGCGCCGCCCTCGGCGTCGCGTTCGACGTACGGTTCGAGCTCGTCGATGAGCGAGAGGCGCCGGGCGTCGCTGAACGCGGAGACGCCGCCCACGTTGCGGAGCGCCCCCGAGTCGTCGTGGAGGCCGACGAGGATGGAACCGACGCCCGACCCCGACTTGTGCACCCGGTAGCCGATCGCGATGACGTCGGCCGTTCGCTTGTGCTTGGCCTTCAGCATCACGCGCTTTCCGGGGGCGTACGGTGCTGCGAGCGGTTTCGCGACGACCCCGTCGAGGCCGGCGCCCTCGAACTCCGTGAACCATCGGCGGGCGAGGTCGACGTCGTCGGTGATGCGCGTGAGGTGGAGCGGATGCCCGAGTCCGCCGACGAGGCGTTCGAGCGCCGCGCGGCGCACCGAGAACGGCTCATCGAGGTAGGACCGTCCGTCGGCCTCGATGAGGTCGAAGGCCACGAACATCGCGGGCGTCTCACGCGAGAGGAGGCCCACCCGGCTCGCGGCCGGGTGGATGCGCTGCGAGAGCGCCTCCCAGTCGAGCTTCGCCCCGCCGGACGCCTCGGTGCTGATCACGATCTCTCCATCGAGCACCGCGGGGCCGGGCAGGAGTCGCCGGAACGCCTCCACGAGTTCGGGGAAGTAGCGAGTGAGCGGCTTCGCACCCCGGCTCCCGATCTCGACGTCGTCGCCGTCGTACGCCACGATGCCCCGGAAGCCGTCCCATTTCGGCTCGTAGACGAGACCGCCGGTGATGGAGTCGGGCTCGGGCACGTCGGGCACCGACTTCGCGAGCATGGGTGCGACGGGGGACTGGGACGCCATGCAGCCACGATAGGCCTCCCATGCCGGCCACGGCGAGGGGCCGTGGTCGCTACTCGTCCATCGCGCTCGCCCGGGGGCACCGTGAAGTCCTCATCCCCGCGGGGCGCGAGCCCGTCGCGCCGCCACCTCGACCGACTCCACCTCCGCGAGCCGTGGGTGCCGCTCGTCGCCGTCGACGATACCGGTGCTCCACGTCAGCTCGAGGCCGTCGGCGGAATCGACGAGGAGCGCCAGGTTGTTGTCGAACCACGGACCCTTGACGGACTTCCAGCGGAAGGGCGGGTCGGCGACCTTCACCGATCGCGCAGCCGCCGCGCCGAGCGGTGCCGCCACGCCGTACGACATCGCGACGGCGAACCAGCGCAGGAACCGGGGGAGCGGGTTCCGCACGGGCGAGCAGACCGCCTGCAGGATGCGGCTCCCCTCGTCTCGCTCCACCTCGGCGAGGTAGGAGTAGTGCACGTCACCCGACAGGAAGGTGAGCGTCTGGGGTGCGGGGCCGCGCCGGCCGTCGGCCACCTCGGTCGCGATGCGTGCCACCGCCTGGAAGCTGTTCTGAAATGCCGCCCAGTGCTCCAGGTCGACCGCCTGCCGCAGTCGCTCGCCCAGCCAGCCGCCGACCCTGCCCCATGCCCCCTGGGCGAGTGCCTCGTTCCACGCCTCCAGATGATGCAGTCCCATCGGCAGCAGGAAGGGCAGGGAGCTGGCCACGAGGACGTGCCGGAATCCGCCTCGCATGCGGTCGTCGAACCACGCGAGTTCATCCGCGGCCAGCATGGCGCGGTCGGAGGGGGTCAGATCCCGTGCCATTCGCGAGTCGACGACGATGAGGCGCACGTCGTCGAGGTCCCTGCTGTAGCTCCAGCGGTAGCTCTCGGGGTCCGCGTCGCACCGGGCGGCGAACTCGTCGAGTGCGTCGGTGAGGTCGAGCGGCCCGGGACCTCGGTGGCTGCGCACGCGCTGCCACAGCTCATCCGCCGCTCGACCTTCGGGCGACAGGTTGCCGAGGTGCTGGTACACCCAGTACGACGCGAGCCCGGCGACGATCCGGCCGTGCCACCAGGAGGTCGCCTCCATCTTCCTCCGCCAGTCGCGTGAGGCATTCCAGTCGTCTCGGATGTCATGGTCGTCGAAGATCATGGCGGTCGGCACGGTGGAGAGCAGCCAGCGGTTCGCCTCGTCCGACCATGCGAGTTGGTAGAGGTGCGCGTACTCCTCGAAGTCCTTGAGCTCCTCGCCCGGCTCCTCGCGGATGTCCCGCCGACTGCGGATGAACCGCTGCATCTCCTCCGTCGTCGAGTCGGCGTACACCTGGTCGCCGAGGAACAGCAGCAGGTCCGGTCGGATGGCGCTGCCCTCGGTGAGCGCGAGCGCGAAGGTCCGCAGCGAGTCGACGCCATGCGTGCGGTTGCCGGTGCGGTCGTGCGCGACGCTGGTCCTGCATGAGCCGTATGCCAATCGGAGGGGTCGCCCGGGGGCGAGGGTGGCGATGACGGGCTGCGGGGCGGCGGAACCGGGTTGGGGCCACGCTCGTACGCCGTCGATCTCCACCTCGTACGGTCGCATGGTGCCGGGATCGAGGCCGTCGATCTCGACCAGGGCGTAGTGGTGACCGTGCACGGTGAAGGTGCGGGCGTGCCACGATCCTCCGTCTACGCGCACGCTCACCCGGCAGTCGCCGCGCGTCTCCACCCAGATGCTGGCGGACGTCTCATCGACGTATCGCAGCATCGGGCCCAGGATGAGCGGTCCGGTTGACATGAGACTCGTTCTACCGCGAGCCCGCCCGCGTCGCCACGGGTTGCGCTTCTGCGTCAGAGCACCGTGCGGAGGCCGGCTGACAACGCCGTGTGATGCTCGAACACCAGATTCGTCTCGGTGAGGGCGACGGCGGGGTTCGCCGAGAGGTTCTTCAGCACGAACTGGCGCACGTGCTCGCTGTCACGCACGCGCACGTGGATGAGGAAGTCCTCGCTGCCACCGAGGAAGAAGAGCTGTGCGACCTCGGGCTGGGTGCGCAGCTCGTCGGAGATCTGTTCCATGAGGTGGCGAGCTCCGGGGCGGATGCGGACGCTCACGAGTGCCTGGAGCGTGAAGCCCAGCGCGAGCGGGTTGATCTCGGCCGTGTAGCGGGTGATCACACCGCGTTCGCGCAACGACCGAACTCGCGCGAGGCAGGTGGAAGGCGAGACGCCGACGGCTCGCGCGAGGTCGACGTTGGGAATGCGCGCGTTCTCGTGGAGCAGCGCGATGATCTGCCGGTCGATGGCATCGAGGGCCATGGGGCCGCTGCCGGCGCCCACGCCGATCTGCGGTGGATCGCTCATCGCCGCGGCTCCTTCCGAATCGATGGGAACGATCGGGCCACTCTACCGAATTCTGTGCGGCGGGGCTTCCGTCGCGGCGAACATGCGACGAACATGGAGGCACTCATCCACACAGCATTCGGAGTGACCATGCGCATCGGCGTGCCTGCAGAGATCAAGAACAACGAGTTCCGTGTCGCGATGACCCCCGCCGGGGCGCACGCGCTCGCCGGTCGCGGTCACGAGGTGCGAGTCCAAGCCGGCGCCGGAGCCGGCGCGGGGTACACCGACGCCGAATACATCGCCGCGGGTGCGACGATCGTCGAGACGGCAGAGCAGGCCTGGTCGGCCGAGCTCGTCATGAAGGTCAAGGAGCCCATCGCCTCCGAGTACGGCTTCCTGCGCGACGACCTCACGCTCTTCACGTACCTGCACCTCGCCGCCGACCTCCCGCTCACCCGGGCGATCCTCGACTCGGGCGTGACCGCGATCGCCTACGAGACCGTGCAGCTGCCCGATCGCTCACTGCCGTTGCTCACTCCCATGAGCGAGGTCGCGGGTCGGCTCGCCCCCCAGGTCGGCGCGGTCGAGCTGCACGCGTCGAAGGGCGGCCGCGGCGTACTGCTCGCGGGGGTCCCCGGCACGGCACCGGCCAAGGTCGTCGTCATCGGCGGCGGTGTCGCCGGCGAGCAGGCTGCCGTCACGGCCCTCGGCCTCGGCGCCGACGTCACGGTCATGGACATCTCATTGCCCAAGTTGCGCGAACTCGACGCCCGCTACGAGCACCGCATCAAGACGCTCGCGTCCTCGCCGTACGAGATCGCCCGCCAGGTCAGCGACGCCGACCTCGTGATCGGCGCGGTGCTCGTGCCCGGCGCTGCGGCACCGAAGGTCGTGACCGACGAGATGGTCGCCTCGATGAAGCCCGGTGCGGTGCTCGTCGACATCGCGATCGACCAGGGCGGTTGCTTCGAGGGATCGCACCCGACGACGCACGCCGAGCCGACGTTCCGCGTGCACGACGCGATCTTCTACTGCGTCGCGAACATGCCGGGTGCCGTTCCCGCCACCTCGACGCCGGCCCTCACGAATGCGACGCTGCCCTACGCGCTGAAGATCGCCGACCTCGGCTGGGAGGCCGCGCTCGCCGCCGACCCGGCGCTGGCGCTCGGACTCAATGCGACGGCCGGCCGTCTCGTGAACGAGGGCGTCGCACGAGCGCACGGGCTGGAGCTGCAGAGCGCCCGCTGACGGTGCGTTCGGTCAGGCGTCCGCGCCGGGGCTCACCGGGAGGCCGGCTCGATACCAGGCGAGGATGCCGCCGCTCACGTTGACGGCATCGATCCCCTGCGACTCGAGGTACGCCGCTGCTTGCGCGCTCCGCCCGCCGACGTGGCACATCACGTAGACGGGGCGGTCGCGGGGCACCTCGTCGAGCCGCTCGACGAGCGATCCGAGCGGAATGTGCTGGGCGCCGTCGATGCGCGCCTGCTCGAGCTCGTGCGGCTCGCGCACGTCGAGGATGTGGGCGCCTTCGAGCGCGTGGACTTCGGCGGGTGTGGCCTCCTGCGGCATCCGTCGACGCTATCAGCCCCCGTCCGTGCGAGACCCGAACGTGACCGCATGCGGCGATGCTCCCGGGAATCCGCGCAAAGCAACGTATGGTGTCCGTGTGTGGCGGCTCGATCGGAACAGTGACGAGGGGGACATCCTCGAGTCCGAGACGGATGCCGCAGCCGAACTCCTCACCCCGGAACCCATGCCACAGCACATCACGAGCCCCGACGGACTGAGCCTCGGCGACCCGGAACTCGTCGCCGGCAACGTCGCCGAGCCCGCATGGCGGCGCTGGCACAGCGAACTCGCCGACATCGGCGGGCGCTCGCCGCTCGTGCGCTTCGTCGACACCCCCCGCACGCGCATCGAGCTCTCGACGACGCATCCGGGGGGCCTGCCCCAGTTCATCACGGGCAAGTCGACGCTGCTGTCGAGCCTCATCCGCGACGAGCTCGCGCTGCGCAACGCGAAGCTCGCGGCCGCCGAGATCACCCAGAAGGGCATCGAACTGCGTTCGGTGCGCGGCATCGAGTCGGTGCACCTCGCCATCGGGCTCGCCTCGTGGCGCAACGCCGGCGAGGAGTTCCTGGCGCCCGTGCTGCTGCGTCCGCTCGCGATCCGACGCTACGGCCGCGACTTCGAGCTGAAGCTCAAGGGCCAGCCCTTCCTGAACCCCGCACTCGCCCGCGAACTGCGCGAGCAGTTCCGGATCACGCTCGATGCCGAGGCGTTCGTCGCGCTCGCCATCACGAACGGCGTCTTCAAGCCGCAGCCCGTGATCGATCGGCTCCGCGGCCTCACCTCGCACCTGCCGTGGTTCCACGTCGCGCCGCGGCTCGTCGTCTCGTCGTTCGCCGAGGTCGGCCCGGCCATGGCCGCCGACGCGACGCGACTCGACCACCCCATCATCGATGCGGTCGCCGGCAACCCCGCCGCTCGCGCCGCCGTCATGCAGCAGGGTGAACGAGCGCGGCCCGTCGCGCAGGACGAACGACCACCCTCGACCGACACACTCCTGCTCGACGCCGACCCCGAGCAGGAGCAGGTGGTCGCGGAGATCGAGTCGGGTTCTTCGCTCGTCGTGAAGACGCTGCCGGGCACGGGCGGTACGCAGACGATCGTGAACGCGATCGGCGCGCTCGTGGCCAAAGACAAGCGCGTGCTCGTCGTCGGCGCTCGCCGGGCGAGCCTCGACGGCATCGCGCACCGGCTCGGCCAGGTCGGCCTGTCGGGCGCTGCGGTCAGCACCGCGAGCCTTCGACGCGACCTGATCCAGTCCATCTCGCGCAATGAGAAGGCGGAGCGGCCGAGAGTGGCCGACGTCGACGATGCGCTCGTGCGGCTGCGCAAGGTGCTCCTCGACTACCGTCACGCCCTGACCCGGCGCGATTCCGAGCTGCGCGTCTCGGTGCTCGATGCGCTCGGCGAACTCGCTCGCCTGGCCCAGTCGCCGCACGCGCCGTCCACGACCGCGCGACTCGAGCACGCGTCGCTCGTCGCGCTCGCCGACGGCCGGGAGCGCGCAGCCCGCGACCTCGCGCGCGCCGCGGAGCTCGGAGAGTTCCGCTACGGGCCGGGCGATTCGCCCTGGTACGGCGCCTCATTCGCGTCGTCGGAGGAGGCGACGCACGCGCACGAGCTCGCGAAGCGGCTGAACGCGACCGAGGTGCCGCGGCTCCTCGAGCGGGGGCGCGCGCTCATTGCGCAGACGCGGCTCCGCCCGTTCGAGTCGATCGCCGAGCTCGGCGTGTTCCTTCGGCTCCTGCTCGACGTGCGCGAGACGCTCGACCGCTTCGTGCCGTCGGTCTTCGACCGCCCGCTCGGCGAGCTCATCGCGGCGACGTCCGCCCGCCGCGATTCGCCCGGCATGTCGGGCGCGAACCGTCGGCGTCTTCGCCGGCTCGCGCTCGAGTACGTGCGCCCCGGGGTGCACGTCACCGACCTCAACGCGGCGCTCCGCGGCATCCAGCAGCAGCGCACGCTCTGGCAGCGCTACTCCGAGGCGGGGGCGATGCCCGGCGTTCCGGTCGGCATCGACGACGTCCACGTCGCCTATCGCACCGTCGCCACCGATCTCGCTGCGCTCGACGCACCGCTCGGCGTCGTGGGCACGCCTCGGCAGCTGGCCGCCCGGCCTGTGCGCGAACTCGTCGCGAACCTCGCGGGACTCGCCGCGGAGTCGGAGGTGCTGCTGAACCTGCAGGAGCGCACCGCGCTGCTCTCCCGCCTCCGCGACCTCGGCCTCGACCCGCTGCTGCTGGATCTCGCGAAGCGGCACGTTCCCGAGAGCCGGGTGGCCGACGAACTCGAGCTCGCGTGGTGGCAGTCGGTGCTCGAGCTGATGCTCGCGAGCGACAAGGCGCTCCTCGGCGCGAACACGACCGTGCTCGATCGGCTCGAGGGCGACTTCCGCCTCGTCGACGAGGCCCACGCGTCGGCGGCGGGCCCGCAGCTCGCCTGGCACCTGGCCGAGAACTGGAAGGTGGCGCTCGTCGACCACCCCGACGAGGCCGACCGGCTGAAGCGGATGCTGCGGGGCGACCGCGTGCGGCCCGCAGCCCTGCACCACGATGCGCCGCACCTGTTCCGTGCGCTCGCGCCGATCTGGCTCGCATCGCCGTACGAGGTCGCCGAGATCGACGACTCGATCAGCTTCGACACGGTCGTGCTCGTCGACGCGGGATCCACGACGATCGCCGAGAACCTCGGAGCGATCCGCCGCGCCCGGCAGGTCGTCGCCTTCGGCGACCCGGTCACGCAGACGCCGACGCTCTTCGAGACGGGGATCGACGACGCCGAGGAGCCGCACGGGCGCTCCGCCACCGAGCACGGAGTCGATGCCCTGCACGCCGACTCCGCACTCGCCCGCCTCGGCGAGCTGCTGCCCACGTTGACACTCACGCGCAGCTATCGCGCCGGCGGCGAGGACCTCGCGGAGCTCGTCAACCGCCGCTTCTACGCCGGACGCATCGTCTCACTGCCGTGGGCCGGCAGCTTCCTCGGCCACGGCAGCCTCGGACTGCACTACGTGCGCGGCAACGGCCTGCCCGACGCCATCACGGGCACGGTCGAGTCGATCGACGCCGAAGTCGCGAAGGTCGTCGAACTCGTGATGGAGCATGCGGTCAAGCGACCGCGGGAGTCCCTCATGGTCATCACCGCGAGCGCTCGGCACGCCGCTCGCGTGCACCAGGCGGTGCTCGCCGCGTTCGCGAAGCGCACCGACCTCTCGGACTTCATCCTGAAGGATCGCGCCGAGCCGTTCACGGTGCTGACGCTCGAGCAGGCCGTCGCCCAGAGCCGCGACCGGGTCATCTTCTCAGTGGGCTTCGGACGGACGCCGCACGGACGCCTGCTCTCGAACTTCGGCTCGCTCGGCGAGCCCGGCGGCGATCGGCTGCTCGCGGTCGGGATGACGCGAGCGCGCCGTTCGATGGACCTCGTCTCGGCCTTCCGCCCCGAGGACATCGACGAGGAGCGGCAGGCGCACGGCGTGCTCGCCCTCGCCAACATCCTCAGCCAGACCGAGGAGCGCGCCGCCGAGCACGACAGTGCCGCGACCGGCGAGTCGATGCTCGACGACCTCGCCGCACGACTCGCGCGCCGAGGCATCCGCGTGAGCGTCGGCCATCGCGGACGACTGGCGCTCGCCGCGGCCTACGCCGGCAAGGCCGTCGTCGTCGAGACCGACGAGTCGTTCACCGGGCTCAGCCTGCGGGAGTCCCTGCGGCTCCGGCCCGATGTGCTCCGCCGCCTGGGCTGGCACTACCTGCGCGTGCACAGCTTCGAGTTGTTCGGCAATCCCGACGCGGTCGCGTCTCGCGTGGCGACGCTCCTCGGCAAGCCCGACGGGGCGCCGGCTGCCGCGTCGACGGATGCCGCAGCCGGCTGAGATGGCCGAGGAGTCGCGCCAGCGGGTGGAGCGCGTTCCCGGGCGGAGCCGCCGGGCGAAGCTCACACCCGCCCCGGGATCGGATCCCTCGCCCGAGCACCCGGCTCCGAGCGAGGAGCAGCCGGCGCCCGACCGGGCGAAGCCGAGTCCCGACGACGAGCGGATCACGCGGGAACGCCCCCCGCACTGGTGAGCACGGGTCAGTCGGCGTGCTTCCCGCCGGTGGGCGAGGCCGCCGTCGAACCCTGCTGCGCGGCGAGCAGGTCGCG
>JAPSJT010000206.1 GCA_031178045.1 Agromyces sp.
GCAACTCGACACCGGAGGGCGAGCACTCCAGCCGATCACGGATGCCCGCCCATTCATCTGACCCTGAACGCATCACCCACACCAATGGAATACGCTTTCCGAGCGAGCAACACGAGAGGAACCACCGTGCACTACGGCGCCGACTACAACCCCGAGCAGTGGCCCGAGGAGATCTGGCCCGAGGATGTCGCGCGCATGCGCGAGGCCGGTGTCACGATGGTGAGCCTCGGCATCTTCTCGTGGTCGCGCATCCAGCCCCGCGAAGGGGAGTTCGACTTCGAGTGGCTCGACCGCGTCGTCGAGCTGCTGCACGAGGGCGGCATCGCCGTCGACCTCGCCACGGCGACCGCCTCGCCGCCGCCGTGGGCGAGCGCCGCGTATCCCGAGATCCTGCCCCGCGATGAGAACGGCGCCGTGTACTGGCCGGGCAGCCGGCAGCAGTTCGCGCCGTCGTCGCCGGTCTACCGTCGGCTCGCCGCCGAGCTCGTGACGGCGATCGCCGAACGGTATGCGGCGCATCCCGCCGTCGTCATGTGGCACGTCAACAACGAGTACGGCTGCCACGTCAACATGGACTTCTCGGATGCCGCGCGCGACGCGTTCCGTCGCTGGCTCGGCGATCGCTACGGCTCGGTCGACGCGCTCAATGAGGCGTGGGGCACGAACTTCTGGTCGCAGCGCTACCAGTCGTTCGACGAGGTGTTCCCGCCCCGCAAGGCTCCCTACAGCGTCAACCCCGGCCAGATGCTCGACTACCGGCGATTCACGAGCGACATGCTGCTCGAGTGCTACCTCATGGAACGCGACCTCATCCGCGCCGCCGGCGCGAGCCAGCCCATCACGACGAACTTCATGGGCGCGTTCAAGCCCGCCGACTACGCGAAATGGGCGCCGCACCTCGACGTCGTCAGCGACGACGCCTACCCCGACCCGAATGATCCCGAGTCATTCCGGGCCGCCGCGTTCCAGCGCGACCTCGTGCGCTCGCTGAAGCCCGAGGTGCCGTGGATCCTCATGGAGCAGGCGACGAACGCGCTCAACTGGCGGCCCGCGAACGCCCCGAAGGCGCCGGGGCAGATGGCGGCGCTCAGTGCCCAGGCGATCGGCCGCGGAGCCGACGGCATCCTCTTCTTCCAGTGGCGCCAGTCTCGGGCGGGCGCCGAGAAGTTCCACTCGGCGATGCTGCCGTACGCCGGCACCGAGACGCGCACCTGGCGCGAGGTCGTCGCCCTCGGCGAGCAGCTCGCGGCGTTGCCGGCACTGCCGGCCGCCACCCACGACGCCCGGGTCGCGCTCGTCTTCGACTGGGAGAACTGGTGGGCGGTCGAGGCATCCGACCATCCCCAGAACCAGCTCGACTACCTCGCGATCGTGCTCCGCTGGTACCGGGCGCTGCACCGCCGACACGTGCAGGTCGACATCGTGCCGCCGTCCCGGGTCGCCTCCGGGGTGGACGGCTACGACCTCGCCATCGCACCGCTCCTCTACCTGCTGCGCGAACCGGATGCCGCGGCCCTCGTCTCCTTCGTCGAAGGCGGCGGGCACCTGCTCACGGGCCCCTTCTCCGACGTCGTCGACGAGGCCGACCGCTTCCGCGAGGGCGGGTTCCTGACCCAGCTCGGTGCGCTCTGCGGCATCCGCCTCGAGGACTTCGGCGCGCTCGTGGAGCCCGACGCGCCCCCGACGGTGCCCGGAGAGCGGGAGGCGCGCTTCTCGGGCGAGTTCGTGCCCGAGGCGAGGGCCACGCTCTTCGCCGAGGAGATCGCGGTGACGTCGGATGCCACGGTCGAGGCGGCGTTCACGAGCGGGCGCCGCGCGGGGCATCCGGCCCTCACCGCACGACGCGCCGGACGCGGCGTCGCCCGCTACCTCGCGACCGTGCCCGATGAGGCGGGCGTGCAGGTCGTCGTCGACCACGTGCTCGCCGACGCGGGCGTCGCGCCGGTGCTTCCCGGGCTTCCCGAGCACGCCGAGGTCGCCCGTCGCGGCGAGCTCGTCACGGTCGTGAACCACGGCGCACGCCGCGTCGACGTGCCGCTCGCCGGCATCGACGCCGTGACCGGCGAGCGGGTCGACTCGGTCGCGCTCGAGCAGTACGACTGGGCGCTGGTCTTCGAGCGGTGACGGCGATCAATCGGCGTTACGATGCTGCAACAGGGCGAGGGGGCGAAATGCGGGCGATCATCCTCAGCGGGGCGGGTCGATATGCCGACCCGTGGCACCCGTTCGCCGAGACGAGCGCCGCGCTCGCCGGCATCGTCGGCAGCGCCGGCTATCGCGTCGACGTGAGCGACGACCTGCTCGGCGGGCTCGCCCGGCTCGGCGATGCCGACCTGCTCATCGTCAACGCGGGCGATCCCGAGAACTCCGCTGCGGCCGCCGACGAGGGCGACGCGCTCCAGGCGCCGAGCGCCGGCGCGATCGCGGCCGCCGCCGCCGGTTTCGACGCCGCCCTCGAACGCGGCATCGGGGTGCTCGCGGTGCACGCGGCCGCGTCGACGCTTCCCGAGTTGCCCGCCTGGCATCACGCTCTCGGCGGACGCTGGATCCCGGGCGTCTCGTGGCATCCCGAGATCGGCGAGGCCACGGTGCACATGACGGGCAGTCACGTGATCGCCGACGAGCTCGAGGACTTCACGGTGTTCGACGAGCGGTACACGGGCCTCCGCATCGAGGGCGTGATCGAGCCGATCGCCGAGCACGAGGAGGGCGGCATGCGGCATCCGATCATCTGGGCCCGCGAGCTCGGTCATTCCCGCCTCGTCTACGACGCGCTCGGCCACGACGCCCGGTCGTACGATTCGGCCGCGCACCGCGAACTGCTCGGACGCGCACTCGACTGGCTGTCGCGGGTTCCGGCTCAGGTGTTCAACGCGTGAACCGCGGTATCCAACGCGTGAGCCGCGTCGTCCTCGCGCCCGACTCGTTCAAGGGCACGGCGAGCGCCGCGGATGCCGCAGCCGCCCTCGCCGCAGGATGGCGCTCGGTGCGGCCGGCCGATGAGCTCGTGGTGCGGCCGATGGCCGACGGCGGCGAGGGCACCCTCGACGCGTTCGCCTCGGCGGTCCCGGGCGCGACGCGCATGCCGATCACCGTGCGCGGCCCCGTGTCGGCGCCGGTGTCGACGCACTGGCTGCTGCTTCCCGACGGCACCGGCGTCGTCGAGCTCGCCGCCACATCGGGCATCACCCTGCTCGACCCCCTCGAGCCGCTCGACGCCCACTCGGCCGGCTTCGGCGAGGCGATCGCGGCGGCCCTCGACCACGGTGTCGACCGGTTGCTGCTCGCCCTCGGCGGCAGCGCCTCGAGCGACGGCGGGGCCGGAGCACTCGTCGCGCTCGGCGCTCGCTTGCTCGACGAGGCGGGGCGACCCGTGCCGCTCGGGAACCGGGGTCTCGCGTCGCTCGCGAGCGTCGACCTCTCGGGCCTCCGGCCGCTGCCGGCCGGCGGCGCGCTGATCCTCGGTGACGTCACGAACCCCCTGCTCGGCCCGCTCGGCGCCGCCGCCGTCTTCGGGCCGCAGAAGGGTGCGGATGCCGCGACCGTCGAGCTGCTCGAAGCGAACCTCGCCGGTTTCGCCCGGCTCACCGCCGACGCCGCGGCCGGCTCGGGTGACCGGCTCGCCGAGTCGCCGGGAGCCGGCGCGGCCGGCGGTGCCGGCTTCGGCCTGCTGCTCTGGGGCGCCGAGATGGGCGGGGGAGCCGCGCTCATCGCGAGCACCGTCGGGCTCGACGAGGCCATCGCCGGAGCCGACCTCGTGATCACCGGCGAGGGCCGCTTCGACGGGCAGTCCGAGGCCGGCAAGGCGCCGACGGTCGTCGCCGGCCTCGCCCGCGGCGCCGGCGTGCCGACCGCGCTCGTGGCCGGCGCGATCACGGCCGAGCCGCGCGGCTTCGCGGCATCCGTCGCCCTCGCCGGCCTGGCCGGAGGGGGTGCCGCCGCGATGGCGGAGCCGCTGCGCTGGCTCGAGGCCGCCGGAGTCGAGCTCGCCCGCTCGCGCGGCTGACGCCCGCGGTCGCCCGCTCGCACGGCTGACGCCGCGCGGTCGCCCGCTCGCGCGGCGCTCCTGCAGGACGAGCCGGTCAGCACCCCCTGCTCAGCGCACCGCTTGCCGGCTCATCCTGCAGATGCCCGCCCTGCGACACGAACCTCCGACGGCTCGCGCCCGATCGTGAACGGCGTCTCGTGCTCGCCGGCACGCACCACGTACTCGCCGCGGAACCCGCGCACCGGCAC
>JAPSJT010000042.1 GCA_031178045.1 Agromyces sp.
ACCGCATCGACGGCCGCGAGCGCCCGGACCACCGGGACGACCCGGTCGATCTCCTCGTCGACGGGCACCGGCGGGCCGGGGGCGAACTTCGCACCACCGATGTCGACGAGGTCGGCACCCTCCTCGACCGCTCTGGCGGCGGCCTCCACCGCTGCGTCGAGCGCGAAGGTCGCGCCTCGATCGTAGAAGGAGTCGGGCGTGCGGTTCACGATGGCCATGACGGCGATCTCGCGTGAGAAGTCGAAGGTGCGGCGCCCGATCGTGCGCACGGGCGTCACGAGACCCGACGGCGGCGTCGCGGCATCCGCCGTCTCGTCATGGTTCATGCCTCTATCGTGCACTGCCGTCCACCCGGCTACGTCCGATCGTCCGCGATTCCCTGAGCGGTCACAGCTCCGCGCCGGCCTGCCAGAACGCGATGAACTCGCGCCCGCCGCTCGCTGACCCATCGCGCGACCGAGAAGAATCACAGCCGGCACTCAGCGAACGCGCAGATACTGGCCTCATGAGCGATGGACCACGCATTCTCATCGTCGATGACGAGCCGAACATCCGCGATCTCCTGACCACGAGCCTGCGCTTCGCGGGATTCGCCGTGCGGGCCGTCGGCAACGGCGCCCAGACGATCTCGGCCGTGCTCGAAGAGGAGCCCGACCTGATCATCCTCGACGTCATGCTGCCCGACATGAACGGGTTCGGGGTCACCAAGCGCCTGCGCTCGGCCGGCTACACCGCGCCCATCCTCTTCCTCACCGCGAAAGACGACACGGAAGACAAGATCACGGGGCTCACGGTCGGTGGCGACGACTACGTGACGAAGCCGTTCAGCCTCGACGAGATCGTCGCTCGCATCAAGGCGATCCTCCGGCGCACGATGCACGCCGAAGAGGACGCGGTCATCCGCACCGGCGAGCTGACGATGGACCAGGACACGCACGAGGTGCTCGTCGGCGACGTGCCGGTGGAACTCTCCCCCACTGAGTTCAAGCTCCTGCGTTATCTCATGCTGAACCCGAACCGGGTGCTCTCGAAGGCTCAGATCCTCGACCACGTCTGGGAATACGACTTCAACGGCGACGCCGGCATCGTCGAGAGCTACATCTCGTACCTGCGCCGCAAACTCGACCAGCACTCCACCGAGCCGCTCATTCAGACCAAGCGAGGATTCGGGTACATGCTGAAGTCCTCCAAGCCCTGACTCAGGCTCCGACGCCTAGACTCGGGCCGCCATGCATCAGATCTCCGAGCGGTGGAACCGCATCTCCCTGCGCACCAAGATCACCGGTGTGACGGTGCTGATGCTGACCCTCGGACTGCTCGTCTCGGGCATCGGCACCGCCGCCATGCTGCGCTCCTACGTCGAGCAGCAGATGGCGGACAAGCTCGACACGATCGCGCGCGGCGACGTCATCGAGAAGTACTTCCAGATCGACCCCGACGCGAAGGAGCCTCTCTCCGACCTCAGTGATCTGTCGTTCAGCTCGCTCGACGACGTCTTCGTCGCGATCTATGACGACGAGAGCGGCGAGCTCGCGCGACACAACTGGGTCGGGCGGGACCCCAGCGCGGTTCCGGTCGTGCCGAAGTACCTCACGCAAGGCGACGTGACGCAGCGGAACATGTCGGGCACCGGCAAGTACACGGTGTACGCCCTTCCCGACCGCAGCGGCCAGGCGAGCTTCCGCGCGGTGAGCGCCCTGATCATCGCCGACCAGCACGGCAACTACGCGCCGATCATCATCGCGATCTCCTCGAAGGAGACCGAGGAGATCCTCGCCGTCTACCTCACGATCTTCCTCGGCTTCGGGTTCGGCGTCGTGCTCGTCGGCGCCCTCCTCACGCGGATGCTCGTCACCACGACGTTCACGCCGCTCCGCGAGGTGGAGCGCACCGCCGCGGCGATCGCCGACGGCGACTTCAGCCAGCGACTCGGCGGTGCGACGCCGAACACCGAGGTCGGGCGACTGAATCGCTCGCTCAACACCATGCTCAACCGCATCGACCGTGCGTTCCGGGATCGCGCGCGCACGATCGACCAGATGCGCCGCTTCGTCGGCGACGCGTCGCATGAGCTGCGCACGCCCCTCGTCTCCGTGCGCGGCTACGCCGAGCTCTACCGCATGGGCGCGCTGCAGACCCCCGACGAGATCGGGCAGGCGATGGATCGCATCGAGAAGGAGGCCATCCGCATGGGCGGTCTCGTCGAGGACCTGCTCGCCCTCGCGCGCCTCGATGAGGCGAAACCGCTCGAGCTCGCCGAAGTCGACCTCGTCCCGCTCGCTCGCGATGCGGCACTCGACGCGATGGCCGCCCATCCGAAGCGCATCGTCACGGTGATCGCTCCCGAAGACGTCGCCGGCTCGGATGCCACGAGCGAGCCGGCTCCCGAGCTCGAGGTGGACCTCGAGGTCGAGCAGCCGTCCACCGGGGCGATCTCGTTCGCCGGGGCGACGCTCGCGCGGCTGCGCGGCCGGCGTCCGCGCGGCGAGTCGGCGATCGCGGGAGCCGTCCGCCGCGGCGCCGGGCAGAAGGCGGGCGGGGCGGCATCCGGAGCCTCGAAGCGAGGCGGGCAGGGGCGCGCTCGCGCGACCTCGGAGGCCACGGACCGAGCCTTCTCCCCCGGTCGGAGCACGAACTCCCGCGCCGAGGACCGCGCGGGTCACGCGAACACCGCCACGCCGGCCGCGACGGCGCCGGTGCGCCGCGCGGTGGTGCTCGCCGAGGAGAACAAGATCCGACAGGTCATCACGAATCTCATGGCGAACGCCATCCGCTTCACGTCCGACGACAGCCCGATCGACATCCGGGTCTCAGTCGACGACGCGGCCGAGCGCGCCATGATCGAGGTCATCGACCACGGCGAGGGCATCCCGCCGCAGATCCGCGAGAAGATCTTCCAGCGCTTCTGGCGCGCCGACACCTCTCGCACTCGCGAGACGGGCGGTTCGGGCCTCGGGCTCGCGATCGTCTCATCGATCGTCTCGGCGCACAACGGCGTCGTCGACGTCGTCGAGACGCCGGGCGGTGGGGCGACGTTCCGCGTCTCGTTGCCGCTCGCCGGGTCGGCTGCCGCGCCGCAGCCGGTCGTGCCGGCCTGAGTCGACTCCCCCTCCCCACGCTGTGCTGCCGGATGTCTCTCGGCCGTCCGGCCGTCACGCCATCTCGGCGACGCCGACCGACCTAACGTCGGTCCCACACCACCGAGAAGGGATTCCCATGACCAGCTACCACGTCGACGCCGCACAGGTCTCCGCCGCCACCCAGACCGTCCAAGGCACGATCGGCCGCATCCAGTCCGAGGTGGCCTCGCTCCTCGGACAGCTCGGCGGCCTGCAGTCCTCGTGGTCGGGTCAGGCGTCCACCGCGTTCCAGGCCGCCGTGTCCGACTGGCGGGCGACGCAACAGCAGGTCGAGCAGAGCCTCGACGGACTCAACCGCGCACTCGGCATCGCCGCCACGCAGTACGCCGAGGCCGAGCTGGCCAACGCCCGGCTCTTCCTGCGCTGAGGCACCCACGGAACGACGATGGGCGCCTCCCGAAGGAGACGCCCATCGTGTCGATCCGCCCCGAGGGGCTGGAGATCGGCTGGGACTAGAAGTCCATGCCACCCGTCGGGTCGCCGGCCGGAACCGGGTTCTTCTCGGGCTTGTCGGCGACGACGGCCTCAGTCGTGAGGAAGAGGCCGGCGATCGACGCGGCGTTCTGCAGCGCCGAACGCGTCACCTTGGCGGGGTCGATGATGCCCTGCGCGAGCAGGTCGCCGTACTCGCCGGTCGCGGCGTTCAGGCCGTGGCCGTCGGGGAGCTCGGCGACGCGGTTCGCGACGACGCCCGGCTCGAGGCCCGCGTTGAGGGCGATCTGCTTGAGCGGCGCCTCGATGGCGACCTTCACGATGTTCGCACCAGTCGCCTCGTCGCCCGAGAGCTCGAGGGTCTTGAACGCCTTCGCGCCTGCCTGGATGAGGGCCACGCCACCACCGGCGACGATGCCCTCCTCGACGGCGGCCTTCGCGTTGCGAACGGCGTCTTCGATGCGGTGCTTGCGCTCCTTGAGCTCGACCTCGGTGGCCGCGCCCGCCTTGATGACGGCGACGCCGCCGGCGAGCTTGGCGAGGCGCTCCTGCAGCTTCTCGCGGTCGTAGTCGGAGTCGGTGTTCTCGATCTCCGCACGGATCTGCGCGACGCGGCCCGCGATGGCCTCGGGGTCGCCCGCGCCCTCGACGATGGTCGTCTCGTCCTTGGTGATGACGACCTTGCGAGCCTGGCCGAGCAGGTCGAGGGTGACGTTCTCGAGCTTGAGGCCGACCTCCTCGGAGATGACCTGGCCGCCGGTGAGGATCGCGATGTCCTGCAGCTGCGCCTTGCGGCGGTCGCCGAAGCCGGGAGCCTTGACGGCGACCGACTTGAAGATGCCGCGGATCTTGTTCACGATGAGGGTCGCGAGGGCTTCGCCGTCGACGTCTTCGGCGATGATCAGGAGCTGCTTGCCCGTCTGGATCACCTTGTCGACGATGGGGAGCAGGTCCTTGATGTTCGAGACCTTGCTGTTCACGATCAGGATGTACGGGTCTTCGAAGACCGCTTCCTGGCGCTCAGGGTCGGTCACGAAGTACGCCGACAGGTAGCCCTTGTCGAAGCGCATGCCCTCGGTCAGCTCGAGCTCGGTGCCGAAGGTGTTCGACTCCTCGACCGTGACGACGCCCTCCTTGCCGACCTTGTCGATCGCCTCGGCGATGATCTCGCCGATCTGCTGGTCGGCGGCCGAGATCGACGCGGTCGCAGCGATCTCCTCCTTCGTCTCGATCTCCTTGGCGGCGGAGAGCAGCTCGGCCGAGACGGCCGCGACGGCCTTTTCGATACCGCGCTTCAGCGAGATCGGGTCGGCGCCGGCGGCGACGTTGCGGAGCCCCTCGCGCACGAGCGCCTGGGCGAGCACGACCGAGGTCGTGGTGCCGTCACCGGCGACGTCGTCGGTCTTCTTGGCGACCTCCTTGACGAGCTCGGCGCCGATCTTCTCGTACGGGTCGTCGAGCTCGATCTCCTTGGCGATCGAGACGCCGTCGTTCGTGATCGTGGGCGCGCCCCACTTCTTCTCGAGCACGACGTTGCGACCGCGCGGGCCGAGGGTCACCTTGACGGCGTCGGCGAGCTGGTTGAGGCCCCGCTCGAGCCCGCGGCGGGCCTCCTCGTTGAAAGCAATGATCTTTGCCATGTGTGTTTCTCGTCCTTTCCCGGACGTCTTCAAAGATTCGTTGGGTTAGCACTCAAAACGCGTGAGTGCTAAGACGATTCTGGCACTCGACCGTCGTGAGTGCAAGCGAGACGGATGCCACGAGCCCGACACGCACGAACGCGCCGCCGGAGCCCGGCGACGCGTTCGCGAGTACGGCTCAGGCCGGCCGCACGGCCTCGGCCTGCGGGCCCTTCGACCCGGTGCCGACCTCGAAGACGACCTGCTGGCCCTCCTCGAGCACCTTGTAGCCCGCCATGTCGATCGCGGAGTAGTGGACGAAGACGTCCTGGCCTCCCTCGTCGACGGTGATGAACCCGTAGCCCTTTTCAGCGTTGAACCACTTGACGGTTCCGTTCGCCATGTGTTGCTCCCAAAATGCCGTGTGTCGTTCAGCACGTGCCTGTCGCCTGTACCGGGCCCCCTCGTATCGTGCTGACGGGGCGCCGCGGACGGCACCGGACGTTCACACGGGATAGAGCGACCGGAACAAGAATGGAGCGTCCCGATGCTCTGACACAAGAGCGCGACTGCCGGGAAATGTCGCAGATCGGCAACGATTGGCCGAGACGTCAGCCGCCGGTCGCCGTCGCGTAGTCGGAACCGAGCACGAGTACGAGCGGCGTGCCGATCGCCGCGAACTGCTCGGACATGCGCACGTCGGCCTCGGGCACCGCCTGGGCGACGCCGCGTGCGGCGCCCTCGAGCTCGGGCGCTGCGTAGTACACGACCGTCTCCGTGAGGTCGTTCGCGCTGGCGTTCGCGGTCGTTCCGACGGGGATGCCGGAGGCCGTGAGCGACTCCGCCGCCCGCGCGGCGAGGCCCGTGGTGGTCGTGCCGTTCAGCACGGTGACGGGCACGTCGGGGGCGATCGTCGGCGCGGCGGTGGCGACCGGTTCGGGCGTCGCCGACGCCGTGGGCTCGCCGAAGTTGAGCCGGTCGTTGAAGATGATGACCCCACCGATGCCCACGGCGACGAGCACGACGGTCGCGAGCGCCGCCCAGCCGAACGCGACCCACCTCGACCCGCGGCGAGCGGGCGCCCGGTGCGCCCCCACCCGCTCGATGCCGTGCGGGATGGTGTCGAATCGATCGCGAGGGAACTTCTGCGCCATGGGTCCAGTCGGGGGTCGGGGCCGCGCTCAGTCGAGCGGTCGGCCGATCGAGAGCGAGCGACGTGCGCGCATCGCGGCACGCGCCTCGCGCATGCGCTGCAGGCGCTTGACGAGCATCGGATCGTGGCGGAGCGCCGCCGGCGAGTCGATGAGTTCGCCGAGAATCCGATAGTACCGGGCGGCGGAGATGCCGAACTCGTCGCGGATCGCCTGGGCCTTCAGCCCCGGCTGCTGCCAGGCTCGCGCTTCGAAGGCGAGCACGCGCAGGGCACGCTCGTCGAGGCCGGAGTCACCGCTGTCACGGGAGGGCATCGGCTCGGCGCTCATGCTTCCTCCTGTCGAGCGGACCGGCGCCGCCTGCAGCACATCCTAGGTACCCGCGGCCGCGAGCACGCCCAGCCGGCGCGGCGTGTGGGGTCGGCGGCGGCGGAACACGAGGCCTCCGACATGCGTTGCAGCACGTGCAGGAAGACCTGCGACCATGGAGGCTGGCCGTTCATGACCACCCCCGACGGAAGGAGCGCCGATGGCGTACCGCGTGAACAAGACCGACGACGAGTGGCGTGCCGAACTCGGCGAAGAGCAGTACGCGGTGCTTCGCGAGGCGGCGACCGAGCGGCCGTGGACGGGCGAGCTCCTCGACGAGGAGCGCGCCGGTGTGTACACGTGCGCGGCGTGCGGCGCCGAGCTCTTCAAGAGCGGCACCAAGTTCGACTCGGGTTGCGGCTGGCCGAGCTTCTACGAGTCCGTCCGCCCCGAGGCGGTCGAGCTCATCGAGGACACCTCGCTCGGCATGGTGCGCACCGAGGTACGCTGCGCGTCGTGCGGATCGCACCTGGGGCACGTCTTCCCCGACGGCTTCGGCACCCCCACGGGCGACCGGTACTGCATGAACTCCATCGCGCTCGACTTCACCGCGGAGTCCTGAGCGGTGGCATCCGCGCTCGAGGCGGCGCTCGCGCGCCGGTCGGCGTCGAAGGTGACGGATGACGCGCCCGACGACGTCGAGCTGCTGAACCTCCTCGAGGGCGCGGCGCACGTCGCCGACCACGCCTCGCTCCGGCCGTGGCGTGCGATCGCACTGCGAGGGTCGGCCCGCGATCGGCTCGGCGACGCGCTCGCAGCGGCCGCCATCGCGAACGGAGCGGATGCCGCCGCAGCATCGAAGGTCGCCGGCAAGCCGCTGCGTGCTCCGCTGCTCATCGCCGTCGCGGCCGTGGTGACGCCGGAGCACCCGAAGGTGCCCGAGTGGGAGCAGGAGGCGAGCGCGGCGGGCGTCGCCCACGTCCTGAGCCTCCTCCTCGACGAGGCCGGGTGGGGCGTCATGTGGCGCACCGGCCCGTACACGCGGCATCCGCTCGTCGCCGAGATGCTCGGGCTGGGCGAGCGTGAGCGACTGCTGGGCTGGTTGTACGTCGGCGGGCGACCGCCGCGGGCGCGCGATCGCGCCGAACGGCGCGGCGAACTCCTCGCTCCCTCGCGCCTGACGGTGCTCGACTAGTCGCCGGGATGCGGGGCCGGTTCGCCCGGATCACCCGGTTCGCTCGGCGCGGCGTGGCGCCGGCGCGACCACCGGATGCTCGCGATGATCACGGCGACGAGGGCGAGCAGGGTGCCGCCGATCGTCGCGACGTCGACCGGGCGGCCGGCGGTCGGCACGAGCAGGTCGAGCGAGAGCGCGGCCGCGAGCTGACCTCCGACACCGCAGAGCGCGAGCACGAGCACGCCGACGACGCGCACGAGCACCGCCTGCGCGGCGATGAAGACGCAGCCGATCGCGCCGCCCGTGTAGAGCCACGCTTCGCCGGGGAACGAGGTCGGCCAGCCGACGGATGCGGCATGCACGAGCATGACCACGACGAGCGCCGTCGTGCCGACGGCGAAGTTGACGACGGTGGCGGTCAACGCACTCGCTGCGGCACCGCGCACGCGACCGTTGACGGCCTGCTGCCACGCCGAGCCGAGCCCCGCGATGAACGGCAGCACCATGAGCAGGATCGGAACGTCGTGGGCGAGCTGGGCCGAAACCGCCCACGCGATGGCCGCGAGCGCGAGCACGGCGCCGACGACGCGCGTGACGGTGAGCGGCCGCCGACCGCCCGGCCCGAGTCCGACGAGGTCGAACACGATGCCGCCGAGCGTCTGGCCGGCGACGATGGCGATCGTGAACAGTGCGACGCCGACCACCCCGGCCGAGAGCCCCTGGGTCGTCACGAACCATGCGCCTGCGATACCGCCGAGCACCATCCACCAGGCGATGCGACGCTCGCGGAGCGCGGCGCTGAGGTGTTCGAATCCCCGCCGGCCCGGACGCCAGACGGCGAGCGCGACGAGCAGGAGCACGAGTCCGGTGCCGAACGAGATCGTCGCTGCGGTGTACGGGTCGCCGATCGCGCTCGCGAGCTCCCCGTTGATGCGGGACTGCACCGCCGTCATGGCGCCCGCGATGAGGGCGAAGACGACGGCGAGCCACATCGGCAATCGGGTCGGCTCGAGGTGCGCGTGCGCGGGTCCCTGACGGTTCTGCTCGTGCGGACGATCGGATGCCGCTGCCGCAGTCGGTTCACCCGCCCCGCCGGGTACCACGACGCGAGCCGCCGCTGCGGCGTCCGTGCTGGAATCCTCGATCAAGAGCCGGCTGCGGGACTCGAACCCGCAACCACCGCTTCCCGGGTGGCCGTTCTCGTTGCGTGTGCTTTCATCCCGTCATCGGGCCCTTCCCGGCTCACTCCCCTACCGTCCGATACTCGTGAATCGTCCCGCGTCCCCCTGAGAGCGGTGGATCACGCCTCGGACAGCGTATCGAGGAACGCGACGGGAGCCGTCGAACCGCAACCATTCGGCGAGTGTGACGGATCGGAGTTTTCGGGGACCTTCACGCGAGGACCGGGCTCCTCGTGAAGGGGTTCTGAAATGGAGCGTCAGGTCGAGCAGGACTCACTCACGAGCCGTCAAGGCCTATTTGCTGAGCCCTCGGTGGGTGTAGATCTGTGGTTGCCGGGCGCGGGGGGCACCTAGGCCCGGCCGATGGCTGACCCGGGCCCGCATGCCGATCCATAGCGGTCGGAGACCTCCTGAGGGCGGCGCCCGGGTCAGCCCGTTCCTCGTCAACGAGTACGCCTCGGAGGGGCACTCGGCAAGGGGGTGCCGTCCTCGGATCGGCGGCCGTATCGTGTGCGGCAAAGGGAGGTTCCTGTGCCGAAGACCGAGAACGATCGCTACGTGGTTCAGAACGAGGAGCGAGGCGGGTGGGACGTCGTGAAAGACAGCGACTCGGGCTCACGCAACGAGTCGAACTCGCACGACACGAGGCACTGAGCGGCCATGGACCTCATCCGTTATGCGGGAGAATCCGTCCTGACAGGTTCGGCGATCGCGGCCGCGTTGCTCGAGTATGCAGAGGTGCTCGCCAAAGCGAACACGTCGACAACGGTCGACATCCCGATCCGCAACGAGGACGGATCCATCGGCCGGTCGAAATTCCTCATAGGCCCAGCGAGCCAGCTCGTCTCGACCGCTCAGGAAAGCGAGTTCGAGGAACTCATCGACGACGATCTCGTCGCGTACTTCGAGGCAGAGACCGCAGCACTGCGGCAAGGGCGCGCCGTCGCTGTCGAACGGGAGGACCACGTTCTTCCGCCCATCCTGGACGAGTTGTGACCGTCGGCCTCCTACCGCGGCGTCGCGTCACGGGCCTTTCAAGAGCCGGCTGCGGGACTCGAACCCGCAACCACCGCTTTACAAGAGCGGTGCGCTACCAATTGCGCCAAGCCGGCGAGGGCGGACCTCACCGACATCCTACCGACAGCAGAGGGCCCGGCGTCGGCCGGGCCCCCTGCTTCGATTCGTGCGCCGCTACTGCGCCGGTGCCGGTGTCGGCGTGGGAGTCGGCGTCGACTCGGAGTCGTTGAAGGTCGCGCTCGTGGCCTGCACGACGAAGGCCTGGAACTCGTCGGGGTTGTCGAGGGATCCCGCGTACTGCTGCCCGTTCACGAGCACGGTCGGCGTTCCGGTGATCGCGTCGAGCTCGGAGTTCGGCACGGGCTCGGTGAGCGCTCGGTTCGTCGCGTCCTGGACCCACGACTTGAACTGCACGTCGTCGATGCACCGCTCGACGCTCGACAGCGACGAGACGCCCGCATCGGCGGCGAGCTGCTTGAGCTCGTCGTTCGTGAGGCCCGTCGACCCCTCCTCGGGCTGGTTCTCGAAGAGCACGGCGTTGAAGTCGAAGAACGAGTCGGGCGAGCGGTCGGCGACGCACGCCGCGGCGTTGGCGGCGCGCAGCGAGTACTGGGTGCCCGCCGACTTGTTGGTGAGGATGGCGATCGGGTGCACCTCGAGGGTCGCCGCCCCGGACTCGACCATCGTGCGGATCGACTCGGAGTTCGTCGCCTCGAACTGCCCGCAGAAGGGGCAGAGGTAGTCGATGTACATGACGATGTTGGCGACCGTGCCGCTCTCGTCGGGCTCGGTGGGCGTCGGCTCCTCGCCGGCGTCGAGTGCGGCCGTCTCGACTGCCGCGATCGTGCCGTCCTCACCGCCCGTCAGCAGGATGCCGTCGCTCGCCATGTTCGCCGGCCCAGGGCCTGCGGGTCGCACGCTCTGGAAGATGAGCGTGCCCACGAGCGCCGCGATCGCGACCACCGCCACGATGATCCCGCCCTGGATGAGGAACCTGTTGCGTCGCTCGCGCTTCTTCTGCTCCTCGCGCAGGAGCCGGGCCTTCTCGCGGGCCGCCTCCCGGCGTTCATTGCGGGTGGGACGTGGCTGGTTGGAACCGCCGTTAGTCATCGATGGTCACTCCGGTCGCTGTGTGTGCGCGCGCGAATGCAAGCGGACGCACCCACGATAGTAGGAAGGGCGTCTGGGAATCACCCAAACGGATGCCGCGCACGCGCCGCGTCCCGCATGGGAGAACGCCGATGGCCAGGCGGTACCACGGGCTCCGGTCGGCGGACGCACCGTGGTCGAGGACGCGTCGCCCGCGTGCGATACTGAGGAGGCGTCGAAGGCGACGCATTCCATTCACTACGGATCGTCCGGCACGTACCTGCCGGTGAAGGAGAACACAGAACCATGGCATCAGTCACGTTCGACAAGGCCACCCGGCTCTACCCCGGTGGCACCCGTCCCGCGGTCGACAAGCTCGACCTCGATGTCGCCGACGGCGAGTTCCTCGTGCTCGTCGGCCCCTCCGGCTGTGGCAAGTCGACCTCGCTCCGCATGCTCGCGGGCCTCGAAGAGGTCAACGAGGGCAACATCTTCATCGGCGACCGCAACGTCACCGACGTGCCGCCGAAGGACCGCGACATCGCCATGGTCTTCCAGAACTACGCGCTCTACCCCCACATGACGGTGGCCGAGAACATGGGCTTCGCGCTCAAGATCGCGGGCGTCGGCAAGGAGGAGCGCGCGGCTCGCGTGCTCGAGGCAGCGAAGCTCCTCGACCTCGAGCCGTACCTCAGCCGCAAGCCGAAGGCCCTCTCCGGCGGCCAGCGTCAGCGCGTCGCCATGGGCCGCGCGATCGTGCGCCAGCCGCAGGTGTTCCTCATGGACGAGCCGCTCTCGAACCTCGACGCCAAGCTCCGTGTGCAGACCCGTACGCAGATCGCCTCGCTCCAGCGCCGCCTCGGTGTCACCACCGTCTACGTCACGCACGACCAGACCGAGGCTCTCACCATGGGCGACCGTATCGCCGTGCTGAAGGACGGCATCCTGCAGCAGGTCGGCACCCCCCGCGACCTGTACGAGAAGCCGCAGAACGTGTTCGTCGCGGGCTTCATCGGCTCGCCGGCCATGAACCTGTTCCACGCCGACCTCGTCGACGAAGGGATCAAGTTCGGCACGGCGACCGTGCCGGTCGACCGTGAGACGCTCGCCCAGTCGAGCGGAAAGGTCGCGACGATCGGCGTTCGTCCCGAGGACATCACCGTCTCCCCCCACGAGGGCGAGGGCCTCGCGGTCGACGTCGACCTCGTCGAGGAGCTCGGCGCCGACGGGTACCTCTACGGCCACTCGACCGTCGAGGGCAAGCGCACCGACATCGTCGCGCGCGTCGACGGCCGCCTGCACCCGAACGCCGGGGACCGCGTCTACCTCACGGCGACGCCGGGCCACGTGCACCTCTTCGACGTCGAGTCGGGCCTCCGTCTCAGCAAGAAGGCCGTCGTCAGCTGACGCGACTGCAGAACATCCTGATGCCGGTCGGGCTTCGGCCCGGCCGGCATCGGTGTCTCCGCGGTCACGAGCAACGACGACTACGCTGAACCACGATGAGCGGCTCACTTTCGATCACCTCGGCCATGGCCGATCCGGCCCTGCTCGACCTCCCATGGGACCTGCCCCTCGAGGCGTGGCCGAGCGAGACCATCGCGGCGCTGCCGAAGGGCATCTCGCGTCACCTCGTGCGGTTCGCCCACCTCTCGGGCCATGTCGTGGCGATCAAGGAGACGACCGCCGACATGGCGAAGGGCGAGTACGAGATGCTGCGCCTGCTGCAGCGGCTCGAGATCCCCTGCGTCGAGCCCGTCGCGGTCATCACGAACCGCACCGATGCCGAGGGCGAACCGCTGAAGCCGGTGCTCGTCACCCGGCACCTGCGGTTCTCGCTCCCCTACCGCGCCCTGTTCTCGCAGACGCTGCGGCCGGACACCGCGACCCGACTCGTCGACGCACTCGCGGTGCTCCTCGTGCGCCTGCACATCGTCGGCTTCTTCTGGGGCGACGTCTCCCTCTCGAACACGCTCTTCCGGCGCGACGCCGGTGCGTTCGCCGCGTACCTCGTCGACGCCGAGACGGGGAAGCTCTACGAGGGCGGCCTCTCGAACGGGCAGCGCGAGAACGATCTCGAGATCGCCCGCGTGAACATCGCCGGCGAACTGCTCGACCTCGAGGCCGGCGGGCGGGTCGCCGACGAGCTCGATCCGGTGAACATCTCGAACGGCATCGTCGAGGCGTACCGCAGCCTCTGGAAGGAGCTCACCGGGTCCGAGTCGTTCTCGTCGGCCGAGCGCTGGCGCATCAACGAGCGGGTGAACCGCCTCAACGAGCTCGGATTCGACATCGAGGAACTCGCCATCCGCACCGACGACACCGGAACGACGGTGCGCATCCAGCCGAAGGTCGTCGACGCGGGTCATCACCAGCGACGCCTGCTGCGCCTCACCGGCCTCGACGCCGGAGAGAACCAGGCGCGCCGGCTGCTCAACGACCTCGATTCGTATCGTGCGGCCTACGACAAGGCCGACCTCGATGAGGAGATGGTCGCCCACGAGTGGCTCATGCGCGTGTTCGAGCCCGTGGTGCGAGCGATCCCCATCGAGCTCCGCGGCAAGCTCGAGCCCGCCGAGGTCTTCCATCAGCTGCTCGAGCACCGGTGGTTCATGGCGCAGCAGGCCGGGCACGACATCCCACTGGCGGAGGCGGTGACGTCCTACGTCAACAACGTGCTGCGGCACCGGCGCGACGAGGCGACCGTGATCGGACCGGAGACCGGCTCGATCACGACCGCGATCGACGTGATCGCCCCCGATACGTCCTCGATCGCCGTCGTCGATCCCGACGATGACGAGGACTGGCGGCTGAAGGTCTGAGCCCGCCGCCGACGCGCGGGTTCAGAACTCGATCGTGCGGTTCTCGCCGATGTCGGGCTGCTCGCCGGTGATCATCGCCTTCGTCGCCTTGACGAGCGCGAAGATGCCCGGCTCGGTCATCGCCCAGTACTCGGCCGAGTCGGCGGACACCTCGATGACGGCGATCGCGGGATCCTCGCGACCACCCTCGAACCATGCCTGAGCCGATGGGCCCCACAGCTCGTCGATGAGCGCCTCGTCACGAGTGACCCGCGCCGTGCCGGCCACCGAGAGGTAGCCCTTCTTCGAGGCGAAGGAGACGTTCACGTGCGGGTCGCCCTCGATCTCGCGGGTCTTCTCGCTCGGTGCCTCGACGAGGAACCAGATGCGTCCGTCGAAGTCGTCCTGCAGCACCGCGAGAGGGCGGGAGTGGAGCGTGCCGTCGACGGCGCGGGTCGTGAGAAGTGCGGCCTTCGCCGCGGTCACGAGGTCGGACAGTCGCTCGTGCTCGTCGTGTGCCGTGCGGTGTTCGTCGTGCGCCATGATGCCGACGCTAACCCTCGGCGCCACTGCATCCCAGGCCTTGACAGCGGAATCCCTAGGCCGAGGCGCGGAGCTTCGCGATCTCGTACAGCGTGACGGATGCCGCGATGCCCGCGTTCAGGGACTCGGTCGATGCGCTGATCGGAATCGAGACGATCGCATCGCACGTCTCGGCGACGAGACGCGAGAGCCCCTTGCCCTCGCTGCCGACGACGATCACGATCGGGCGACCGGCCCAGGAGAGCCCCGGAAGCGACACGTCGCCGTCGCCGTCGAGGCCGAGCACGAAGACCCCGCGTTCCTTCAGCGCCTTGAGCGTCTGGGTGAGGTTCGTCGCCATCGCGACGGGGACCCGCGCCGCGGCACCCGCCGAGGTCTTCCAGGCGGCGGAGTTGACGCCGACCGAGCGCCGCTGGGGCACGATGACGCCGTGTCCGCCGAATGCGCCGGTCGAGCGGAGGATCGCGCCGAGGTTGCGCGGATCGGTGATGCCGTCGAGGGCGACGAGGAGCGGCGTCTCGTCGCGGGCCAGCACCTCGTCGAGCAGTTCGATGGGATGCGCGTACTCGTAGGGGGGCACCTTGAGCGCGAGCCCCTGGTGGACTCCGCCCTCGCCCGCGAGCCGGTCGAGCTCGGGTCGCATGACCTCGAGGATGGGGAGGCCGCGGTTGGTGGCGATCTTCATCGCCTCCTTCACGCGGTCGTCCATCTCGATACGGGCGGCCACGTAGAGCGTCGTCGCGGGGATGCGCGTGCGCAGCGCCTCGACGACGGAGTTGCGGCCCGTCACGATCTCGGACTCGTCGCCCGACTTCGCCCGTCTCGATGCGCCGGACGCACCGCGCGGCGCCCCGGCGCGCTGGCCGGAGCCGCCCTTGCCTGCGACCTTGCCCTTGCCGCCCGCGGACTTGTAGCGCTCCTCGGCGGCCTTGCGCTTGCCGGCGGGGTGCCAGGCGCGGTCCTCGGCCTTCGGCGTCGGCCCCTTGCCCTCGAGCGCCTTGCGCCCGTGACCTCCGGTGCCGACCTGCTTGCCGGCCGCCCCCTTGCCGCCCTTGCGAACTGCTCCGGCGCGGGACTTGCCGCTGCTTGCCTTCATGATCCCAAGCTCCAATGCGTGCCGGTCTGGCTGTCTTCGATGGTGATGCCCGCCGCGGTGAGCTCCGCGCGGATACGGTCGGCCGAGGCGAAGTCCTTCGCATCACGAGCCGCCTGCCGGTCTTCGATGAGGCGGGTGACGAGCGTGTCGAGGGCGGATGCCGCCGGCCCGGCGTCGGGGGCCCACTGCTCGTCGCGCGGGTCGATGCCGAGCACCTCGACCATGGCCACCACCTGTCCGTGCAGGGTGGCGGCGTCATGCAGTTCCTCGGCGTCGAGCGCGAGGTTGCCGGCGCGCACGGTGTCGTGCAGCACGGCGAGGGCCTGCGGCACACCGAGGTCGTCATCCATCGCCTCGGCGAACGCCTCGGGGATGACGGGACTGCCCACTCCCGCGAACCGGGTACCGGCGAGACGACGCTCGACCCGTGTGAGGAAGGCACGGATCCGGTCGACCGCGGCTTCGGCCTCGGCGAGCGAGCTCGGCGCGTAGTCGAGGGTCGAGCGGTAGTGCGCCGCCCCGAGGAGGTAGCGCACGGCGAGCGGGGACGCGAGCTCGAGCAGCTCGCTCGCGTACACGGAGTTCCCGAGCGACTTCGACATCTTCTGCCCGCCGATGTTCACGAGCCCGTTGTGCACCCAGTAGCGGGCGTAGCCGTCGCCCGCCGCCGTCGACTGGGCGAGCTCGTTCTCGTGATGCGGGAAGCGGAGGTCGAGACCGCCGCCGTGGATGTCGAATTCGCTGCCGAGGTAACGCGTCGCCATCGCCGAGCACTCGATGTGCCATCCGGGACGCCCGTCACCCCATGGGGACGGCCACGACGCCGACTCGGGCTCCTCGGGCTTGCGCCCCTTCCACAGTGCGAAGTCGCGCGGGTCGCGCTTGCCGCGCGGGTCGGCATCGCTCGCCGCCTCCATGTGGTCTCGAGACTGGCGGGTGAGCTCGCCGTACGCCGGCCAGCTCGCGGTGTCGAAGTACACGTCGCCCGAGCCATCGGGCGCCGCATAGGCGTGACCTCGCTCGATCAGGCGCCCGATGATCTCCTGCATCCGCTGCACGCTCGCGGTGGCCCTCGGCTCGTAGGTCGGTGCGAGGATGCCGAGCGCTCCGTACGCGGCGGTGAACTCGAGCTCGACCCGGTAGGCGAGTGCCCACCATGCCTCGGCGCGCTCCTCGTCGGCGGCCGCGAGGATCTTGTCGTCGATGTCGGTGACGTTGCGGACGAAGTCGACGTCGTAGCCCCGATAGGAGAACCAGCGGCGGAGGATGTCGTAGACGAGTGCGCTGCGCAAGTGGCCGATGTGCGGGCTCGACTGCACCGTCGGACCGCAGACGTACATGCCGACGCGGCCCTCGTGGAGGGGCACGAAGTCACGCAGGGTCTGGGCCTTCGAGTCGTAGAGTCTGACGGTCACCCGCCAAGCCTACCGGCGCGCCTTCTCCGATGACGGCCGCTCACCGGCTGGCGACGAGCGCCGTCGCGATGGCAGCCACGCCCTCGCCCCGGCCGGTGAACCCGAGGGCGTCGCTCGTCGTCGCCGAGACGCTCACGGGCGCTCCGACGAGGCGCGAGAGCAGCGCCTCGGCCTCGTTGCGTCTGGGAGCGAGCTTCGGGCGATTGCCGACGAGCTGCAGGGTGACGTTCCCGATCGTGAATCCGGCGTCGCGCACGAGGCGGACCGTCTCGGTGAGGAACACCTCGCCGTGCGCATCCGCGAAGCGCGGGTCGCCCGTGCCGAATACCCCGCCCACGTCGCCGAGGCCCGCCGC
>JAPSJT010000043.1:0-8862 GCA_031178045.1 Agromyces sp.
GTCGCGGCTGAGTCGGGCGCGCCGCTCGCCGGAAGCCTCCGAGACCTCGCGACGGCGTTACGCGATGAAGCGCAGCTGCGACGTGAGATCCGGACGGCGCTTGCCGGTCCGATCGCGAGCGCGCGGCTGGTCCTCTCGCTGCCGGTCATCGCGATGCTCTTCGGGGTGCTCCTCGGCTTCGACACCGTCACGGTGCTCGTCGGAAACCCCTTGGGCCTCGGTTGCGTCACGACCGGCGCCGTCCTGCTCTGGCTCGGGCATCGGTGGAGTGCATCGCTCGCCGCTCGTGCATCGCGCTCTCGCGCCGACGCGGGCCTCGAGCTCGAACTGCTCGCCATCGCGATGTCGGGCGGTGTCTCGGTCGATCGCGCTCGAGCCGTCGTGCGCGGCGCCCTGACGGCGCACCGGATTCCCGCGGCAGACCGGAGCATCGCCGACGAAGTCATCGAACTCGCCGCCCGAGCCGGAGCGCCCGTCGCGGAACTGCTGCGGTCCGAAGCGTTCCGGCTGCGACGCGTCGCTCGCGCCGAGGGCACCGCTCGAGCTGCCGCACTCGGTGTCCGGCTCATGCTGCCGCTCGGCGCCTGCGTGCTGCCCGCGTTCGTGCTCATCGGTGTCGTGCCGCTGCTCATCTCCGTCATCTCCGGCACCATCGGCGGTGCCGCGTGACGCCCTTCGACTCGTGCCATCACCTCGCCGGACGCCCGGCACCACCGGAAGGAACATCAGCATGCACGCAGATTCGAACACGAACCGCGACCACGGCAGGGGCCGACGACGCGCACACCGCCTCCTTCGTCGACTCGTCGGCGAGCGAGGCGCCGCGACGGCCGAGTACGCGGTGGCGACGATGGCGGCCGTCGGCTTCGCGGGGCTCCTCGTCCTCATCCTGCGAGGCGACGAGGTGCGCGGCATCCTCACCGATCTCGTGCGGAATGCGCTCACGGTCGGCTGAGCTCGACCGGGGCAGCGTAACGGCCGAGTTCGCCGTTGCGCTGCCCGCGATCGCGCTCGTGCTCGCGGCATGTCTCGCGTCGGTGCATCTCGTGGCTCAGCAGGTCAGACTCACGGATGCCGCGGCGGACGCTGCCCGGGCGCTCGGGCGCGGCGAGACGAGCGCCGTCGCGGAGTCCATCGCGACCCGTGTCTCCGGCGGCGCGCGCATGACCGTCGCCGAGGACGCGACGTTCGTGTGCGTCACGCTGAGCTCGAGCGGAGCCGGTCTCCTCGCCGCGATCGCGCTCGAGGCGGAATCCTGTGCCGTCACGGCGGGACGCTGATGCAGAGGTTCGAGCGTGATCGCGGGGCGGCGTCCGTGCTCGCGCTCGGGCTCATCGGCGCTGTCGTGGCGGTCACGGCGACGATCGTGCCGATCACGAGCGCCTTCGTGGCGTCGCAGCGCGCCGCGAACGCGGCGGATGCAGCGGCCCTCGCCGCCGCCGATGCCGCATCAGGAGCCGTGGTGGGGGTGCCCTGCGAGCTCGCGGGACGCGCGGCCACTCGGAACGGGGGCGCGCTGACGGCGTGCACGATCGAGGGCGCGACCGCGACGGTGAGCGTGACGGTCGGCTCGCACGGGTTCACGCTGGCGGCATCGGCGCGTGCCGGTCCACCGGGGTGAGCTCAGTCGAAGACGGTCTCGATGAAGCGGTACTCGACCGCCGTGGGCCGGTCGTCGTCATCGGCGCCGAACTCGAGCCCGGCGCCACGGGTATAGATGTATCGCTTGCCCTTATCGGCGTTCAGTTCCAATCGCGGACGCGGGTCGCCCGTCTCGAGGAAGGCGGTCGCGACCGTCTTGCCCTCGAGCGGACCGTCGATGAGTTTCGCCGTGTACGAGCTCGTGGAAGAGGTGTCCATGGCGTCATTCTCCTCGCCGACGCCGGTTCTGCAAGGGGGTGGCATCGGCGAGCCCGGGAGGCGTTCACTGCCTTCGAGTGGGTGCACTCACGGTGAGTGTGTGTATGGTGTGGCTGTCGGTGGACTGCTCAGCCGATCGACGGCACACCGCTCTGGGGCGCGGCTGGATGTGCGTTCTCCCATTCACGGAACATAAGAGGAGTCTGGTGTCAGGCGCGAAGAAGTTGGTCATCGTGGAGTCGCCGACCAAGATGAAGTCGATCGCCCAGTATCTCGGCGACGGCTACGAGGTGCTCTCGTCGGTGGGCCACATCCGCGACCTCATCGAGCCCAAGAACCTGCCGGCGGAATTGAAGAAGGGCTCCCTCGGCAAGTTCTCGGTCGACGTCGAGCACGGCTTCGAGCCCTACTACGTCGTCTCCGACGCCAAGAAGAAGACGGTCGCCGAACTGAAGCGCGCGCTGAAGAACGCCGACGAACTCCTGCTCGCCACCGATGAGGACCGCGAGGGCGAGGCCATCGCGTGGCACCTCCTCCAGGAGCTGAAGCCGACGGTGCCCGTGCGGCGCATGGTGTTCCACGAGATCACCCGCGATGCCATCCAGCAGGCGAAGGACAACACCCGTGAGCTCGACACCGCGCTCGTCGACGCGCAGGAGACGCGGCGCATCCTCGATCGCCTCTACGGGTACGAGGTGTCGCCCGTGTTGTGGCGCAAGGTGGGTCCTGGCCTGTCCGCCGGGCGCGTGCAGTCGGCGGCGACTCGGCTCGTCGTCGACCGCGAACGGGAGCGGCTCGCCTTCGTGGCCGCCGGATACTGGGATCTCGCCGGGCGCTTCGCGGCGGACGCATCCGATTCGTCTCCGTTCGAGGCGAAGCTCGTCCGCGTCGCGGGAGAGCGCGTCGCGACCGGCCGGGACTTCGACGACAGCGGACGACTGACGGGCAAGGCCGTGGTGCTCGACGAGGGCACCGCCGAGGCGCTCGTCGACGCGCTGACCACCGATGGCGTCACGCGGCGGGTCGCCAAGGTCGAGTCCAAGCCCTACTCACGTCGTCCGGCCGCGCCGTTCACCACGTCGACGCTGCAGCAGGAGTCGGCGCGCAAGCTCCGCCTCTCGGCCCGCGACACCATGCGGGTCGCCCAGTCGCTCTACGAGAACGGCTACATCACCTATATGCGCACCGACTCGTCGTCGCTCTCGCAGCAGGCCATCAACGCGGCGCGCAACCAGGCCACGACGCTCTACGGGGCCGACTCGATCCCCGACAAGCCGCGCGTCTACGCCGGCAAGTCCAAGAACGCGCAAGAGGCGCACGAGGCCATCCGCCCCTCCGGCGAGGTGTTCCGCACGCCGTCCGAGCTCTCCGGGGTCCTCCGCGGCAGCGAGTTCAAGCTCTACGACCTGATCTGGAAGCGTACGGTCGCCTCGCAGATGGCCGATGCGAAGGGACAGACCGCGACCGTCACGATCGAGGTCGGACCGACGGCGGCCGACGCGTCGGCACCCCCGGCGGCGACCGCTCCGGTCGCCAACACGATCGCCGAATTCACCGCGAGCGGCACCGTCATCACGTTTCGCGGCTTCCTGGCCGCGTACGAAGAAGGACGCGACGAGGAGCGCAACGCCGACGACGCGCCCGGCGAGGCGAAGCTCCCGCCCCTCACCGAGGGGCAGTCCCTCGTGATGTCCGAGCTCGAAGCCAAGGGCCACGAGACGTCGCCGCCTCCTCGTTACACCGAGGCCAGCCTCGTCAAGAGGCTCGAGGAGCTCGGAATCGGGCGTCCGTCGACGTTCGCCTCGATCATCTCGACCATCATCGACCGCGGCTACGTCACCCAGCGCGGACAGGCGCTCGTTCCGAGCTGGGTGGCCTTCTCGGTCGTCCGGCTCCTGGAAGAGCACTTCGGCGACCTCGTGCAGTACGACTTCACGGCCGAGATGGAGGACGACCTCGACCGCATCGCCGCCGGCGAGGCCGACCGCGTCGACTGGCTCAACGAGTTCTACTTCGGCGGCGACAAGCACCGGGGTCTGCGTCAGGTCGTCGACAACCTCGGTGACATCGACGCGCGCGAGATCAATTCGGTGCAGATCGCCCCCGACCTCACCCTGCGTATCGGCAAGTACGGGCCGTACCTCGAGACGATCGATCCCGACGCCGCTCCCGACGCGCCGCCGCGTCGCGTGAACCTGCCACCCGAGCTCGCTCCCGACGAACTCACCGAGGCGAAGGCGCGCGAGCTCATCGACGCGCCGGTGCAGACCGACCGCGTGCTCGGAACGAACCCCGAGAACGGCAAGCAGGTCGTCGTGAAAGACGGTCGATTCGGGCCCTACGTCACGGAGATCGAGCCGGAGGACGATGCCGAGGCCGCCGCCGCGGCATCCGTCGACCCCAAGACCGGTGAGGTCGTCGAGGCCGCCAAGCCGAAGCGTGGAGCGAAGAAGCCGGCGGCCGTGAAGCCGCGTACCGCTTCGCTCTTCAAGAGCATGCAGATCGAGGAGATCGACCTCGAGACTGCGCTCAAGCTGCTCGACCTGCCGCGCGTGGTCGGTCTCGACCCCGAGTCCGGCGAGGAGATCACGGCGCAGAACGGCCGGTACGGTCCGTACCTGAAGAAGGCCGCCGACACGCGCACCCTTCCGAGTGAGGACGCGATCTTCGAGATCGACCTCCCCGGCGCACTCGAGCTGTTCGCCCAGCCGAAGTACGGTGCACGCCGTGCGTCGAGCGCGTTGAAGGAGTTCGACAACGACCCCGTGAGCGGCAAGCCCATCAAGGTGAAAGACGGCCGCTTCGGCCCGTACGTCACCGACGGAGTGACGAACGCCACGATCCCGCGGGCCGAGTCCGTCGAGGACATCACCTTCGAGCGCGCGACCGAGCTGCTGCAGATCAAGCGCGACAAGGGGCCGGCCGCGCCGCGCGCCAAGCGGGCCACGACGAGGTCGACCGCGGCCAAGAAGGCGCCCTCGAAGAAGGCGACGTCGAAGAAGAGCCCGGCGTGAGCCGGGGCGTCTTCATCACCCTCGAGGGCGGCGACGGCTCCGGCAAGACGACGCAGGCGGAGCTCCTGCAGGACTGGCTCGCGAGCGAGGGGCGCACGATCCTGCGCACCCGGGAGCCCGGTGGCACCGACGTGGGGGTCGAAGTGCGAGAGATCGTGCTCCACCACCGCGGTGACATCACGCCGCGCGCAGAGGCGCTGCTCTATGCGGCCGACCGTGCGCACCACATCGCCACGGTCGTCCGTCCGGCGCTCGAGCGCGGCGACGTGGTCATCCAGGATCGTTACATCGACTCCTCCGTCGCGTACCAGGGCGCCGGGCGGGTGCTCGACCCCGACGCCGTGCGCGCGCTCTCCGAATGGGCGACCGAGGGGCTGCAGCCCGATCTCACGATCCTGCTCGACCTCGACGCCACCGCGGCGCGGGGGCGGCTCGACGAGGCCCGCACCCGATACGACCGACTCGAGGCGGAGGCCGCCGAATTCCACGATCGTGTGCGAGCCGCCTACCTCGAACTCGCGGCCGCCGAGCCCGAGCGATTCCTCGTCGTCGACGCCGCTCTCCCCGTCGACGAGATCGCGGACGCCATCCGCTCGCGCGTCTCGCAACTGCTCTGAACCCGCTGGGCTCACGGTCGGCGGTGAAAGGTAGCGTGGAATGGTGAGCGTGTGGAGCGAGCTGACGGGCCAGGAGCAGGCGATCGCCGTGTTCCGTTCGGCCGCAGCCGGCGCCGCGACCGGCTCGAGGGCCGGCTCACCGAGCGGCGCCTCCCAGCAGATGACGCACTCGTGGCTCATCACGGGGCCGCCGGGGTCCGGGCGATCGAATATCGCCTACGCCTTCGCGACCGCGCTCATCTCCGGTGACCCTGACGGCGATGGACCCACACGCATCCAGGTCGACGCACGAAGCCACCCCGACCTCCACGTGCTCGCGACCGAAGGCGTCATCATCAAGCGCGACGACGTACGCGAGATCGTCAAGCGGTCGCACTACGCCCCCTCCGTCGGTCGCCATCGGGTCATCATCGTCGAGGATGCCGACCGGATGACCGAGCAGACCTCGAACTTCCTCCTGAAAGAGCTCGAAGAGCCGCCCGAGCGCACCGTCTGGATCCTCTGCGCGCCGAGTGAGGCCGACCTCATTCCCACGATCCGCTCGCGCGTACGCACCGTCCGGCTCCAGATGCCGACGATCGAAGAGGTGGCGGCGCTGCTCGTGCGCCGCGACGGCGTCGACCCCGAACTCGCCGAACGCTCGGCTCGCGAGGCGCAGTGCCACATCGGCATGGCGCACCGGCTCGCGACGAGCGAAGAGGCGCGTCGTCGGCGCGCCGAGACGCTGCGGCTCGCCCTCGAGGTGCGCTCGGCCGCCACGGCGGTGGGCACCGCCGCCCGGTTCCTCGAGATCGCGGGCGACGACGCCAGGGCCATCACCGAGCTCCGCGATGCGGAGGAACGGGCGCACGCCCTGCACTCGCTCGGCCTCGCCCCCGGCCAGGCCGTGCCGCCGGCGCTCCGCCCGCAGCTGAAGGCCCTCGAAGACGACCAGAAGCGCCGGGCCACCCGAAGCCTCCGCGACGGCATCGATCGGATCCTCGTCGACCTGGCCTCGCTGTACCGCGACATCCTGCTGATCCAGCTCGCCGCAGATGTCGATCTGGTCAATCGCGAGCTCCTCGAGCCGATGCGCCGTGCTGCGGCATCCGCGACCCCGGCTCGCAGCCTCGCGACGCTCGACGCCATCCAGCAGGCCCGCGAACGCATCGAGGGCAATGTGCAACCGGCACTCGCGCTCGAGGCGATGCTCGTGAGCGCCATCCGCACCACCACGACCGAACGGGGAGCAGCATGAGGCCACGCGCGAGCACCAGCACGACCCGAGGCAGGATGCCGCGTGCCGCTCGACTGGGCATCGCCGCGGTCGCGCTCGCCACGGTCGTCGCCCTCACGGGGTGCCTTCCGGCCATCCTGAATCAGGAGCAGCCCGTCTCGACGCCGACCGGCGAGCAGGTCGATGCCGCGCTCGAGCCGTACTACTCGCAGGTGCTCGAATGGGAGCGCTGCGGCGACGGTCTGGGCTGCACCACGGCCACGGCGCCCCTCGACTGGGAGAACCCGGGCGACGGCGAGATCGACCTCGCGCTGGTGCGGCACGTCGCGTCAGGCGACCGACTCGGCTCCCTGCTCGTCAACCCCGGCGGTCCAGGCGGCTCGGGCTACGACTTCGTCGCCGAGTCGCTCGACTATGCGGTGGGAGAGCCGTTGAAGCAGCGGTTCGACGTCGTCGGCTTCGACCCGCGCGGGGTGGGCAGGTCTTCTGCGGTCGCCTGTTACGACCCGGCGCAGATGGACGCCTACCTCTACGGCATCGTCCCCGCCGAGCGAGGCAGCGACGAGTGGGTCGAGGCCGTCGAATCGGCCGCCGCCGACTTCGGCAGCGCGTGCAGCGACCGCACGGGCGCACTGCTCGGCGAGGTCGACACGGTCAGCGCCGCCCGCGACCTCGACCTGTTGCGCGCCATCCTCGGCGACGAGCAGCTGAACTACCTCGGCTACTCCTACGGCACCTTCCTCGGCGCCACCTACGCCGAGCTCTACCCCGACAAGGTCGGACGCCTCGTGCTCGACGGCGCGATCGATCCCTCGGCGAGCGATGCCGAGGTGACCCGAGCGCAGGCAGTCGGGTTCGAGCAAGCGCTGCACGCCTATCTCGAGGACTGTCTGAGCGGTACCGAATGCCCGTTCGACGGCTCGGCCGACGACGGGATGGCGGAGGTCGGGCGACTTCTCGCCTCCGTCGATGCGAGCCCGCTGCGCGGCACCGACGGGAGAATGGTCGGCGCCGACACCCTCCTCACGGCGATCATCTATCCCCTGTACAGCGCCGACTCCTGGCCGTACCTCAGCGAGATGCTCGAGTCCGTCATGCTCGGCGACGCCGACCTCGCACTCTCCTTCGCCGATGGCTACAACGGGCGCAACGAAGACGGCACCTACCGAGACAACTCGACCGAGGCATTCCGCGCGATCAACTGCCTCGACTACACGTATCAGTCGGATGTCGCGGTGATGCGCGAGAAGGCTGCGGCGATCGCGGAGTCCGCGCCGATCATCGGTCCGTACTTCGGTTTCGGTGATCTCAGTTGCATCAACTGGCCGTACCGGAGCGACCGCGAGCGGGCAGAGATCCACGCCGAGGGCGCAGCCCCGATCCTCGTCATCGGCACGACCGGAGATCCCGCAACGCCGTACGACTGGGCCGTTGCGCTCGCCGATCAACTCGAAAGCGGGGTCCTCCTCAGCTACGAGGGTGAAGGGCACACGGCGTACAACAAGTCCAACTCCTGTGTGAACGATGCCGTCGAGACCTACCTGGTCGAGGGCGTCGTCCCAGACGAAGATCCCCGCTGCTGACGTGGTCAACGACATCCGAGAAACCCGCTAACATAGACTCTCGTGCCGGCCGGATCGCACTGATCCGGCGTCACGCCGCCTTAGCTCAGTCGGCAGAGCGTCTCACTCGTAATGAGAAGGTCGTGGGTTCGATTCCCACAGGCGGCTCCAGTACACAGAAGGGCCCCGGTTGCCGGGGCCCTTCTGGTTCCTCCTGTTGCACGTGCACTACACCTTTTCAACGCACGTGGCCGCGCCGGACACGGCGCGGCCACGTGAGCTGCAGATCAGTGCTCGGCGCGATTGCGTCGGGCCACCACGAGAGCAACTCCAGCGACGAGGAGCAAGGCGCCGATGGGGGCCAGCCAGAGGCCCTCGAAACCCGTCACGGGAAGCGTGCGTTTGGTTGGCTTGACCGGAGTGGGCCCAGCGTCGGCGTCGGTGTCGGCGGCGGCGTCAGCGTCCACGTCGGCGTCGGTGTCGGCGGCGGCGTCAGCGTCCACGTCGGCGTCGGTGTCGGCGGCGGCGTCAGCGTCCACGTCGGCGTCGGTGTCGGCGGCGGCGTCAGCGTCCACGTCGGCGTCGGTGTCGGC
>JAPSJT010000043.1:8962-17239 GCA_031178045.1 Agromyces sp.
CGGCGTCAGCGTCCACGTCGGCGTCGGTGTCGGCGGCGGCGTCAGCGTCCACGTCGGCGTCGGTGTCGGCGGCGGCGTCAGCGTCCACGTCGGCGTCGGTGTCGGCGGCGGCGTCAGCGTCCACGTCCGCGTCGGTGTCGGCGGCGGCGTCAGCGTCCACGTCCGCGTCGGTGTCGGCGGCGGCGTCAGCGTCCACGTCCGCGTCGGTGTCCGCGGCGGCGTCCACGTCCGCGTCGGTCGCATCCACATCCGCGTCGGTCGCGTCAACGTCGACGTCGGCGTCGGTTGCATCGACGTCCGCGTCCGTCGCGTCGACGTCCGCGTCCGTCGCGTCGACGTCAACGTCGGCGTCCGTCGCATCGACATCCGCGTCGACGTCAACGTCAGCGTCGGTCGCATCCACGTCCGCGTCCGCGTCGGTCGCATCGACATCCGCGTCGGCCGCATCGACGTCCGCGTCGACGTCAACGTCGGCGTCGGTCGCGTCGACATCAGCGTCCGCGTCGGTCGCGTCGACATCCGCGTCCGCGTCGGTCGCGTCGACATCCGCGTCGGCCGCGTCGACATCCGCGTCGACAGCGTCCACATCGACATCCGTGTCGTCGTCGCATGCGGGATCGGTGAAGACATTGCTATCGAGGGTCACCGCCCCGTTGATCGCGAGCGCTCGACCATCGACGGTCGTCCCGGTGACGAGGGAGATCGAGGTCAGGGCCATGATGGTTCCGGCGAAGTCGGTACTCGTGCCCAGCGTCGCCGAGCTTCCCACCTGCCAGAACACGTTGCACGCCTGCGCCCCGTTGATGAGCGTCACCGAACTGTCGGTCGCCGTCGTGAGGGTGGTTCCGATCTGGAAGATCCACACCGCATCGGGGTCATTCTGGCCGTCGAGGGTGAGCTCTCCCGTGAGCCCGGCTGAGGTCTCAGCGGTGTACACGCCGGGAACCAGCGTCTGCCCGCCGAGGTCGGCCGTGATATCGAAATCGCTGGGCTGCCCCGCCGCGACGTTGTACGCCGTGGTGAGGTCGGCCTTCGCCTGCTGGGCCACTGCATCGTTCGCGTGGATCGTTCCGCCCACGACCGTCCCCGGCGGGAATCCCGTGATCGCCGTCCCAGGGGCGACGCCGAGGTCACCGTTGAGAATGCTGGGTCCGGTATTCGTGACGGTCGAGCCTGCGAGGACCACGAACGAATCGGCGGTCCCCAGGTTGATCGCAGTGGCCGCCTGAGCACTCGGTATCCAGGCGGCGAGTGCCGCCGATGTCAGTCCGATCACAGCCACAGCCGCGGCGGACGTCCGATATCGACTCCATTTCCCGTGGGATTGGGACTCGTTCGTCGTGTGAGTTCTCATTCGAGCTCGCCTTTCCTCGCTGAAATGCGGAGGGGGGCAATCCCGCAGTGAGCTATGCTCACCGTAGAGGGTCTTGGGTGCCACGTCTAGTGCGCTCACCCGAAAAGGGGGCATAGCCGGGCCTTACCCGGCCGGAATCCCCGCAGGTGCGTCCTCGACGTGGAGACCGCTCAGCCGGAAGGTCGACCGGCTCGATTCCGATGCGATGCAGCAGCGTTCGAGAACCGCTCCCGCGAGTGCGGCCGTTCGACCGCTCAGCTACCGCCGACCCCCTTGGTCGACTTCCCGTGACGGATCAGGCCGAAGACGAGCGTCCCGACGATCAGGATGATGCCGATGATGCCGAGCCACATCAGCCCCTCGAGTGCGAAACCGACCACGGAGAGGATCGCCCAGACGACGAGCAGAATCACGAGCACAGTCCACATGTGTTCACCGTACGCCTATTCCAGGAGCCGCCGGTAGGGAGTTGCTGCGCCGGCCGCACGACCCCTACAGGTGCGGCCGCACCGGTGCCGCGGCCACGCGAAGGGAACCCGACGGGAAGTGCCGCCGTGCCGGGGCCGTCAAGGGGGGGTGAGCGGAAGCGAAGGGCGTTATGGTGGGCCAACGACCCGAACACCGCCCGACGCTCGAGGATCGGAGGCTCCGTGGGGAAGCTCACGTACGATTCGACACTGACCGTCGACTTCGACGACCGGGTACTCGCGCACCTTCAGCTCGTGATCGGCGCCAAGCTCCGACGAGGCGAGTCCTTCTATTTCAGCTGGCGAGACGATCCCGCGGTCGGTGACGGGCGAAGCACCCTGTGGCTCCATCCCACCATCCCGCTGCATTTCAAATACGCCGGCGGACGCGCCCCATCGATCAATCGCACGTGGATCGACCAGCTCATGAGCTCGGCGAATTCGCCGAGCGGACTGCACCTGACCCCGGAGCCCCCGGATGACTCCGTCGGGGGCGGGGAGCGAGAGTCGTGAAGCGCATCGGCATCATCTACGCCGGGAACCAGTTCTCCGTCGGCGAGCAGGACTACGAGGGGCTCAAGGCCGAGATCGAGGCGGCCTACCGCGAAGGCCGTTCGGTGTGGATCACCGTGAACCACGGGGAGGGTCGCCCGCAGCGTGCGGAGCTCCTCGTGGGGCCGGGCATCCCGATCGCGGTGCTTCCGATCCCGGATGAATCACCCGAGTGATCCCGACGGGAGCAGGAGGCCGGCGCTACACCTCATCGGTCCAGTCGTAGCCGACCGGATCGTCATGGTCGCCGGTCGCAGTGGTGGCGATCGGATGCATCGGGGCGAGTGCCTTCGTGCGGGCCCGCAGCGATTCGACGAGCGCGTCGTCCCGTACCTCCTCGTACCCGATCGCCTCGATCTCCTCCGTGACGATCTGGCTTGCGGGGCCGACGAGGAAACTGACGACACCCACGTGGCCATCGTGCTCGTGTCGAACGGGAACCTCGACCGACTCGGCGGTGTCATGCCGCGCGAGTGCAGCGGCGAAGGCCACCAGAGCCTCCGCGATGGCGGTGCCGGTCAGGAAGTGGTCGCCTGCATAGTAGATACGCCGCATACTTCAACCAGTAGTCCGGCAGACGGAACCGATCAATCCCTTGACGCGTTCGGGTGGCAGTGTGCGGAATACCCCGGACGCTGAGCGTCCAGGAGGGCGAGGGTGTGCTCACCCGTGGGCGCGGGCGCGTCCCGGCGCGCGGCTAGGCTTCTCGACATGACGGAACGACTGCGCTGGGGCATCCTCGCGACGGGCGGCATCGCCCATGCCTTCACGAACGACCTGAAACTCAACGGATTCACGGTGCAGGCGGTCGGTTCCCGCTCGCAGGAGTCGGCCGAGGCATTCGCCGAGGAATTCGACATTCCGAACGTGCATGCGAGCTACGAGGCGCTCGCCGCCGACCCCGAGGTGGACGTCGTGTACGTGTCGACGCCGCACCCGATGCATGCAGCCGGCGCCCGCCTCATGATCGAGGCGGGCAAGCACGTGCTCGTCGAGAAGCCGTTCACGGTGAATGCGCGCGAGGCGCGGGAGGTCGCCGACCTCGCTGCCGAACGCGGGGTGCTCGTGCTCGAGGCGATGTGGACGAGGTATCTGCCGCACATGGTCCGCATCCGCGAGATCATCGCCGAAGGAACGCTCGGCGAGGTCCGCAGCCTCATCGCCGACCACACGCAGAAGCTCCCCGACGACCCGGCGCACCGCATCAACGCCCTCGAGCTCGGTGGCGGGGCACTGCTCGACCTCGGCATCTACCCGATCTCGTTCGCGTGGGACCTGTTCGGCGCTCCGCTGACGATCCAGGCGACCGCGACGTTCAAGGGCACGGGCGCCGATGCGCAGATCGCGACGATCTTCGGCTATGAGGGAGCGCAGGTCGCCTCGACGTTGTCGGCGAGCGACACGCTGGGTCCGAACACGGCGTCCGTGCTCGGCACCGACGCCCGGATCGAGATCGACCGGATCTGGTACTCGCCGACGACCTTCCGCGTGGTCGCCGCCGACGGCACCGTGCTCGAGGAGTACCGCTCGGAGGTGACCGGACGCGGAATGCACTTCCAAGCCGAGGCGGTCGAGCGCCTCGTCGCCGACGGTGATCTGCGCGGTGACGTGCTGACCATCGACGAGAGCGTCGCGATCATGGGAACGCTCGACGCGATCCGCGAGCAGATCGGGCTGCGCTACCCCGGCGAGTGACGCGGGGCGCGATCAGCTTCCGCTCCGCCGCGCCGCGTACAATTCCCCGGATGACCGACGAGACGGATGCCGCGGCGGGGCCGATCGGCCGGCCCGAGCCGTCATCGAACCCGCCGGCGGCTGCGCCGACCCGCCGCGCTGAGTTGCTGGCGCGCATCGGCGCGTTCGCTCGGAAGCGCCGGCTGCCGCTGCTGATCACCGCCGCCGTGCTCGCGCTCGCCCTGCTCGGCATCGGCGCCGTCGTCACGGGGGCTGCACTCGCGGGCGGGCCCGAGCCCGAGGCGGGCCCGGCCGCCTCGACGGCGACGTCGACCCCGACCCCGAGCATCGCCCCCGGACGCCCGAGCCCCGCGGCGGTCGCCGCGCCGAGTCGCATCCGTACCTGCTCGGTCGCCGATCGTGCGGCGGACGGCCGTCTCGCCGCTCTGCAGGCCCATGTCGTCAACGCGGCGACGGGCGAGGTGCTCTACGACCGCGGCGGTGCGACGCCGTCTCGCACGGCGAGCGTCATGAAGGTGCTGACCGCGGCGGCGGCGCTGCAGGTGCTCGGCCCCGACCATCGGGCCACCACGACGGTCGTGAAGGGTGCCGAGCCCGGGTCGGTCGTGCTCGTCGGCGGCGGCGACGTGACGCTCTCTCGCACGCCCTCCGGTACCGAGACCGTCTACCCCGGGGCGGCGCACCTCGACGAGCTCGCCGCACAGGTGCGTGCGGCGTGGGACGCCGACCCGGCCAACCCGCCGCTCACGAGGCTCGTGCTCGATTCGAGCTTCTTCGCGGGCGACGAGTGGGAGCCGAGCTGGGATCCCATCGAGCGAGAGCTCGGCTACATGTCCAACATCACGGCGCTCATGGTCGACGGCGACCGCGACGATCCGGCCGCGAACACCTCCTGGCGCAGCACCGACCCGATCGGGCGCGCCGGCGACGCCTTCGCCGGCGAACTCGGCGGCATCGCCGTGATCGAGCGCGGCACGGCCCCGGCGGGGGCGGCGCAACTCGGCCAGGTCTCGTCGCCGACCGTGGCGCAGCTCGTCGACAAGGCGCTCGTCGTCTCGGACAACACCGTCGCCGAGATGCTCGCCCGGCTCGTCGCGATCGAGACGGGTTCGGGCAACACGTTCGGTGCGATCAACGCGGGCGTGCTCGAGGGGCTCGGCCCGTACGGAATCGACACGACCGGCATCACCGTCGTCGACGGCTCGGGACTGAGCGACGGCAACGCGGTGCCGCCCGCCTACCTCACGAGCCTCTTCATCAAGATCAACGCCCGGGAGGCGCACCTCGGCGTCATCATGGACGGGCTTCCCGTCTCAGGCCAGCGCGGCTCGTTGTCGTACAGCGATCGGTTCGCGGGCGACAATGCCGTCGCCGATGGCGCAGTCTTCGCGAAGACCGGCTGGATCGAGACGGGATACACGCTCGCGGGCGTCATCCGGGCCCAGGACGGCGCCACGCTGACGTTCGCGATCTACGCGCTCGGCGACGTGTCCGACGACACGAAGCAGGCCATCGACACGCTCACGACGGGATTCTTCCTCTGCGGCGACAACCTCTCGAACGGATGACCGGGCTGGCGACCGGGGGCGGCGGCTCCGCGCGTGAACGGCGCGGGCACGACGACGTGGTCGCGCTCACGCGGCGGCTCGTCGCGATCGACGCGACCAATCCCTCGCTCGTCGCCGGAGGCGCGGGCGAGCGAGAACTCGCCCTCGTCATCGCCGAGTGGCTCGCCGTGCGAGGGTTCGAGACGCGACTCATCGGCGCCGACCCCGCCCGCCCGAGCCTCCTCGCTCGCCGCCGAGGCGCCGGCACCGGCACCGGCCCGACACTCATGCTGGCCGGACACCTCGACACGGTCGGTGGCACGGGAACGGGTACGGCGACCGGCCGCGAAGCGGGCGCCGACGAGAGCACCGAGTCGGATGCCGCGCAGGGCCGCATCGTCGGCCGCGGCTCGTACGACATGGCTGGCGGGCTCGCCGCCGCGATGATCGCGGCGTCCGCCGCACCGCCGAACCTCGCGGGCGACCTCGTGCTCGCCTTCGCCGCCGACGAGGAGTTCGGATCCGTGGGCATGGAGGAGCTCCTCGCCGAGCTCGACGCGAGTGCCGGGGCATCCGCCGACGACCGGAGGCCACGGCCCGACGCCGCGGTCGTGCTCGAGCCGACCGACCTCGAGGTGACGCTCGCCCACCGCGGCTTCGCCTGGTATCGCGTCGAGTACGAGGGTCGGGCGGCGCACGGTTCGCAGCCGGAGCTCGGCGACGACGCGATCGACCGAGCACTCGACGGACTCGTGGCGCTGCGCGAGTTCGGTGCACGACTCGCCGCCGCCGCGCGGCATCCGCTGCTCGGCACCGGCAGTGTGCGCGTCGCGACCATCGAGGGCGGCAGCGACGCGGCGACCGTCGCCGACCGCTGCGTGCTCGTGGTCGAGCGACGCACCCTGCCCGGTGACGGCGACCCGGGCACCGAGCTCGCGGAGGTGCTCGCCCCGTCGCGGCCGGCGCGGATGGTGCCGCTCGTCTCGCGGCCGGCGATGGAGGCCGACCCCGAGTCGCTTCTGGCGCGGGTCGTACTCGCCGCGGTCGAGGGCGCCACGGGCCGCCCCGTCGCCCGGCGCGGCGATCCGTGGTGGACCGACGCCGGACTCGTCGCCGAGGCCGGGATCCCGGTGGTGCTCGTCGGCGCCGTCGGCGCCGGCGCGCACGCCGACGAGGAATGGGTGTCGACCGACTCGCTCGCCACGCTCGTGACCGTGCTCGAGGGTGTCATCCGCGCCGTGTGCGGCCAGAATGGGCAGTAGGACGGAAGGAGCAGCCGTGACCCGAGCACTCTTCATCATCGACGTGCAGAACGACTTCACCGAGGGCGGCGCACTCGGCGTCGACGGCGGCGAGGCGGTCGCCGCCGGCATCACCGACTACCTGGCGGAGCACCGCGACGACTATTCGCTCGTCGTGGCCTCGCGCGACTGGCACTCGGGCGAGAACGACAACGGCGGCCATTTCGCCGTCGGCGCGGAGCCCGACTACGTGACCACGTGGCCGCCGCACTGCGTCGCCGGCACGCCCGGCGCCGAATACCACGCGGCGCTCGACATCTCTCAGGTCGACGTGCACATCCGCAAGGGGCAGGGCGTTCCGGCCTACTCGATCTACGAGGGCACCGACGACGAGGGCGCCTCGATCAGCGACGTGCTCACCTCGCGCGGCATCACCGACGTCGATGTCGTGGGCATCGCCACCGACCACTGCGTGCGCGCGAGCGCGCTCGACGCGCTCGAGCACGGACAGCACGTCCGCGTCCTCACCGATCTCGTCGCCGGCGTCGCACCCGAGACCTCGGATGCCGCGCTCGCCGAGCTGGGTCACGCCGGAGCCGTGATCACCGACTCGCGTACCGCCGGCGAGGCGGGGGAGTGAACGACGCCGCCGCGCATCGCGCCCCCACGCTCTTCGCGGAGTCCCCGGATGACGTGCTCGTGGCCTACCGCGTGCACGGTCGCATCGACGCGGATGCCGCGCTGCCGCCCGTGCTGCTCGTGCACGGCTTCGCATCGAACGACGAGCTCACGTGGGAGCGCACCGGGTGGGTGCGCGCGGTGCAGGACGCGGGGCGCGCCGTCATCACGCTCGACCTGCGCGGGCACGGCGAGAGCGACAAGCCCGTCGATGCCGAATCGTACGCGCCGGCGCGTCTCGGCGCCGACCTGCTCGCGGTGCTCGAGTCGGCGGGGGCGGAGCGGGCCGACTTCGTCGGCTACTCGATGGGCAACCGCGTCATCTCCGCGCTGACGGCGCTCGCGCCCGAACGAGTGCGACGGGTCGTCATCGGGGGCGCGGGCCCGGAGGAGCTCTTCGCCTCGTGGGACCTCGACGACGCGAGAGCCGTGCTGCTGCACGGTGAAGCGGCTCGCAACCCGGTCATCGAGCAGGTACTGCGGCCGGCGATCACGGCGGGCGCCGATCGCGACGCGCTCCTCGCGTGCATCGAGGGGGTCTCGGGTGCGCCGCTGTCGATTCCGGGCGAGATCCCGACCCTCTTCGTGATCGGCGAGAACGACCCGGTGCCGGCGGGCGTGCGCGAGCTCGCACTCGAGTGGGACAGCGACCTCGTGACGATCCCCGGGCGCGACCACGTGTCGACCCTCACCGCTCGGGCCTTCAAGGACGCCGCGATCGCATTCCTGGCCTGACGTCGACG
>JAPSJT010000044.1 GCA_031178045.1 Agromyces sp.
TCCCATGGCACGGTGCCGGCCTTGCCGAACGGCACGGCGACGATGATCACGTCGGATGCCGCGACGAGCTCGCCGGGCGTGGCGACCCTGGCGCCGGGGGCGACGACGGAGACGAGGAGGTCGAGGGCGGTCTGCCGGGGGGATCCGCTGATCAGCACGTCGTAGCCGGATGCCACGAGCAGCCGGGCCAGCGCGGTGCCGACCTTGCCAGCACCGAAGATCCCGACGACGGGACGGTCCGTCACGTCCATGCCTCCCATTCTCGTGCATCCCTCGCGAGGGCGACTGCCCTGAACGCGACCAGATCGATGCATCGACATCAATCGAGAACGTCTGCGGTGTCGGTGGCATTCCCCGACGGCCTCCGGGGAATAGCGTCGCCGTCTCGACGGTTCGGGTGTATGCGTCCGTATACGGACGCGGATTGGGGCATGAGATGGCCAGCACGTACGAGTTCGGGCTCGACACCTTCGGTGACGTGACCGTGAGCGCCGACGGCGAACGGCTCACGCACGCGCAGGTGCTGCGCAACGTCGTGGAGCAGGCCGAGCTCGCCGACCGGCTCGGTCTCGACTTCTTCGGCATCGGCGAGCACCACCGACACGAGTTCGCCGTCTCGGCGCCCGAAGTCGTGCTCGCGACCATCGCCGGCCGCACCGAGCGGATCCACCTCGGCTCCGCCGTCACCGTCCTGAGTTCCGACGACCCCGTGCGTGTCTTCCAGCGGTTCGCGACGCTCGACGCCCTCTCGAACGGGCGCGCCGAGGTCATCCTCGGTCGCGGCTCGTTCATCGAGTCGTTCCCGCTCTTCGGCTACGAGTTGAGCCAGTACCAGGAGCTGTTCGAGGAGAAGCTCAATCTGTTCTCGGCCCTGCTGCCGCAGGAGCCGGTGACCTGGAGCGGACAGCTCCGCGCTCCGCTCACCGACCAGCTCGTCTACCCGCCGGTCGAGCACGGTCGGCTGAAGACGTGGGTCGGCGTCGGCGGCAGCCCCGAGTCCGTCGTGCGTGCCGCGCACTACGGCCTCCCACTCGTGCTCGCCATCATCGGCGGCAGCCCGGCCCGCTTCGCTCCGCTCGCCGACCTCTACCGACGTGCGCTCGCCCAGTTCGGCCACGACGAGCAGCCGATCGCCGTCCACTCGCCCGGACACATCGCCGACACCGACGCCGAGGCGCTCGACGCGCTCTGGCCGCACTACAAGGTGCTCATCGATCGGATCGGCCGCGAGCGCGGCTGGGGGCCCGTGAGCCGCGAGCACTTCGAGGACGAGGCCGGCCCGAACGGTGCGCTCTATGCGGGGTCGCCCGAGACCGTGGCTCGGAAGATCGCCGCCGCCATGCGGGCGGTCGGGGCCACGCGGTTCGATCTCAAGTACTCGAACGGCACCCTGCCGCACGAGGCGATGATGGGCAGCATCGAGCGGTACGCCACCCTCGTCGTGCCTCGTGTTCGCGAACTGCTCGCCGAAGCCGATGCCGACGACGCGGAGCTCGACGCGCTCGCCGCGGCGGACCGGGCGGATGCGACGGCGGCCGCCGAGCACTCGCACGACTGAGCGCCGATCGTGTCGCCGCCGCGGCGATCGTGAAGCCGCCGCGGCGCGGCCCGGCGCCCGGGGTCAGCCGGCGGGCGTCGCCGTTCCGGCGGTTCGGGCGGCGGTGCGGCGCCGAACGGCGGCGCGGAACCACGCGGCATCGGGCATTCGTGCGAGGAAGGTGCCCGCGATGATCGTGATGAGCACGTAGGCGGTTGCGAGCGGCGCGATCTGCGGCGCGACGCCGGCGCTCACCGCGATGCCGGCGATGACGATCGAGAACTCGCCGCGTGGCGCGAGCGAGAAGCCGGCGCGCCACTGACCGAGCGTGCCCACGCCGGCCCTTCGCGCGGCGAAGGCGCCCGTGACGAGCTTCGTGATGATCGTCACGAGCGCGAGCGCGAGGGCGGGAAGGAACATGGGGATGAGCTCGGACGAGTCGGAGGTCAGCCCGAAGAAGAGGAAGAACGTCGCCGCGAAGAGGTCGCGGAGCGGCGTCAGCGCCTGGCTCGCGTTCGCCGCGACCCGTCCGGAGAGTGCGATGCCGACGAGGAACGCGCCCACGGCGGCCGAGACGCTCACCTGGGCCGCGAGCCCGGCGATGAGCATCGTGAGACCCAGCACGCCGAGCAGCAGCGGTTCGAACTCGTCTGCGGGGAAGAGCCTCGACACGATGTGACCATGCCGCAGCGCGACGTAGAGGATCGCCGAGACCACCGCCACCGCGATGGCGACCGTGATCGCCCCCTGCATGACGCTCACCCCGACGACGATCGCCGAGAGCACCGGAAGGTAGAACGCCATGGCCAGGTCCTCGATGACGAGCACGGCGAGCACCGCGGGCGTCTCGCGGTTCGACAGGCGTCCGAGGTCGCGCAGGAGCTTCGCGATGACCCCCGACGACGAGACCCAGGTGACGCCGGCGAGGGCGACGGCGGCGACCGGGCCCCAGCCGAGCAGGAGGGCGACCAGCGCGCCGGGCACGGCGTTCAGCAGGGCATCGACGATCCCGGGGACGCGGGCGGACTTCAGACTGCCGAAGAGCTCTGCCGCGGTGTACTCGAGCCCGAGCAGCGCGAGCAGCAGGATGACGCCGATCTCCGATCCCGTCTGGAGGAACTCCTCGCTCGCGTCGAGGGGGATGACACCGCCCTCACCGAACGCGAGGCCGAGCAGGAGGTAGAAGGGGATCGGCGAGATCCCGACGAGGAGCGCCAGACGCCCCAGCAGGCTCATGCCGAGAAGCAGCGCGCCGACTTCGATGAGGAGCAGCGTGGTCTCGTGCATGCCGGCCGCCTCAGCCGGGGCCGTTGGAGAGGAGCTTGGCTACTCCGTCGAGTCCTTCACGTGTTCCGACGACGACGATGACGTCGCCCGCGCGCAGCGGTTCGGCCGGCGTGGGTGAGGGGATGATCGCACCATCGCGGACGATCGCGACGATGGACGCGTGCGTGCGGGTGCGCGCTTTCGTGTCGCCGAGGGTGCGATTCAGGTACGGCGAATCCGTGGGGAGCGCGATCTGCTCGGTGTAGAGCCCGGCGGTCTCATCGCTGAGACTCGTCAACCGGCTGAGCATGACGGATGCGCCGAGGACGTCGGCGAGCGCGGCAGCCTCGTCGTCGTTCAGCGGGATGGAGTCGCGGCAGGCGTCGGGATCGTCGACGTCGAAGACGCCGAGATCGCGCTCACCGTCCCGGTGAGAGACCACGCTGATCCGTCGACCGCCTTCGGTGACGAGGTCGTGGCGAATGCCGATCCCGGGCAGATCGACCTTCTCGATTCGAATACCCACGAGGTTATGCTAACCCCGTCAGGGGGTGCCATCGGCACATCCCGTCAGTGTCGTGGATGCGCCGTCGTGACGAGCTCGAGCACGGGCGTGCCCCCCTCATCGTCGATGCGGAACGTCGGAAGGATCCGGCCCAGTTCGCCGAGCGATCCGACGTGCGTTCCACCGCACGGAATGCGTGCCGTGCCCTCGGGCAGCTCGCACACCCAGTGGCGGCGATCGGTGAGGCCGTCGCCCTCGCGGTCGATGCGAACCGGCGCGGACGACGCGATCCAGCGATCGAGGTGCTCGCTCACTGCACCCGCGAGGGCCTCGAGCGATTCGGGCTGGTCGGTGAGCGACGCCGTGTCGAATCCCGCCCGGCGCAGCGACTTGTTCAGGCGGTACCGGTCGACCGAGCCGTTCGGTGCGATGAGGGAGGACTCGATCGCGATGCCGTCGAAGTCGGGGTGACCCAGCGCATCCTCGCGAGCCGGCTTCGACCAGCGGTCGGCGAGCGCCGCGTTCAGCGCGAGCGCAGCGACGTGGCACGTCGTGTGGCCGACGGAGAGCGCGCGTCGTCGTGCGGCATCCGCCGAGATCTCGGCCTCGTCGCCCTCCTCGATCTCGGCGCCCTCGTCGACGAGGTGTGCGACGAGGAACGCCCAGCCCTCGGCGCCCTTGCGCACGGGGATGTCGTCGCCGAGGTGGAGCGAGGTGCCGTCGGTGGCGGCGACGACGGCGTTGCGGATGACGTACGCCACGCCCCGGACGCGCATGGTGCCCGCGTCGGCGGGCTGGTCGGGCCACGCCGCATCGACGGGATGGAAGCTGGTGCGCTCCGTGACGACCGCGAGGCGGCCGTCGGCGGCGGGCGCGACGTGCAGTACGGTGCTGGTCTCGGTGAGCGCGCCCGAGGCGTAGGTGACGTTCGTGTCGCTCGTGGGAAGCGTCATCCGGCGGTCAGACGCCCTCGCCGCGGCCGAGGATGCTCATCGGGATCGCCACGGCGAGCGCGATGCAGAGGATGCCGGCGAAGAAGAGGATCGCCTGCAGGCCCGCGATCTCGGGGGCGGTGCCCATGAGCCACATGCCGAAGAGGAAGAGCCCCATGGCGATGACGAAAGCGACGACGTTCACAACGACCTCCTGCTCGTGATGCGGCGGCGCCGCGCCTGTCAGTCTATCGGCGGCGTCTCCACGGGCCCGAGCCATGCGGTCGCCACCGTGGAGTGCGCCGACTCGTCATCGGACGGGTGGAAGATGCCGGCGAGCACGTCGCGGTAGAGGCGTCCGAGCTCCGATCCGGCGAAGTACGTCGAGCCGCCCGAGACGCGCACCGCCTGGTCGACGACGTGCTTGGCGGTCTCGGTGGCGCGCACCTTGACGCCGACGAGCTTCGCGAACCAGCGGCTGCCGTGGTCGACCAGTCCGTCGAGGTCGCGAGCGACGGCGAGCAGCTGCGGCTCGATCGCGTCCTGCGCGATCGCGGCGTCCGCGATCCGCCACCGGATGTCGGGATCCTGGGCGAGCGACGCACCGCCGAGCTTCATCGACGTGCGCCGGTGCGCCGCGGCGACCGCGAGGTCGAGCGCACGCTGCCCGACGCCGGCGTACACCGATGCGAGGAGCAGCTCGAAGCTTGCGAAGATCCCGAAGATGAACGGGTCGGCGTTCGGCCCGGGGTCGAGGCGGCGCACGATGCGGTCGGATGCCGCGAACGCGCCGTCGAGCACCGTCGTGCGGCTCTGGCTCGCGCGCATGCCCATGGTGTCCCAGTCGTCGAGGCTGCGGACGTCGGGGTCCTCCCGGTCGATGAAGCCGTAGACGATCTTCGGCGCATCGGGCGACGCGGTGTCGAGGCCCATGGTGCCGAGGCGCGTCCATGCGGGGGAGAGGCTCGTGAAGATCTTGCGGCCGGTGTAGCGGTAGCCGCCGCCGGGTTGCGGTTCGGCGGTCGTGCGCGAGCCGAAGAGCATGAGGTCGTTGCCGGCCTCGCTGATGCCGAAGCCGAACACCTCGCCGGCGCCCGCCTCGCGCTGCAGGAACTCGAGGGAGTCGTCGCCGCGATCGCGGAGGATCTTCGCCACGCCCGTCCAGACGAGGTGCATGTTCACCGCGAGCGCCGTCGCCGGGGCGGCCCCCGCGAGCCGCATCTGCGCACGCACCGCATCGTCGAAGCCCCAGCCGAGGCCGCCATGCTCGGTGGGCACGAGCGCCGTGAGGTATCCGGCCTCCACGAGGTCGCTGAGGTCTTCGGTGAAGAACGAGTTCTCGCGGTCGTAGCGCGTCGCGCGCTCCCGGATGCGTTCGAGCAGATCGTCGTGCAACAGGGTCTCGGGCGTCGCGTTCACGACGTCAGACTACGCCCGCGGTCCCTCGGTGGGGGATGCCTCCTGCTCGCGCGCAGCCGGCCCCGCCACGGTGCCGTCGGACCGGCGACGGCCCCGCGCCGCGAGCACCACCACGGCGATGACGATGCCCGCCAGCACGACGAGCACCGCGATCCACGGCAGGAGCACGCCGATGGCGACGGCGAGGCCGCCGGCGAAGCTCGCGAGCGCGGCCCAGCCGGCGACGACGCCGCTCCAGAAGTCGTCGGGAGCCGCCTCCGGCGCGACGGCCTCGGTGACGAGGTCGACGGAGAGCGTCGAGAAGTCGACCTGGTCGACGAGCAGGTCCCGCTGCTGGGTGAGGCTGTCGAGTTCGGACTGGCGGGTCGTGAGCTCGGACTCGACCGTGATGAGATCGGCGACGGTCGAGGCGGTCGAGAGCAGTTCCTGCAATCGGTTCACCGAAGTCGTGAGGGCTCCGATGCGAGCATCGAGGTCTTCGCGCTGCTGCGTGACATCCGACGCGTTCATCGAGACGGAGCTCACGTCGCCGAGTTCGCGCAGCTCGGCGACGACCGCGTCGAGCTCGTCGGCCGGGATGCGGATCGTGAGCGAGGCGCTCGGCTGCTGCACGTCGCTGCCCGGCGTCTCGGTCCGGTGGTCGATGCGACCGCCCGACCGCTGGGCGATGCCGGCGACCTCTTCGGCGCTCGCGATGGGATCGCCGACGATGATCGAGATCGAGCCGGTTCTGATGACGCTGCGGTCCTCGGGTTGCGCCTGCGCCTCGCCGTCGGCGGCGTCCCCGGCGAACCCCTCGGCCGTGCCGCCATCGGGGGCCTCGAGCGCGGGAGCCTCCGCCGGCGTTCCGCCGTTGCTCGCGCCGAAGCCCCCCGAGCAACCCGACAGGAGCAGTGCGATGGCCGTGGCCGCGGCCGCTGCTGCCGGCAGTGCGAGTCGTCTCATGCGCTCACTGTATTGGCGGACCGGACGCCCCTGTCTGGAGCGCTGCTGGGAGTCCGATCACGATCGGATTGCGGTTCGCTGTGAGTGTTCGAGGGGCCACAACGAAGTGCCCCGCACGCTCGTCCGTCAGTCGAGATCGGGGTCCCGCCCGGTGCGCTCGCCGGTCTCGAGGGACGCGATGGCCGCGAGGTCGTCGGCGTCGAGCGCGAAGTCGAAGACGTCGAGGTTCTCACGCAGGCGCTCGGGCGAGGACGCCTTCGGAATGACGATGTTGCCGAGTTCGAGGTGCCACCGCAGCACGATCTGCGCGGGGGTGCGGCCATGCTTCGCGGCGAGGTCGTCGAGCAGCGGCGTCGCGAGGATGCGTCCGCGCGCGAGCGGCGACCACGCCTCCGTGCGGATGCCGCGGCTCGCGTGGAACTCGCGCAGATCCGCCTGCGGCAGCCACGGATGCAGCTCGACCTGATTGACGACGGGCGTGACGCCGGTCTCTCCGACGATGCGCTCGATGTGGTGCGCGTGGAAGTTCGCGACGCCGATCGAGCTCACGCGCCCCTCCTCGCGCAGGCGGACGAGCGCTCGCCAGGTCTCGACGTAGCGGTCGGTCGACGGCACCGGCCAGTGGATGAGGTAGAGGTCGAGCCGGTCGAGGCCGAGTCGACGCATCGACTCGTCGAAGGCGCGCAGCGTGCGATCGTAGCCGTTGTCGTCCTTCCAGACCTTGCTCGTGACGAAGAGCTCCTCACGGGGCACGGGCGCCTCCCGCACCGCGAGTCCGACTTCGGCTTCGTTGGCGTAGAAGGCGGCCGTATCGAGATGTCGGTAGCCGATCTCGATCGCGGCGCGGCAGAGGGCCGTGGCATCCGCCGCCGGCACCTTGTAGAGCCCGAAGCCGAGCTGCGGAATGGTCTCGCCGTCGTCGAGCGACAGGGAGGGCGCTGGGGTGATGGGCTGCGGCATCCGCGTGTTCCTTCTCAGCTGGGTTGGAGTGGGACCGGTTCGGTGTCGGGGATCGGGCTCGCGTCGCGGCCGCGCAGGTCGGGATGCCACCGCCGGGCGAGCGCGGGCACGATGAACCCGAGCAGGGCGAGTGCGCCGGCCGCCCAGAACGCCCCCTGCGCGCCGGAGCCGTCGATGAGGAAGCCCGCGAGGGCCGAACCGAGTGCGGCGCCGATGAGCTGCCCCGTGCCGACCCAGCCGTAGGCCTCGGCGGTGTCGGAGAACTTGACGCTCGCCGAGACGATCGCGAAGAGCACGGCGAGCGCGGGCGCGATGCCGATGCCGGCGATGAAGAGCGTCACGGCGAGCCACCAGAAGTCCATGACGAAGGCGGCGAGCGCGGTGCCGGCGAAGACGATGAACATGCGGCGAGCGGTCGACCACGGGCCGATCGGGACGTGTCCGAGGAAGAGCCCGCCCGCGAGGCTGCCGACCGAGAAGATCGCGAGGACGATGCCCGCCTCGGCGCCGCCGTGACCGAAGACCGCGACGACTCCCGCCTCGATCGCGGCGCAGGCGCCGATGAGCAGGAACCCGACGACCGTCGCCAGCAGCACCGGGGGACGCGTGAGCACGACGCCGAGCCGGCGCTTCGAGCGCGGAATCCTGACGCGGCCGAGCTCGGGCGAGGAGATGAACCAGATTCCGCCGCCCACCATGAGCACGGCGGCGAGCAGGATGCCCCAGATGGTGCCGATCTGCGTCGACACGAACGTCGTGACGACCGGGCCGACGACCCAGATGATCTCCTGCGCCGAGGCGTCGAGCGAGAAGAGGGGGGTGAGCTGGCGGGAGTTCACCATCTTCGGGTAGATGGTGCGAACGGCGGGCTGCACCGGCGGCGTCGCGAGCCCCGCCACGAGCCCCACCGCCATGTACACGGGAACGCTCGGCGGCATCACACCGATCGCGACGACGGAGGCGACGCAGACGATGAGGGTCGCGATGAGCACGGGTCGCATGCCGAAGCGGCCCATGAGCCGGCTCGTGAGCGGTCCGGCCACGGCTTGGCCGATCGAGGTCGCCGCGAGCACGAGCCCCGCTGCGCCGTACGAACCGGTCTGCTGCTCGACATGCAGGAGGAAGGCGAGCGAGAGCATCCCCGAGGGGAACCGTGCCGTCAGCTGGGCGGCGATGATGCGAGCGACGCCCGAGGTTCTGAGGAGATCGGTGTAGCTTCCCACGGTTCGACCACTCTATCGATCGCGCCTGCCGCGGCGAGGCGCCGCGCAGTCGAAGACGCCGGGCCCGACCTGCCGCCGTGGCGAGTGCGACGTCCGTCGATCGCCGTCCGGTCGATGCGGCCGACCGTGCGGTCCTGTATTAGGGTCTCGGGTGTCGATGGCGACCGCTCGACGTCGTCGTCGCCGACAGCAACCGATCAGAGGAATCACCATGCGTAACCGTCTCGTCGCTGTCCCGGCCGTCCTGGCCGCGGCGGCGCTCATGCTCACGGGTTGTGTCGACAACTCGTCACCGAACCCCGGAGCGGACGCCGGGTCCGCCCCGGCGATCTCCGTCGACGACGCCGCGGTGGCCCTGCTGCCCGACGACGTCAAGGAGTCGGGCAAGCTCATCGTCGGCATCGACCCCACCTACCCGCCGAACGAGTTCAAGGACGCCGACGGCAACCCCATCGGCTGGGGTGCCGAGATCGCGGCCGCCGTCGCCGCGAAGCTCGGCCTCGAGGTCGAGTTCCAGGTCGCGAAGTTCGACAACATCATCCCGAGCGTGACGGGTGGGAAGGCGGACATCGGCGTCTCGTCCTTCACCGACACGGTCGAGCGTGAGAAGCAGGTCGACTTCGTCAACTACTACGAGGCCGGCATCATGTGGGCCTCGGCGGCGGGCAACGACGTCGACCCCGACAACGCGTGCGGCCTGAAGGTCGCCGTGCAGGCGACGACGTACGAGGACACCGACGAGGTGCCCGCGAAGTCCGAGGCGTGCGTCGCGGCCGGCAAGCCCCCCATCGAGAAGGTGCCCTTCGACACGCAGGATGCCGCGACGAACGCCGTCGCCCTCGGCCAGGCCGACGCGCTCAGCGCCGACTCGCCCGTCACCCTCTACGCGATCTCGCAGACCGACGGCAAGCTGCAGCCGGCCGGCGAGTCCTTCGATGTCGCCCCCTACGGCATCGCCGTGGGCAAGGACCGCGGTCTCACCGAGGCGATCCAGGCCGCAATGCAGGCGCTCGTCGACGACGGGACCTATGGGGAGATCCTCGACGAGTGGGGCGTCGCCGACGGCGGCATCGAGGAGATCACGATCAACGCGGCGTCGAACGGCTGACCCCGTGTCGACCTCCGGAACCGAGAGCCGGGCGGTGGGGGCGACCCCGCCGCCCGGCGGCTCCGAGCGGCACGAGCCGATCAAGGCCGTGCGGCTGCGGCACCCGTGGCGGAACGTCTTCGCCGTCGTGCTCCTCCTCGTCGTCGCGCTGTTCGTCATCGACGCCGCACAGCGCCCCGCCTACGACTGGCCGGTCGTCGGCCAGTACCTGTTCGATCGTCGAGTGTCGCAGGCGGCGCTCATCACGCTCGAGCTGACCGTGTTGTCGATGGTCATCGCGATCGTGCTCGGCGTGGTGCTCGCCGTGATGCGGCTTTCACCGAATCCCGTCGTGAAGTCACTCGCCTGGTTCTACCTCTGGATCTTCCGCGGTACTCCCGTGTACGTGCAGCTCGTGTTCTGGGGCCTCATCGCGATCATCTACCAGACGATCGACATCGGCCTTCCGTTCACCGAGCCGTGGATGTCATTCCAGACGAACGAGCTCATCGGCCCGTTCTGGCTCGCCGTCATCGGCCTCGCGCTGAACGAGGCCGCGTACATGGCCGAGATCGTGCGCGCCGGTCTGCTCTCGGTCGACAAGGGCCAGGACGAGGCGGCGACCGCGCTCGGCATGAGCTGGTTCCAGACAATGCGCCGGGTCATCCTGCCGCAGGCCATGCGAGTCATCATCCCGCCGACCGGCAACGAGGTGATCTCGATGCTGAAGACCACCTCGCTCGTGACGGCCGTGCCGTTCTCCATGGAGCTCTACACGCGCACGCGCGACATCTCGGCCGAGACCTTCAACCCGATCCCGCTGCTCATCGTCGCCTCGATCTGGTACCTGTTCTTCACCTCGGTGCTGATGGTGGGGCAGTACTACCTCGAGAAGCGGTTCGCGCGCGGCGTCGGCGCGCGCCCCGACACGGGGCCTGCCGGCCCGGTCACCGGGGTGGTCTCCGCCGTCGGCGGCGGCGAGCCGCCGATCGCGGCCAAGCAGGGAGGGGACGCCCGATGACCGATGTGAACCAGCGCGGCGCGGCGGCGGCATCCGTCGACCAGGCGCCGCCCATGGTGTTCGCCGACGGCGTCTCGAAGAGCTTCGGCTCGAACGAGGTGCTGAAGCACATCTCGCTCGAGGTGAAGCGCGGCGAGGTGCTCTGCCTCGTGGGCCCGAGCGGATCGGGCAAGTCGACGTTCCTGCGCTGCATCAACCACCTCGAGCAGGTCTCGTCGGGGCGGCTGATGGTCGACGGTCATCTCGTGGGCTACCGCGAAGCGGGCGGCAAGCTCTACGAGCTGCACCCGAGGGATGCCGCGAAGCAGCGCCGCGACATCGGCATGGTGTTCCAGCGCTTCAACCTCTTCCCGCACATGACCGCGCTCGAGAACGTCATGGAGGCACCCGTCGTCGTGAAGGGCGTGTCGAAGGCGCAGGCGAAGGCGCGTGCGATCGAGCTGCTCGCGCGCGTCGGCCTCTCGGACCGCGCCGACTACTACCCGGCGCACCTCTCGGGCGGCCAGCAGCAGCGCGTCGCCATCGCACGGGCGCTCGCCATGGACCCGAAGCTCATGCTCTTCGACGAGCCGACGTCGGCGCTCGACCCCGAGCTCGTCGGCGAGGTGCTCGACGTCATGAAGGGCCTCGCGAAGGACGGCATGACGATGATCGTCGTGACGCACGAGATGGGCTTCGCGCGCGAGGTCGCCGACACGCTCGTCTTCATGGACGGCGGCGTCGTGGTGGAGTCGGGAGATCCGCGCGAGGTGCTCGCGAATCCGCAGCACGAGCGCACGAAGGCGTTCCTCTCGAAGGTCCTCTGACCGACAGGAGTGCGGACCGACCGGGGAGCGCTCAGCGAGAGCGAGAGCGCTACCCGGTCGCCGCGAGCACCTTCGCGATGCGCTGCGGCGACACCGTCTCAGCGGTGCGGAGCTCTTGCGCGAAGAGACCGACACGGAGCTCCTCGAGCATCCAGCGCACGCGCACGAGGTGCGGCGGCGCCTCGGGGTCGAGGGGGATCCGGCCTCCCGCGGCCTCGAATGCGACGATGGTCGGCTCGAGCTGGTTCATCGCCTGCCGGTCCCGTGCGGGATTCTCGACGAGCTTGCGCACGCGCACGGCGATCGCCTCAAGATAGCGGGGCAGGTGCCGAAGTCGCTCGAGTCCGGTAGCCGAGACGAATCCCGGGTGCACGAGACCCTCCAGCTGACGACGAGCATCGCCGAGGGCCGCCATGAGGTGGATGCTCGAGGCCCCGGAGATCGCACGATCGGCCGCTCGCGCCGCCCGCAGGATGCGAGCGACGAGGCCGACGGTGTCGAACATCCGCTCGACGATCACCGCGCCGACGGCGTCGCGCACGGTCTCGAACTCGGCCCGCGTGCGGAGGAGGCCGTCGGGGTGACGGGCGCGCAGCTCGGCGTCGACGCACGCCGCCAGGCAGTCGTCGAGCAGCGAGCGGGGCCCGGCGTACGGGCTCGCGGCGAGCGCGAGCTTCTCCTCGTTGGAGAGGTGCTCCTGCACGTAGGCGACGGGCGTCGGCGTGGCGAGGATGAGCAGTCGACGGATGCCTCGCCGCGTCGCCCGGTCGCGCTCGTCCGCCGTGGCGACGAGCCGCAGCGCGACGGAGCCGCCCTCGTCGACGAGCGCGGGGTACGCGCGGATGACGTTGCCCGCCTGCCGGGTGTCGAGGTGGGCGGGAAGCTCGTCCCACTCCCAGGTGGTGAGGCCGCCGCGCTCGGCGATCGCCGTCCGTGGTCCGGCCGCCTCGCCGCGACGTCCTTCCCCGACCTCACCGAGCGGGACTGCCGCGGTCTCGGCGGCGGCGCCACTGTCCCGGCTGCGCCCCTCACCGGTGAACGTCGACGCCACCGCTCGCTCGGCCTTGCCGGCGAGCCGTGCCTGCAGCTCGCCGAGGTCCTTCGAGGAGCCGAGCGCGCGCCCGCGCTCGTCGACGGCGCGGAACGTGATCCGAAGATGCGGTGGGACGCGCTCGAGGTCGAAGTCCGACGGGTCGACGGGGGCGAAGGTGAGCCGGCGGATCGCCCGTCCGACCTCGGCGACGAGGGGCTCCCGCTCCTCGCCCGCCTCGGGCCCGCTCGGCAGCTCGGCGGCGATCTTCGCCGCCCACTCCGCGGCAGGCACGACCTGACGGCGCAGCACCTTCGGCAGCGTTCGGATGAGCGTCGTGATGAGCTCGTCGCGCAGACCCGGCACCTGCCAGTCGAAGCCGTCGGGCCTCAGGCGCGGCAGCAGCACGAGGGGGACGACGACCGTCACCCCGTCGTCCGCGGCGCCGGGCTCGAAACGGTACGAGAGCGCGAGCGACTGATCGCCCTGCCGCCAGCGATCGGGGAAGCCGTCGCCGCGGTCGGTCACCGCCTCCTCGCCGACGAGGTCGGCGGCTGTCATCGTGAGGAGCTCGGGGCGGGCACGATGCTCGCCGCGCCACCAGCGCTCGAACGCGCGCGTGTCCGAGACCTCCGGCGGCACTCTCGCCTCGTAGAACGCGACCACCGCTTCGTCGCCCGAGAGGATGTCGCGCCGCCGCGTGCGCTCCTCGACCTCGCCGAGCTCGCGCCGCAGCGCCCGGTTCGCCTGGAGGAATCGGAACAGCCGCCGATCGAGTCGGCTCGTGTCCCAGTCCTCGTCGACGAGGGCGTGCCGGATGAACAGCTCGCGCGCGAGCGGCGGATCAACCCGCGAGAGCTGGATACGGCGCTTCGCGACGATCGGCAGCCCGAACAGGGTGACCTTCTCGTCGGCGACCGCGGCGCCCTGTCGTCGTTCCCAGCGCGGCTCGCTGAAGCTCCGCTTGGCGAGCGGTCCGGCGAGCTGCTCGGCCCAGGCCGGATCGATCGCCGCGTTCGTGCGCGCGAACAGCCGGCTGGTCTCGACGAGCTCGGCGCTCATCAGGGCGGCCGGCGGCTTCTTCGCCAGAGCCGAGCCGGGGAAGATCACGAAACGCACGTTCCGCGCGCCGATGAACTCGGCCTGCTGGCGCCGCCCGCGTCGTTCGGCCTCACGGGTCGAACCCGCGCCGCCGCGACCGGTCGACGTCTTCGCGTCGTCGCGGAGCCCGATCTGCGAGAGCAGGCCGGCGAGGAGCGCACGATGGATCCCGTCGGCATTCGGCTCGCCGGCGCGCTCCGCGACATGGAGACCGAGGGGCTTCGCGAGCCGAACGAGCTGGCGGTACAGGTCCTGCCACTCCCGCACGCGCAGGTAGTTCAGGAACTCGGCCTTGCACATGCGACGGAAGGCACTGCCCGAGAGCTCCCGCCCGCGCTCCTCGAGGTGATTCCAGAGGTTCAGCAGGGTGAGGAAGTCGCTCGCGGGGTCGACGAACCTCGCGTGGAACCCGTCGGCCTGCTCGCGCTTGTCGAGCGGTCGTTCACGCGGGTCCTGGATCGTGAGCCCCGCGACGATCGCGAGCACCTCGCGCGAGACGCCCTGGGTCTTCGACTCGAGCACCATCCGCGCGAAGCGCGGCTCGATCGGCAGCCGGGCGAGCTGCCGGCCGACCCGCGTGAGCTGCGGTCCGTCCCCGCTGGCGGACTCGTCGAGCGCGCCGAGCTCCCGCAGCAGCTCGAGGCCGTCACGGATGCCGCGATTGTCGGGCGGCGTGAGGAACGGGAACTCCTCGATCTGGCCGAGGCCGAGCGAGGCCATCTGCAGGATGACGGCCGCCAGGTTCGTGCGCAGGATCTCGGGATCGGTGAACTCGGGCCGGCGCTCGAAGTCCTCCTCGGAGTAGAGGCGGATCGCGATGCCGTCGCTCGTGCGACCGGAACGGCCCGAGCGCTGGTTCGCCGAGGCCTGCGAGATGGCCTCGATCGGCAGGCGCTGCACCTTGGATCGCACCGAGTACCTGCTGATGCGGGCCGTGCCGGCATCGACGACGTATCGGATGCCGGGCACGGTGAGGCTCGTCTCGGCGACGTTCGTGGCGAGTACGACCCGACGCCGCAGCCCGGCGACCTTCGACGGTTCGAACACCCGATGCTGATCCGCCGAGGAGAGCCGGCCATAGAGGGGGAGCACCTCGGTCTCACCGGTGCGGCCGCCCGACGGGCGCCCGTAGTGTGCACGCACGGCCGCCTCGGCGTCGCGGATCTCGCTCTCGCCCGAGAGGAACACGAGCACATCGCCCGACGACTCTCGCTCGAGCTCGTCGAGCGCATCGAGGATGCCGCGCTGCACGTCCTTGTCCTCGGCCGCGGCGCCCTCGTCCTCGGCGTCCTCGCCGGCGCCGGCCGTGCCCGACTCCGCGACGAGCGGCCGATACCGGATCTCGACGGGATACGTACGACCCGACACCTCGATGATGGGAGCCGGCCGACCCGCGGCATCCGTGAAGTGCGCGGCGAAGCTCTCGGGATCGATCGTCGCACTCGTGACGATGACCTTGAGGTCGGGGCGCCGGGGGAGCAGTCGCTTCAGGTAGCCGAGGAGGAAGTCGATGTTGAGGCTGCGCTCGTGCGCCTCGTCGATGATGATCGTGTCGTAGCGGCGGAGCTCGCGGTCACGGTGGATCTCGTTCAGCAGGATGCCATCGGTCATCACCTTGATGCGCGTCGCCTGGCTGACCTTGTCGGTGAAGCGCACCTGATAGCCCACGAGGCTGCCGAGCTCGACGTCGAGCTCCTCCGAGATGCGCTCGGCGATGGTGCGCGCCGCGATGCGTCGGGGCTGCGTGTGGGCGATCGATTCGCGGCCGAGCTCGAGGCAGATCTTCGGCAGCTGCGTCGTCTTCCCCGATCCGGTCGCCCCGGCGACGATCACGACCTGGTGGTCGCGAAGGGCGCGCGCGATCTCCTCGCGCTGCCCGGAGACGGGCAGCTCGGGGGGATAGGTGATCGTGGGAAGCACAGCCCTCCATCGTATGCCGCGACGGCGCGTTCTTCGCGCTCGGCGAAACGGGCTGTCGGATGCCCTCGCCGCCGTGGTGGGATGGGCGCATGACCCAGCCTCTCGTGCCCCGCATCCAGTTGAACGACGGTTTCTCGATCCCGCAGCTCGGCTTCGGCGTCTTCAAGGTCGATCCGGCGAAGACCGAGGCGATCGTCACCGACGCGCTCGAGATCGGCTACCGCCACATCGACACCGCCCGGGTCTACGGGAACGAGGCGGGCGTCGGGCGGGCGATCGCGCAGTCCGGGATCCCGCGCGAACAGCTCTTCATCACGACGAAGCTCTGGAACGACGATCAGGGCACGCAGTCCGTCTTCGACGCATTCGACGCGAGCCTCGAGCGGCTCGGCCTCGACTACGTCGACCTGTACCTGATCCACTGGCCGTCGCCGGCGAACGATCGCTACGTCGAGACGTGGAAGGCCTTCGAGCGGCTGCGCGAGTCGGGCCGCGTCCGCTCGATCGGCGTCTCGAACTTCCTCGTGCCGCACCTCGAACGACTCCTCGCCGAGACGGACACCGTTCCGGCGGTCGACCAGATCGAGCTCCACCCGTACCACCAGCAGCCTGAGACCGCGGCCTTCGCCGAGGAGCACGCCATCAAGATCGAGGCCTGGGGGCCGCTCGGCCAGGGCAAGTACCCGTTGCTCGAGCTGCCTGAGGTGACGGATGCCGCCGCCGCCCATGAGGTGACGCCCGCGCAGGTCGTCATCCGCTGGCACGTGCAGCGGGGACACATCGTCTTCCCGAAGTCGAACCGTCGCGAGCGGATGGCCGAGAACTTCGACGTCTTCGGCTTCGAGCTCTCGCCCGAGGAGATGGACGCCATCACGGCGCTCGAGCGCGGCGGTCGCGTGAGTTCGCACCCCGACGAGGTGAACTGAGCGCGGCGAAAGGGGACCCGATCAGGGGAGTCGCACCGCAGTCGCCTCGAGGTCGAGGATGCGACACGCCCGGGATGCAGCCCCGATTTGCCGAGCCCTCCGCGGCCCCGTAAATTCTTACTCATCGCCACGGCGGTGCGGAAAGCGGCTGGGTCTTCGAGACGCAGAGCTTGCCGGCCGCGAAGACGATGTCTTAGCCAAATAGCCTCGAAGTCGCATTGCGACTCGGTGATTTCAAGCCTAAGATAGAAATCCACTTCCACTGGAACCGGCGTTCGCGTCGCGTCTCCAGACCGCATGAGCGGTCGCCGGCCCGGACGAGATTCCGGGCCCGCCTGTGAGGTGGTACAATTGGTAGGTTGCCCTGGAGGCAGGCCGCGAGGCTGAAATCCGGGTGCGTCCGTTCCTTGAGAACTCAACAGCGTGCACTATGTTCAATGCCAATTTTTGAACCCTGTCCCTGCCTTTTGGTGGGGTGGGATTCCTTTGGATTGATGGACAGTCAGTATTGATTGTT
>JAPSJT010000045.1 GCA_031178045.1 Agromyces sp.
CGTCGTGATCTTCCAGGTGCCGCTGTCGCGTGGGACTCACGACCTGCGCCGGGCCGGCCGCGTCTCGGCGATCGCCGCGTGGCTCATGGCCGCGGCCTGTCTCGTCTACGCCGCCGCCGCCGGGCTCGCGCCCGTCTTCGCGATCGCGGTCATCGTGGTCGCCGCCGTCGCCCACGCCTTCGCCGAGGTGCTCTCGCAGGCGGGCGGCTGGGGCCTCAGCTTCGAGCTCGCCGACCCTGTTCGCGCCGGCACGTACCAGGGTGTGTTCTCGATGGGGTACTCGGTCGGCGCGATGTGCGCTCCGCTCATCGTGACGTCGACCGCGCTCGCGCACGGCTTCGCCGGGTGGGCGATCCTCGCCGGGGTGTTCCTGGCCTCGGGTCTCGGCACGTGGGCGATCGCGCGGTCGGCGGCTCGCGCGGGTCGGCGCCGTAGTGCCGGGTCTGCACCCTCCGGCGCATCCTGAGGTCGACTCACAGCCGGACGAGGGGGTCACGGGCTAGCGTCCGTGCATGAGCGCCGCGCCCTCGATCGTCTGGTTCCGCGACGACCTGCGCGTCGCCGATCATCCGGCGCTCGCGGCGGCCGTGGAGCGCGGGGCGCCCGTCGTGTGCGTCTACGTGCTCGACGAGGAGTCTCCCGGTGTGCGCGCGCTCGGCGGCGCCGCGAAGTGGTGGCTGCACGGCTCGCTCGCGGCGCTCGACGCGGCGCTGCAACGCGTCGACGCACGGCTCGTGCTGCGCCGAGGGGCGGCCGGTCAGGTCATCCGCTCGCTCGTCGACGAGGTCGGCGCAGACGCCGTCTTCTGGAATCGCCGATACGGCGGCCCCGAGCGGGCCATCGACGCCGATCTCAAGCGGTCCCTCGGCGACGAGGGCCTCCGCGTGCAGAGCTTCGCCGCGAACCTCCTCTTCGAGCCCTGGACGATCACGACCGGGCAGGGCACGTCGTTCTCGGTGTTCACGCCTTACTGGCGGGCCTGCATGGAGGCACCCGAACCGCGGCATCCGCTGCCGGCGCCGTCGACCACGACCGCAGTCGAGGCGGATGTCGCGAGCGACGAGCTCGACGAGTGGCAGCTGCGACCGGCCCTGCCCGACTGGGCCGCCGGCCTGCGGGCGACGTGGGCCCCCGGCGCGGATGCCGGGCACCACCGCCTGCGCGAATTCCTCGCGGAGGGTCTCGACGACTACGCCGACGCTCGCGATCGGCCGGCCCTCGACGTCACCTCACGGCTCTCACCGCATCTGCGCTGGGGCGAGCTCAGCCCTGTCGAGGTGTGGCACGCACTGCGGGAGCAGCGTTCGCGCGGTCACGGAGTGGACCGATTCCGCACCGAGCTCGGGTGGCGCGAGTTCGCCTGGCACGTGCTGTTCCACTTCCCCGACCTCGCGACCCGTAACTGGCACGCCGAGTTCGACGCGTTCCCCTGGCCACCGTTGCAGCAGGGCGCGCTCCGCGCCTGGAAGGAGGGGCGTACGGGATTTCCGCTCGTCGATGCGGGCATGCGTGAGCTCTGGGCGACCGGATCCATGCACAACCGCGTCCGCATGGTCGCCGCCTCGTTCCTCACGAAGAACCTGCTCATCGACTGGCGCCTCGGCGAGCAATGGTTCTGGGACACGCTCGTCGACGCCGACGCGGCGTCCAACCCGTTCAACTGGCAGTGGGTCGCGGGCTCCGGCGCCGACGCGGCACCGTACTTCCGCGTCTTCAATCCCGAGCTGCAGGCGACCAGATTCGACCCCGACGGCGCGTACGTCCGCCGCTGGGTGCCCGAGCTCGGCACCGACGACTACCCCGAGCCGATCGTCGACCTCAAGAAGTCCCGCGCGGCCGCGCTCGCGGCGTACGAGCAGGTCACGGCGCGACAGCACTGACGGCGAGCCGGGCGCGGTCGTTCGACCGCTCGGTTCGTCAGGCGAGTCGTTTCTCGAACCAGTGGTCGGCGTAGACCTCGTCGTTGAACGGCTCGACCTCGACGTAGCCCGAGGCGCGGTACATCGCGATCGCCTCGGTGAGGCTCGCGCTCGTCTCGAGGGTGACGGATGCCGCACCGTGCTCGCGCGCGGCCTGCTCGAGCGCGGCGAGGATGCGTCGCCCCACGCCCATGCCGCGCACGTCATCGGCGACCCACATGCGCTTCAGATACGCCGGGCCGCCCTCGTGGAACAGCACCGCGCCGCATCCGATCGCCCTGCCGTGCAGCCGTGCGAGCACGAAGCCGCCCGTCGGCTCCTCGAACTCGTGCGTGTCCGGGTGGAGGCTCCGGGCGGGGTCGAAACCGCCGGGGAACCGCCTGGCGAGCTCGGCGTAGTAGGCGGCGAGGCAGGCGCGGGCATCGTCGGATGCCGCATCCGCCGGCCCGACCTCGACCTGTCCGGCCTCGAGCAGCCTGGTGACCGTGGCCATCGCCTCGACGAGCCGCGACCGCTGCCCCTCGCTGAGCGGGGCGAGCACCGATCCCGCGAGCTCGTCGCTGCGGCGGCCGAGCTCCTCGCGCTCGGCGCGCCCGGCGCCGGTCAGGCGCACGGTGCGCACCCGCGAGTCGGAGTCGGAGTGCTCGACGGTGACGAGGCCCTCGCGCTCGAGCGATCGCAGCAGCCGCGAGAGGTACCCCGAGTCGAGACCGAGTCGTTCGCGGATGACCCGCACGTCGACGCCGGCGTCGTCGAGCTCCCAGAGCACGCGGGAGGCGCCGAGGGAGCGGGCGCTGCCGAGGTAGTGGTCCTGCAGCGCCCCGACCCTGGTCGTGACCGTGCGGTTGAAGGTGCGGACGGTGTCGATCGCGTCGCGATCGACCTCGATGGCGGGCATATCGCTGACTCTAGTCAGAGAACTCCTTCACGGCAACGGCCGTGCGAGCACCCAGTCGTCTTCGATGCGTCCGCCGACGACGAAGTGCTTGCGGCCGACCTTCGCGAAGCCGTGCTTCTCGTAGAAGCGGATAGCCCGCGCGTTCTGCTCGTTGACGCCGAGCCACACCGTCGCGGCACCCGTCTGGGCGGCGGCGTCGAGCGTCGCAGCCATGAGTGGCCCGGCGACACCCGTGCCGTGCGCGGCCCGGCGTGTGTAGAACTTGCTGAGCTCGATCGCGGGCCGAGCCGCAACCGCGGCCGCGGCATCGGCATCGCGCGGTTCACCGGCGATCAGCATCGTGTAGCCCACGAGGCGGCCGTCGACGTCCTCGGTGACGACGAGGCTGCGCGAGGGATCGGCCAGGTACTCCTCGAACCGCTGCACGGTGAAGTGCTCGGCGACGAACGCGGCGATCGCCTCGGCCGTGGTGTGCGGTGGGCAGGCGAGTGGAAACGTCTCGGCGGCGAGCTCGGAGAGCGCCGCAGCATCCGTCGGCGCGGCCGGTCGAGTCGTGAGGGTGGAGGTCGCTGACACGGCACCGATTCTCCCACCCCGACGACCGAGGAGCGCCCGCCGCAGCGGACGCTCCTCGATGCGCGTCTCGGCTCAGAGGAACCGGGCGTACGCCCCGACCGTGAGGAACGTCGGGAACTCGGGCTCCAGCGCGACGCTGCGGAACACCGAGATCGCGTCGTCGAAGCGATCGCCGTCGAACCGCGGCAACCCGGCGACGGCCGCCGCCATGATCCGCACGATCGAGGTCTGGTCGATGCGGGTGCCCTCGGCCGTGACGGTGTTGTCGTGCAACCACTGCCACACCTGCGAGCGCGAGATCTCGGCGGTCGCGGCATCCTCCATGAGGTCGTCGATGGCCGCAGCACCCGTGCCGCGCAGCCACGACTCGATGTAGCGGATGGCGATCGAGATGTTCTCGTGCACGCCCGCTTCAGTGACCTCACCCCCGACCGACGGGATGTCGAGCAGCTCCGCGGCCGTCACGTGCACGTCGTCGCGCAGGCGGTCGATCTGGTTCGGTCGCTCGCCGAGCACGGCGTCGAACTCGGCCCGTGCCGTCGGAATGAGGTCGGGGTGCGCGACCCACGTGCCGTCGAACCCGTCGGATGCCTCGCGTCGCTTGTCGGCGGCCACCGCCGCGAGTGCGCGCTCGGTGACCTCGGCGTCGCGACGGTTCGGGATGAACGCGCTCATGCCGCCGATGGCATGCGCTCCGCGCTTGTGGCAGGTCGCGACGAGCAACTCGGTGTACGCACGCATGAACGGCACCGTCATCGTGATCGACCTGCGGTCGGGCAGCACCCAGCGGCGCCCTCGCGAGCGGAACGTCTTCACGATCGAGAAGATGTAGTCCCAGCGGCCGGCGTTGAGCCCCGAGCAGTGCTCGCGCAGCTCGTACAGGATCTCCTCCATCTCGAACGCGGCCTGGATCGTCTCGATGAGCACGGTCGCGCGCACGGTGCCCTGCGGGATGCCGAGGCGCTGCTGCGCGAAGACGAAGATGTCGTTCCAGAGCTTCGCCTCGCGGTGCGATTCGAGCTTGGGCAGGTAGAAGTACGGGCCGCGGCCGGCGTCGATGAGCCGCTGCGCGTTGTGGAAGAAGTAGAGCCCGAAGTCGACGAGCGAGCCCGAGGCGTGCATGTCCCGTCCGGCCCGGTCGTGGAACCGCAGGTGCTTCTCGGTGAGGTGCCAACCCCTGGGCCGCATCACGATGGTCGGGGTCTCCGCCGCCGTGACGCGGTACTCCCTGCCCTCGGGGCTCGTGTACTCCAGCTCGCCCCGCACGACGTCGAAGAGGGTCAGCTGCCCCTCGATGACGTTCCGCCACGTCGGGCTCGTGGCATCCTCCTGGTCGGCGAGCCACACCTTCGCGCCCGAGTTCAGCGCGTTGATCGCCATCTTCCGGTCGGTCGGCCCGGTGATCTCGACGCGCCGGTCCTCGAGCCCCGGTGCGATGCCGGCGACCCGCCAGCTCGGGTCGTTGCGGATCGCCTCGGTCTCGGGGCGGAACCTCGGATCGCGACCGTTCGCCGCGTCGACGCGGGACTGCAGGCGCACCGCGAGCAGCTCGTGGCGGATGTGCGCGAAGCGGTCGTGCAGCTCGGCGAGGAAGGCGAGCGCCTCGGGTGTGAGGATCTCGTCGTAGCGCGGTGCGAGCGGCGCGGTCACCTCGATGCGCGGCTCGAAGGTCTGGAAGCTCCGTGGGGCCGGGCGCGGCGCGGACGGTGCGCTCAGGCGAGCGGATGCGGCATCCGCCCGCTCGAGGGTCATGGTGGGCGTGGTGTTCATGGTCGTGTCTCCTTCGGATCCGGTGCTCGTGCCTCGACGGGAGGTGTGAGCGGGCGGGTCAGTGGCTGAACTGGTCTTCCTCGGTCGATCCGACGAGGGCGAGCGTTGCGCTGGAGGGGTTCAGCGCGGTCGCGATGCGGTCGAAGTAGCCGGTGCCGACCTCGCGCTGGTGGCGCGTGGCGGTGTATCCGGATGCCTCCGAGGCGAATTCCGCCTCCTGGAGCTCGACGTAGGCGCTCATGTGCCGCTCGTGGTAGTCCTTCGCGAGCGTGAACATGGAGTGGTTGAGGGCGTGGAAGCCCGCGAGGGTGATGAACTGGAACGCGTACCCCATCGACGCGAGCTCGCGCTGGAACCTCGCGATCTGGTCGTCGTCGAGGTGGCGCTTCCAGTTGAACGACGGCGAGCAGTTGTAGCTCAGGCGCTTGCCCGGGAACCTCGCGTGCACGGCCTCGGCGAACCGTCGTGCCAGCTCGAGGTCGGGTTCGGCCGACTCGACCCAGAGCAGGTCGGCGTACTCGGCGTAGGCGAGGCCGCGGGCGATCACCGGCTCGATCCCGTTCCGCACCTCGTAGAAGCCCTCCGCCGTGCGCTCGCCCGTGACGAACGGCCGGTCGCGCTCGTCGTGGTCGCTCGTCAGGAGCGTCGCCGCGAGTGCGTCGGTGCGGGCGATGATGATGGACGGCACCCCCGCGACATCCGCCGCCAGACGGGCCGCGTTGATCGTGCGGATGTGCTGCGAGGTCGGGATCAGCACCTTGCCGCCCATGTGGCCGCACTTCTTCTCGCTCGCGAGCTGGTCCTCCCAGTGCACGCCCGCCGCGCCGGCCTCGATCATCTGGTGCATGAGCTCGTAGGCGTTGAGTGGGCCGCCGAAGCCGGCTTCGGCATCCGCGACGATGGGCGCCATCCAGTCCGACGGGCCCGTTGCGCCGTCGCCCTGCTCGACCTGGCCGGCACGCAGGAGCGCGTTGTTGATGCGGCGCACGACCGCCGGCACCGAGTTCGCGGGATAGAGCGACTGATCGGGGTACGTCTGACCCGAGAGGTTCGCGTCGGCGGCCACCTGCCAGCCCGACAGGTAGATGGCCTTCAGCCCGGCGCGCACCTGCTGCACCGCCTGGTTGCCGGTGAGGGCGCCGAGCGCCGCCGCCCACTGGGGGTCGGCCTGCGGCTCGAACGCGGTGCCGGTGTTGCGCTGGATCTCCTCCCAGAGCTTCTCGGACCCGCGGCGGGCGAGCGTTCGCTCCTCGCGCACCGGACCGCGGAGGGCGATGACGTCCTCGGCGGTGTAGTCGCGGCGCACGCCCTCCCACCTGGGGTTCGCGTCCCACTCGAGCTGCAGCTCTGCAGCGGTCTGGGTCTGGTCGCCGGGGCGGTTCGTGCTCATCGTCGTGCTCCTTCGGTACGGCGGATGCCGGTGTCGTGGCATCCACTCTGCGGTCGCACGCACCTCGCCTCCCGACGAATCGGGGGGTGAACTTCTCGCGTTCTTCTGCGCGGCGGAACAACCGCGCTCTCACGCGCCCTCGCGAAGGCACGAGCGGATCGCCCGCCTCGGGTTTCGGGCCGGTTACGGGCGTCCGGACGATCTGTCGGGCTGCGCGTGCTTCCACGATGGTTTGTCCCGACCGTCGCGGACTTCATTGCGCCCTCCGACCCCCGTCACTTGAATGACGGGAAGCGCGACGACGCGCCGGAGCGAACCTGGAGGTGCTGACTGGTGACATCGGCGGCGACGAGCGAGACCATGACCGAGGCGCCTGCCGCCGCGGGCGATCAGCGGGGCACCGTGGTGCTGAACGACGTGATCAAGCGCTACGGCGACGCCCTCGCGGTCGACCGGATGTCGCTCACGGTGCAGGCCGGCGAGTTCATCTCGCTGCTCGGGCCCTCGGGCTGCGGCAAGACCACGACGCTGCGGATGATCGCGGGCTTCGAGCAGCCCGACGCGGGCGAGATCACCATCTCCGGACGATCCGTCCAGGGCACGCCGCCCTACCGTCGCGACGTCAACACGGTCTTCCAGGCGTACGCGCTCTTCCCGCACATGTCGGTCGCCGAGAACGTGGCCTATGGACTGCAACAGCGGCGCACCCCGAAGGCCGCGATCCGCGAGCAGGTCTCCGAGGCGCTCGACCTCGTGCAGATGCGACGGTTCGCCGATCGCAAGCCGACGCAGCTCTCGGGTGGGCAGCAGCAGCGTGTGGCGCTGGCGCGCGCGCTCGTGAACCGTCCGGCCGTGCTGCTCCTCGACGAGCCCCTCGGCGCGCTCGACCGGCAGCTGCGTGAGGAGATGCAGCTCGAGCTGAAGCTCCTCCAGTCCCGGCTCGGGATCACGTTCGTGTTCGTCACGCACGACCAGGGCGAGGCCCTCTCGATGAGCGACCGCATCGCGATCATGCGCGCCGGGCGCATCGAGCAGCTCGCCGACGCCGACACGATCTACGCGAGACCTGCCTCGGCGTACGTCGCGGCCTTCGTCGGGCAGCAGAACTTCTTCCGCGGCACCGTCGTCGAGCACGGCAGCGCCGTGGACAGTCCGCACGCGCTCGTACGCGGCATGCGCTCCGAACCCGGCGGGCTCCCCGAGGGCGCCGCGGGCCAGGCCGCCGTTCGCCCAGAGTTCGTGCAGATCGCCCCGGATGCCGCCGGCGGAGCATCCGACGCGGCGAACACCGCCCGCGGCACGCTCATCGGTGTCGCCCACCTCGGCGAGACGATGCAGTACCTCGTGCGCCTCGGCGAGGACCAGAGCCTCATCGCGCGACGGCCCACGCCCGACGCGCCGGAGCTGTCGGTCGGCGACGCCGTGGTCTGCAGCTGGAACGCCGAGAGCGTGCTGCTCTTCCCCGCCGACGACGACCCGAGCTCGGGCGGGTACGTCGCCCCGCCGACTGACTGACCGACGCCGAGCACGACCACCGCACGACCCGCACACCGCACCGCCCTCGCACCCGCGCCAAGGAGAACGACATGAACGAGTCCCGCAGCCCCGTACGCATCCTCGCCAGCGCGGGTGCCGCCAAGGTCATCAGGGCCGAGCTCTCGCGCCGGCGCTTCCTGAGCTTCGCGGCGGCTGCCGGCGCGACGGGACTGCTCGCCGCGTGCTCCCCCGGCGGCGGAACGCAGAACGCGGCCCAGGCCACGGGCGGCGCCCTCGAGAGCGAACTGTCCATCTACACGTGGGGCGATTACGACGCCCCGGAGGTACTCGAGGCGTTCACCGCCGACCTCGGTCCGAGGATCACGCTGAGCTCCTTCAACTCGAACGAGGAACTCATCTCGAAGCTCGTCGCGGCCAAGGGCACGAGCGGGTACGACATCGTCGTGCCGACCGGCACGTTCATCCCGCAGATGATCGAGAACGGGCTCCTCTCCAAGCTGAATCGCGAGCTGATCCCGAACATCGAGCACATGGACCCCGCCTTCCTCGGACGGGCGTGGGACCCCGAGAACGAATACTCGATCTGCAAGGCATGGGGCACGACGGGATTCGTGTACGACAAGACCGTCATCACGCGGGAGCTCACCTCGTGGCAGGACTTCCTCGACGCGGCGCAGAACGAGGCCAGTGGCAAGACCTCGCTGCTCGACGACCCCGCCGAGCTCACCGGCCTCTACTTCTGGGCGAACGGCATCCCGTGGACGACGACCGATCCCGCCGACCTCGACGCCGCCGAGGATTTCCTCGTGAACACCCTCGCGCCGCACGTGTCGGCGTTCGACTCGTACCCCGGCGGATCCGCGATTCCTCAGGGGACGCACGCGCTGCTCCAGGCCTGGAACGGCGACGCCCGCATCGGCATGCTCGAAAGCCCCGACCCCGACCGCTGGCAGTGGGTGCTCGGCGCACCCGACACCGAGATCTGGATGGACAACTGGGCCATCCCGGCCGGCGCGCCGAACCCCGAGGCCGCGCACGCCTTCATCGACTACGTGCTCGAGCCGGCGAACTCGCTCGCCGAACTGGACTACATCGGGTACCACACGGGCGCGACGGGCATCGAGCAGGCCGCGAAGGACGCACAGCTCGAGCGCCTCGATCTCGTGTTCTTCACTCCTGAGCAGCTCGAGACCATGCACGAGGGCGAGGTGAACGACGCCCAGCAGCGCATCGTCGACATCTGGAACAACACGAAGGCCGCCGCCGGTGCGTAGGAGCCCCGGCTTCGCCCTCGCAGTCCCGGCGTGGGCGTGGCTCGTCATCTTCTTCGTGGCACCCGTCGCGATGGTCGTGTGGTTCAGCTTCGGGTACAAGCCGGGCATCTTCGGCACGCATGCGAACGACGTCCTGTCATTCGACCGCTACGTCGAGGCCCTGTCGCCGACGTTCTTCGCGACGTTCCAGAACACGCTCTGGGTGGGCGTTGCGGGCACGCTCCTGTGCCTGGTCATCGGCCTGCCGGTCGCGTACTGGATGGCCGTGAAGGCGCCGCCCTCGCGGCGGGGTCTCCTGCTGGCGCTCGTCATGGTGCCGTTCTGGACGAACTTCCTCGTGCGAACCATCGGATGGCAGGTGATCCTCGCGCCCGAGGGATGGCTGTCGTCGCTCCTGCAGGGCATCGGCCTCACGAATGGTCCGCTCGACCTGCTCTATACGCGGGGCGCGGTGCTGCTCGGGGTCGTCTACAACTACCTGCCGCTCATGATCCTGCCGCTCTTCGTCGCCTTCGACCGCGTCAACGGCCCGCTTCGGGAGGCGTCGAAAGACCTTGGGGCGGGCCGGTGGCGCACGTTCGCCCGAGTGACGCTGCCGCTCGCGCGGCCGGGCGTGATCGCCGGGGTGCTGCTCGTGTTCATCCCGCTCATGGGCGACTACATCACCGCGACGGTGCTCGGCGGGGCGAAGGGCAACATGGTGGGCCAGCTCGTGGCGAGCCAGTTCCAGACGGCCCAGAACTGGGCGCTCGGATCCGCGATGGCCATGCTGCTCATCATCGTCATCGTGTTGACCGTCGCCGCAGGGGCACTCGTCGTCTGGATCGTGTCGCTCCCGTTCCGAGCCCGCCACCGCCTCGTGCTCGGGGACCCGCCGGCCCCGCCGTCGCCACCGGTGCCCGGCCCGAGCGACACGAGTGCGACGCCCGCGGGGCCCCGCGAAACCCAGGAGGTCGCCGCATGAACCGCAGGTCTCGATCGGATGTCGCGCTCACCGCGTGGAGCATCGTGGTCTTCGCGTTCCTCTTCGCGCCGATCGTCGTGATCATCGTCTCCTCGTTCAACAGCGGGCGCCTGCTCGTGGCATGGGGCGGCTTCGGCTTCGACGCCTTCCTCTCGCTCGTGGAGAAGCCGGCCATCCGCGACGCGGTGTGGGTCTCGATCCAGACGGGCGCGATCGCGGCGGTCGTCGCGACCGTGCTCGGCACGCTCGCGGGCATCGCGATGGCGCGGCATCCGGGCAAGTGGGTGCTCTGGTTCGCCGGGCTCCTGCTGCTCGTCTCGGTGACCCCCGAGATCGTCGACGCGGTGGCCCTGCTCCCCTGGCTCGTGTTCCTCGGCCAGGACCTCGGCATCGGCCTCTTCAGCGACGGCGTCGTCCGCCTCGTGGTCGGTCACTCGCTCTTCGCGACCGCGGTCGTCTCGTACATCGTGCGGGCGCGCCTCGTCGGCCTCGACGCCCAGCTCGAGGAGGCGTCGGCCGACCTCTACGCGAAGCCGTTCGCGACCTTCCGCCGGGTCACGCTGCCGCTCGCGATGCCGGCCGTGCTCGCGGGCTTCCTGCTCGCGTTCACGCTCAGCCTCGACAACACGGTGATCGCCGCGTTCGTGCAGGTCTCCGGTACCACGCCGTGGCCGGTGTACGTGCTCAGTGCGCTCCGAAGCGGCCTGCGACCCGAGATCGCGGCCGTGTCGACGATCATGCTGCTGCTCACCCTCGTCGCCCTCGCCCTCGTCGCCCTCGTGCTGCGACGTGCCGGCGATTCGGCGACCCAGATCGCGCGCACCATGACCGGCCACTGAACGGACACCGCCCTCTCGCGGCACCCGCCGGGGCACCCCATCGCCCGACCCTCGACCGACCACCGAAGGAGCACCACGCCATGGCCGATGCCGACCTCGTCTTCACCGGCGGACCCGTCTTCACCGCCGACGCCGTCCGCTCTCGTGCGACCTCGGTCGCGGTGCGCGGAGGGAGGATCGTCGCGGTCGGCGGCGACGAGGTGCGCGAGCTCGTCGGCGCACGCACCGAGGTCGTCGACCTCGCGGGCCGGATGCTCCTGCCGGGCTTCCAGGACGCGCACGTGCATCCCGTGTGGGGCGGCCTCGACCTCATGCGGTGCGATCTCTCGGAGTTCGCCTCCGAACCCGAGTACCTCGCCCGGATCGGCGAGTACGCGTCGGACCACGCCGACGATGAATGGGTGCTCGGCGGCGGATGGTCGATGTCGGCGTTCCCCGGCGGCACGCCGACGGCGGCCGCGCTCGACCGGGTCGTGCCCGACCGTCCCGCCTTCCTCCCGAACCGCGACGGACACGGTGCGTGGGTGAACTCGGTCGCGCTCCGCCTCGCGGGCATCGACCGGGACACTCCGGATCCGGCCGACGGCCGCATCGAGCGCGATGCCGACGGGGAGCCGAGCGGCACGCTGCACGAGGGAGCGATGTCGCTCGTGAACCGGCTCCTGCCAGAGACCACGGTCGACGAGCTCACCGAGGCGCTCCTCATCGGGCAGCGGTACCTGCACTCCTACGGCGTGACCGCATGGCAGGACGCGATCGTCGGCAGCTACGGCGATGCCGGCGACCCGGGCCCGGCCTACCTGCAGGCGGCGGCATCCGGCCGGCTCACCGGCCGCGTCGTCGGCGCACTGTGGTGGGATCGCACGCGGGGTCTCGAGCAGATCCCCGAGCTCGTCGAGAAACGCGAGCGGTACCGCGGGGGCCGGTTCGCGGCGACGAGCATCAAGATCATGCAGGACGGCGTCGCCGAGAACTTCACGGCGTCGATGCTCGAGCCGTACTGCGACGGACACGGCCACTTCACCGACAATTCGGGCATCTCCTTCGTCCCGCCCGCGATCCTGAACGAAGCGGCGCCGCAGCTCGACGCGCTCGGGTTCCAGCTGCACTTCCACGCCATCGGCGACCGGGCCGTGCGCGAGTGCCTCGACGCGGTCGAGCACGCGATCGCGCGGAACGGCCGCAACGATCACCGTCACCACATCGCGCACATCCAGGTCGTGCACCCCGAGGACATCCCCCGCTTCCGTGAACTCGGGGTCGTCGCGAACATGCAATCGCTCTGGGCTGCGCTCGAGCCGCAGATGGTCGAGCTCACGCTGCCCTTCCTCGGCTCCCCTCGCGACGCCTGGCAGTACCCCTTCGGCGATCTGCTGCGCTCGGGCGCCGTGCTCGCCGCCGGCAGCGACTGGTCGGTCTCGACACCCGATCCGCTCGCGGCGATCCATGTCGCGGTGAACCGCATCGCGGCGCCCGGCCACGAGGAGGGCGAGTTCGAGGCGTTCCTGCCCGAGCAGGCGATCGATCTCGGCACCTCGCTCACCGCGTACACCGCGGGATCCGCGTTCGTGAACCACCTCGACGAGACCGGAACCGTCGAGGTCGGCAGGCTCGCCGATCTCGTCGTGCTCGATCGCGACCCGTTCGCCGGCCCCGCCGCGGAGATCGGCGCGACCCGCGTGCTCCAGACGTTCGTCGAGGGTGAGCGCGTGTACGCGGCATCCGACGCCTGACACCGCGCCCGGCGGGGGCGTACCGTGGTGCGATGACGCCGCCGATGCACGACGACGAGGTGGCGACGGATGCCGCGCTCGTCGCGCGCCTCGTCGCCGCCCAGTTCCCCGGCTGGGCGAGGCTGCCCGTCGAGCCCGTCGACTCGATCGGCACCGACAACGCCATGTACCGCCTCGGCGACGTGCTGTCGGTGCGGATGCCGCGGATCCACTGGGCGGTCCCCCCGCTCGAGCGCGAGTTCGAGTGGCTGCCGCGACTGGCCCCGCAACTGCCGTTCGCGACTCCCGTGCCGATCGCACTCGGCGAGCCCGGCGAGGGGTACCCGTGGCGGTGGACCGTGTGCCGCTGGCTCGACGGCACGCACCCGGCCGCGGGAAGCTCGCTCGGTGCCGATCGGCTCGCAGCGGATCTCGCTCACTTCGTGCGCGCGATGCGCGCGGTCGACCCGGCAGGTGCACCTCGCACGGCGTGGCCGAGGGCACTGCACGAGGAGGACGGTTTCGTCCGCACCACACTTGCGGCGCTCGCCGACGCCCTCGCTCCGAACCTCGACCAGGTCGTCGAGATCTGGGAGGACGCGCTGGCCGCGCCACGCTGGAGCGGTACGCCGACGTGGATCCACGGCGATCTGAGCCCCGGCAACCTCCTGACGCAAGACGGTCGGCTGACCGGCGTGCTGGACTTCGGGGCCATGGGCGTCGGCGACCCGGCGAGCGAGCTCCGCGTGGCGTGGAACCTCCTGCCGCCGGCCGCTCGCACCCGCTTCCGCGGCGAGCTCGGCGCGGATGCCGCGGAATGGAGTCGTGCGAGGGGATGGGCACTGCTGCAGGCGCTCGCCCAATTGTCGTACTTCGGAGTCCGCAATCCGCCGATCGCGGCGAACGCCCGGCACGTCATCGCCGAGCTCGTCGCCGAGGTCGGGACCGACACGGGACCGCCCCGCCCGCGATAGGGTCGCGGGCGGGGCGGCGATGGTGATCGGGTCGGGTCAGCTCGTCTGGTGGTCCGCTGCGTGCTTGGCGTCGGACTGCACCTGGGATGCGGCGTCCTGGCCCTCGGATTTCACCGTCTCGACGCCTTCCTGTGCCCGCTCCTTGACGGCCTCGGCGGCCTCCTTGGCAGGCTCGCGCAGGTGGTCGGCCGATTCCATGGCGACCTCCTTCGCCTCGTCGACGAGCGGCGCAGCGGCATCCTTCACCTTCTCGGCGGCATCCTGCTCCATGCGCGAGGCCGGGATGAGCGAGGCGGCGAGCAGGCCCACGCCGAAGGCGATGAGGCCGACCGCGACCGGGTTGCCCTGCGCGGCCGCAGCGACGCGGCGCGGCGCTTCGGCGACGGCTTCACCGGCGTGACCGACGGCGCCCTGGGTCGAATCGACGACGTCCGAAGCGGAGCCCATCACGCGATCCTTCAGGCGCGAGGCGACGCGACGGACCTTGTCGGTCTGCCGCTGTGCCATCTTGCCCGGGTTCACCTTGTCGGCGAGCGCATCGACGTCCTGGCCGAGATCACGCCGCGTGCGCTCGATGTCCGCACGGATCAGGTCGGGGTCATCGGAACGGATCTCATCTGTGTTGCTCATCGGTTCTCCTCATTCCTCTTCAGTGCGTCGGGAATCTGCTTGACCGTGTCGACGGTCTGGGGCATGCCCTCGACCTCGTCGAACTCCTTCTTGCCCGTGAAGTAGAGCACCGCCGCGACGATGCCCCACAGCACGGCGACGATCACGGCCGACCACGCGTTGCCCATCAGGTAGCCGAGCCCCCACCAGAGGGCGATCGACAGGAACAGCAGGGCGAGGAAGCCGGCCACGCCGGCACCGCCGAAGAGCCCTGCTCCCTTCCCCGTCTGCTTGGCGGTCTGCTTCAGCTCGGCCTTGGCGAGTTCGACCTCCTGACGCATCAGCGTCGAGATATCGCGGCTCACCTCGGCGATGAGATCGCCGAACGAGGTCGTGGCAGCCTGCTGCTCCGACGGCGTCGGGACGTCCGGGCCGGGCGCGCCCGATCTCGGCTGGTTGAGGTTGGTCATCAGATGCCGCCCCTCGTGGTGCCCGGGCTGCCCTCGGTCCACTGCTCCTCACCGAGCGGGTCGGGCGTAGCGCCCGTGCCTCCGGCGACCGTGCCGGGCACGATGGTCTCGTTCGCGACTGCGGTGCCGCCGACGGCGCCTGCGCCGTAGCCGGCACCCGTGCCCGCGCCGACGCCCGTGCCGTAGCTCGCGCCCGTGCCGGTGCCGCCCATCGTGCCGCTGGCGCCTCCCGCCATGTCGCGGTCATCGTCGGAGGGCTGTGCCAGCGACCGCACGAGACGGCCGACGACGACGCCGGCGCCGAGCGCGATCGCGATGAAGACCCCAGGACGACGGCGTGCGAAGCGCTTGGTCTCTTCGAGGAGTGCCCCCGGGTCGCGCTCGTCGAGCCACTGCGCCGCGGCGCCGACACGACTGCCGGCCTCCCGTGCGACGGTCGCGGCGAATCCGGATCCGCTGCCCTCGCCGCTCGCCATGTTCGAGAACTCGTCGCCGATCGTGCGCAGCCCGCTCGCCGCACGGCTCTGCTGGTTCGCCGCCTGCTGGCGTACCTCGCTGCCGACCTGGTCGGCGAGCCGCTTCGCCTGCCGGCGCGCCTCGGAGCCGACGGCCCTCGTCTCGTCCTTCGCGACGCCGGCGACGCGGCGGCCGGCCTGGCCGGCTTCACTCGCGAGGTTGGCCGCCTCCTCGCGTGCCCCCGGGGTGGTCGACTCGTACGTCGTCCCCGTCGTGCTGGAGCCCCCGAGCGAAGCGTCGGCCGAACCCGGGTATCCGGGTGTGGTGCTGTTCGTCATCGTTCACTCACTTCCTGTCTCGGCTGCTGCCTGCTCATCGCAGGAGTCGCTCGTGTCCCGGGAAACGGTAGGTTCGCGGCCCTCGCGCCAGTAGACCCTTGCGACCCGGGAAGGCGAGGCGTATAACGCGCAGGCGCGGCGGCGGGCACGCATCGCGACCGCGCATTGTCACCGGGGTCCTTCGCGGGCGCAACCGGTTCCGGATGCACTTCGGCGCACGTAACCTCGCCACGTCGAGGGGAGACGCATGCAGTACGGCTACAAGCTGTCGGCCGAGGGGTTCGGCCCGCAGGAGCTCATCCGCCAGGCCCAGCTCGCAGAGGCCTCCGGGTTCGACTTCGTCGAGATGAGCGATCACTACCACCCGTGGCTCGACTCGCAGGGGCACTCGCCCTTCGCGTGGACGGTGCTCGGCGCGATCGCCGCGCGTACCGACTCGATCGGCCTGGCGACCGGCGTCACGTGCCCGACCGTCCGCTATCACCCGGCGATCATCGCGCAGGCCGCTGCGACGCTCGCGATCGTCTCGGACGGACGCTTCACGCTCGGCGTCGGCTCGGGCGAGCGCCTGAACGAGCACGTCGTCGGCCGGGGGTTTCCGGCCGTCGCCGAGCGGCAGGCCATGTTACGCGAGGCGCTCGAGATCATCCGCCTCCTCTGGCAGGGCGGCTACCAGTCGTACCAGGGCGTCTATCTCGACCTCGAGGACGCCCGGGTGTTCGACCTTCCCGAGACGCTGCCGCTCATCGCGGTGGCGGCAGGCGGTCCGGATGCCGCCGAGCTCGCCGCCGAGCTCGGCGACGGGCTGTTCGGCACCGAGCCGAAGGCGGAGCTGTTCGAGGCGTACGCGGCGGCCGGCGGCAGCGGCCCCAAGTACGGCGAGGTGGGTCTCGCGTGGGCCGAGTCGGAGGAGGAGGCCGTGCAGGCGGCCTTCGAGACGAGCCGCTGGTCGCTGACGGGCTGGAAGGTGATGAGCGAGCTGCCGAATCCGGCGAACTTCGAGGCCTCGGCCCAGCTCGCTCGCCCCGAGGATGTCGCGGCGAGCATGCCCTGCGGTCCGGATGCCGCGAAGCACCTCGAGGCGATCCGGGAGTACGAGCAGGTCGGCTACGACCACGTCGTGCTCGCGAACAACGGCCCAGACGTCGACGGATTCATGGACTTCTTCGCCCGCGAGCTGAAGCCGGCGCTCACCAGCTGACGCGCACCGAGCCCGCTGTGCTCGTCGCGCACCGAGCGTGCTGGTCGTCGGAGACGCGTTCCACATGCGTCATGCCAGTTCCCCCTCATTCGATGAGGCGGAACTGGCATGGCGGATTCGACGGATGCAGTCTCGACGCATCTTGCAGAGGCTCGACGCATCGTGCAGAAGTGA
>JAPSJT010000046.1 GCA_031178045.1 Agromyces sp.
GCGACCGCGAGCAGGGGCGACTCGCGCAGGAGGGCGCCGAGGACCGCGCCGATCCCGACGTTGTAGCACGCCCACGCGAGGCCCGCGGCCGCCGACAACGGCAGATAACGACGCAGCGGCACGCCGCCGGCACCGGCGGCGAGATTCACCGCGATCCGCGCGAACGGCACGTAGCGAGCCGTGAAGACGAGCACGGCGGTGCGGCGGTGCACCGCGCGGCGCACCCGTTCGATCGCCCCGCCCGCGCGGCCCTCGCGCTGCCATCGCCATCGGTCGAGTCCGACGCGACGGCCGATGGCGTAGCAGAGACCGTCGCCGACGACGGCGCCGACCGCCGCCACGGGAACGACCGCTGCGAGGTTCGGCGACCCCGTCGCCGCCGAGAGCGCGCCGAGCGCGACGACCACGGTCTCACTCGGCAGCACCACGAGGAACGCGTCGCCGACGACGAGGCAGAACAGCGCGGGAAGCAGCCAGCCGGACGCCGCCAGCTCGCCGACCCACGCGTCATCCACCCCGTCTTCCTACCCGGGGGAGGTGAACAGCAGGCGACGCGGCCGAGAGCATCCCGCAGCGCGGGGCTCTCCTTCGCGCCGAACGGCGCGGCTAGTCGTCGAGCACGAAGCTGACCTCGAGCACGACGGACCACGCCGTGATCCGGCCCTCCGTCGCCTCGACCTTCTGCTCCTTGACCCAGGCGCCGCTCACGTGACGCAACGTCTGGGCGGCACGCGCGATGCCCACCGAGACGGCGTCCTCGAAGCTCTTCTCGGAGCGGACCGTGATGGTGGTGACCCTTGCGACGGATGACATGATGTTCCTCCTCGAACTTCGGGTGTGCTTCAGCGTCATCATGCGCCGTCGCGCCGACGGCCGCGAGGGGTTGACGGTCGGATGCCGCTGCACGACGCTCGGACGACGAGCACGCGAACGGCAGCCGACGGCTCGGTGAATCCTCGTCGCCCGACGGCGGATCGGACGCCGGGCACCCCGTCGCGGCCCCACGCTGGTCTCGTGAAGGTCGTCCTCCTCGCAGAATCGTTCCTCCCGCACATGAACGGCGTGACGCATTCGCTCCTGCAGGTGCTGCGCCACCTCGAACGACGCGGCCATGAGGCGCTCGTCGTCGCGCCGCGATCCGGACCCATCGATCACACGCTCTACGGCGCTCGCAGCGTGCTGCTGCCGTCGGTGCCGTTGCCGAGCTATCCCGACGTGCGCGTCACGCTCGCGACCGCGCACCGGCTCTCCGCGGTCATGCGGCAGCACCGGGCCGATGTCGTGCATCTCGCCTCGCCGTTCGTGCTGGGCTGGCGCGGCGTGCTCGCCGCGGAATCGCTCGCGATCCCCTCGGTGGCGGTGTACCAGACCGACATCCCGTCGTACGCCGAGCGCTACGGGGTTCCCGGCGCCGCCCCCGCGCTCACCCGGCACCTCGGCCGGCTGCACCGTCGCGCGACGCTCACGCTCGCGCCGTCCTCTTCGGCCGTCGAGCGACTGGAGTCGGTGGGCGTCGACCGCCTGCGGATCTGGCGGCGCGGGGTCGACACCGATCGATTCTCGCCCCGACGCCGCAGCGTCCGATGGCGGAGGGACATCGCGACCGACGGCGAGATCCTCGTGGGCTACGTCGGCCGCCTCGCTCCAGAGAAGCAGGTCGAGGATCTCCGGGCGATCGCCGACCTCCCTGGCGTCCGCCTCGTCGTCATCGGCGACGGCCCGTCGCGGCCAGCCCTCGAGCGGATGCTCCCGAGCGCCCGATTCACCGGATTCCTCGGCGGCGACGACCTGGCGCGAGCGATGGCGAGCCTCGACGTGTTCGTGCACCCGGGCGAGAGCGAGACGTTCTGCCAGACGATCCAGGAGTCGCTCGCGAGCGGGGTCCCCGTCGTCGCGACGGGCCGGGGCGGGCCGCTCGATCTCGTGCAGAACAGCGTGAACGGCTGGCTCTATCGCCCGGGCGACCTCGCCGAGCTGCGCGAGCGGGTCCGCGACCTCACGGGCGACCATGCGAAGCGGCGCGCGTTCGCCGAGCGGGCGCGCGAGTCCGTGGCCGGCCGCGGGTGGGACCGGCTCGGCGACGAGCTCATCGCCCACTACGAGGAGGCATCCGAACTCGCTCGGCCCGGAGCCCCGATGACGGCCGCTCGCACCAGGCCGAGAGCATCGACGACGGATGCCTCGGACTCGGCTCGGCCGCCGCGCTGGCGCCGGTACGTGGCCGTCGGCGACTCGCTCACCGAGGGCCTCTGCGACGACTCGAGGATGCCGCCCGGTCAGTACCGCGGCTGGGCGGACCGGCTCGGATTGCTGCTCGCGCTCTCGAGCACGGGCGGCGAGCCCGTGCGGTCCGCCAACCTCGCAGTGCGCAGTCGACGGATCGACGACGCCGTGCACGTGCAGCTGCCTGCCGCGGAAGCGCTCGGCGCCGACCTCGTCTCGGTGCTGATCGGCGCGAACGACCTCGTCGGCCGGCGCGCCGATCCGCTCGTCCTCGCCGAGCGCCTGCGCGACGCGATCGCCCGCATCCGCAGCACCGGCTGCGACGTGCTGCTCGTGACTCCGTTCCTGCCGCCGCGCCCTGCCGCGAAACTCTTCGAGCGCCGCTTCGCCGTGTTCAACGAGGCGCTCCGGGAGCTCTCGGCCGAGCGCGGTGCGATGCTCCTCGACGTCGACGCCCAGCCCGCGCTGACGGCGCTCGACCGGTGGGCCGAGGACCGGGTCCACCTGAACGCCGCCGGCCATCGCGGGCTCGCCTATGCGGCCGCGAACGTGCTCGGGGTGCCGCACGCCGAGGCGCTCGGCGCCCTCGAGTCGGCGGTGCACGAGCCCGACGACGAGTCGCGCGCGACGATCATCGGCGATCTCGAGTGGTGGCGCACGCATGCCGCGCCCTGGGTGGTGCGCCGTGCTCGCGGTCGCACCGCGGGCGATGGACTCGGGCCGAAGCGCCCGGTGCTGAGCCCGGTGCTCCTCCCGCCCGTACGCGACCTCGGGGTGCGCGACGGCGCGTGATCGACTCGCGAGCGGGCGATCAGCCGCTCTTGCGGCGGAACTCCCGCTTGTGGTCGGCCGGACCGTTCGTGTGCTGGGCGCCGCCCCCGCCGTCGAGGTGCGCCTCGCCCTCCCGCTGCTTCGATGCGGCGTTCTTGCGTTCGAGCGCCTCGCGGAACTTGCGCTTCGTCTCCTCGGAGGGGCCGGTCGTGCTCTGCTCGTCGGACGTCATGTCCTCGAGTCTGGCATGGATGCCACCGGCCGCGCGCCAGGACGGCGCCGCCCCGAGCGGCGGGAACGCGGCAGACATCCGCTGTTCACCGCTGGAAAACCGCCCCTCTGCTAGACTTGATGGGTCGCCCGGTGTGTTCCACCCCGGGCGTCGATGGAGCAGGCCGGCAGGAAGCTGGTCCCCTGTGGTGGATCACCAACTCGATTTGGTGGACTTCTACTGGTGGCCAGCGTGAGCGCATCGGCTGATGCGTTTCGTAATGCCTGTTCCTGCTCCTCTGGTTGAGTCGCGCCCATACGGGGCGCGACGGTAAACAAAGGAGACGACCTCTTGGAAGGTCCTGAAATCACGTTCGCCGAAACGGTCATCGACAATGGCAAGTTCGGCACCCGCACGATCCGGTTCGAGACCGGCCGCCTCGCCCAGCAGGCGCAGGGCTCGGCCGTCGCCTACATCGACGAAGAGACCATGCTGCTCTCGGCGACCTCGGTCTCGAAGCAGCCGAAGGAGCACTTCGACTTCTTCCCGCTCACGATCGACGTCGAGGAGCGCATGTACGCCGCGGGTCGCATCCCCGGCTCGTTCTTCCGCCGCGAGGGCCGACCCTCGACCGAGGCGATCCTCACCTGTCGCCTCATCGACCGCCCGCTGCGCCCGTCGTTCGTCGAGGGCCTCCGCAACGAGGTGCAGGTCGTCGTCACGGTGCTCGCGATCGAGCCCGACGAGCTCTACGACGTGCTCGCCATCAACGCCGCATCGCTCTCGACGCAGCTCTCGGGTCTCCCGTTCTCGGGTCCCGTCGGCGGCGTTCGCGTCGCGCTCATCGACGGTCAGTGGGTCGCCTTCCCGAAGCACACCCAGCTCGAGGACGCGGTCTTCAGCATGGTCGTCGCGGGTCGAGTGATCACCGAGGCCGACGGCTCGCAGGATGTCGCGATCATGATGATCGAGGCCGAGGCCACCGACAACGCGTGGAACCTCATCCAGGCCGGCGCCGTGAAGCCCGACGAGACGGTCATCGCCCAGGGCATCGAGGCGTCGAAGCCCTTCATCAAGCAGCTCGTCGAGGCGCAGCAGCAGGTCGCGGCCACCGCCGCGAAGCCCACCGCCGACTACCCGACGTTCCCGCCCTACCAGGCGTCGACGAAGGAGGCCGTCGAGGCGCTCGCGCTCGAGGAGCTGAAGGGCATCTACCAGATCGCCGGCAAGACCGAGCGTCAAGACGCCGACGACGCGCTCAAGTCGCGCGTGAAGGAGGCCATCGCGGCCAAGGTCGAGGCCGGGGAGCTCCCCGAGTCCGCCAACGCCGAGGTCTCCGCGGCCTACAAGTCGGTCACGAAGCACGTCGTGCGTTCGCGCGTCCTCGAAGAGGGCGTGCGGATCGACGGCCGTGGCCTCGCCGACATCCGTCCGCTCGACGCCGAGGTGCAGGTCGTGCCGCGCGTGCACGGCTCGGCCATCTTCCAGCGCGGTGAGACCCAGATCCTCGGCGTCACGACGCTGAACATGCTGAAGCTCGAGCAGCAGATCGACTCGCTGAGCCCGGTCACGAAGAAGCGCTACATGCACAACTACAACTTCCCGCCCTACTCGACCGGTGAGACCGGTCGAGTCGGGTCGCCGAAGCGACGTGAGATCGGGCACGGCGCACTCGCCGAGCGCGCCCTCATGCCGGTGCTGCCCACGCGCGAGGAATTCCCCTACGCGATCCGCCAGGTCTCCGAGGCGCTCGGGTCCAATGGCTCGACCTCGATGGGCTCGGTCTGCGCATCGACGCTCTCGCTCCTGAACGCGGGCGTGCCGCTGCGCGCTCCCGTGGCGGGCATCGCGATGGGCCTCATCTCCGACACCGTGAACGGTGAGACCCGCTACGCGGCGCTCACCGACATCCTGGGCGCTGAGGACGCGCTCGGCGACATGGACTTCAAGGTCGCCGGCACGTCGGAGTTCGTCACGGCGATCCAGCTGGACACGAAGCTCGACGGCATCCCGGCATCCGTGCTTGCCGGCGCGCTGACGCAGGCGAAGGACGCCCGCACGACGATCCTCGCCGTGCTGAACGCGGCCATCGACGGCCCCGACGAGATGGCCCCGACCGCGCCTCGCGTGATCTCGGTGCAGATCCCCGTCGACAAGATCGGCGAGCTGATCGGCCCGAAGGGCAAGACGATCAACGCGATCCAGGATGAGACCGGCGCCGACATCTCCATCGAGGAGGACGGCACCGTCTACATCGGTGCGACCGACGGTCCGTCGGCCGAGGCCGCCCGTGCCCAGGTCAACGCGATCGCCAACCCGACCAACCCCGAGGTCGGCGAGCAGTTCCTCGGCACCGTCGTGAAGATCGCCGCCTTCGGCGCCTTCATCTCGCTGCTGCCCGGCAAGGACGGCCTGCTGCACATCTCCGAGGTGCGCAAGCTCGCCGGTGGCAAGCGCGTCGAGAACGTCGAAGACGTGCTGGGCGTCGGCCAGAAGATCCTCGTCGAGATCACGAAGATCGATGACCGCGGCAAGCTCTCGCTCGCCCCGGTGCTGGCCGAGGAAGCCGACACCGACGGCCGCGAGTCGGAGCGCGTCCACACGGACGAGCCCGCCGAGGGCGCGGACGTCGAGGTCTAGACCCCGACTGCCACATGCGGATGCCCCGCCCGACTCGATCGGGCGGGGCATCCGTCGTCTCGGCTCGCGTCGGCGCTCTGAACGGCGGGTACACCGCAGACCGGATCAGCGCGTCGCGCCCGCGGCCCTTCCCGCGCGGGCGGTCCTCGCGCACGAGTCCTGCACGCTCGAGCTGGCGGAGGTGGTAGCTCGTCGCGCCGAGGTCGCGCTGGGCGGAGGGCCGGCGCCGGTCGGGGACCCGATCTCCCGCTGCTCGCGAGTCAGCGATCGAGCAACGGCCGCAGGCGGAAGGGGATGAGCTCACCCATCGCGAGCGCCGTCTCGGTACGCTCGACGCCGTCGATCGCGAGGATCTCGCCGTCGATGCGGAAGAGGTCGTGCGCGTCACGGCAGACGGCTCGAACGAGCAGGTCGACGCTGCCCGAGAGGCCATGCGCCTGGATGACCTCGGGAATCGTGCCGATCTCCTCGACGACCTCGGTGAGCCGCTTCTGGCGGACATGCACCGAGATGAAGGCCTCGAGCGGATAGCCGAGCGGCACGGGATCGATACTGCGCTCGAAGGAGAGGAACGCGCCGGAGGTCTCGAGCCTGGCCATGCGAGCCTGCACCGTGTTCCGCGACAGACCCAGGCGATCGGCGAGGGCGACGACGGTCGCGCGCGGGTCGCTCGCGAGGGCGGCGAGCAATGCCCGGTCTACGGCGTCGTACCCGCTCATATTGCCACACGATAGCACTGCAGGGCGCCCATCAACTTGGCAACATGCTCAACCCGTCCGCCGATGCTTGAGCGCAGTGACCGACCGACGTACCCTCGCAGTAACCGGCAGAGTCGCCGGGTGCGGGCCGCTCACGAGGGGGTCCGCCGAACAGCGAGGATCGACGATGACCCCATCCGACCGAGACGCCACCGGGCTCCTCACGAAGCCCGATCAGTTCGTCCAGCTCGTCGGCCCGACAGGCGATCGACGCCACGATGCCGAGTACGACCGGTGGGTCGCCGACATCGACCTTGCGGCCCTCGGCCGCCTCTATCGCGACATGGCGATCGTCCGGCGCCTCGACGCCGAGGCCACCGCCCTGCAGCGCCAGGGCGAGCTCGGGCTCTGGCCGCCGCTCGCCGGTCAGGAGGCCGCGCAGATCGGCTCGGCGCGCGCCCTGCGCGACGATGACTTCGTCTTCACGAGCTACCGCGAGCACGCCGTCGCCTGGTGTCGCGGAGTCGGTCCGGCCGAGCTGCTCACGGTGTGGCGGGGCTCGGCGGCATCCGGCTGGAATCCCTTCGAGCACGGCATGGCGGTGCCGCAGATCATCATCGGCGCGCAGGCGCTGCACGCGACCGGCTATGCGATGGGACTCGCCTGGGAGGGCTCGGATGCCGCGAGCGTCGCCTACTTCGGCGACGGCGCCACGAGCGAGGGCGACGTCAACGAGGCCCTGATCTTCGCCGCGAGCTTCGACGCCCCGGTCGTGTTCTTCTGCCAGAACAACCAGTGGGCGATCTCCGAACCCGTCGGGCTCCAGTCGAAGCAGCCCCTCGCGCGTCGCGCCGACGGCTTCGGGATGCCCGGGATCCGCGTCGACGGCAACGATGTGCTCGCCGTGCTCGCGGCGACGCGCGTCGCACTCGATCGCGCCCGGCGGGGCGGCGGGCCGACCTTCATCGAGGCCGTCACCTACCGGGTGGGCCCGCACACGACCGCGGACGACCCCAAGCGCTACCGCACCGAGGACGAACTCGCCGAGTGGGGCGCCCGCGACCCGCTGACGCGAGTGCTCGCCCTGCTCGGCGCCTCCGGCGTCGACACCGCGGCGCTCGAGGGCGAGGTCGCCGACGAGGCGGCGCGCGCCGCGGCCGAGCTGCGTGCCGCCGTCACGACGATCCCCGACCCCGAGCCGATGAGCGTCTTCGACCACGTGTACGCCGAGCCGAACAGCCACCTCGCCCGGCAGCGCGACCACTACGGCCGCTATCTCGCGATGTTCGACGAGACGGATGCCGCGGCATCCGCTGCCGATGGAGGTGCGCGATGACGACGCTCACCCTCGGCAAGGCGCTGAACGCCGGCCTCCGTCGCGCGCTCGCCGCCGACGAGAAGGTCGTGCTGATGGGCGAGGACATCGGCACGCTCGGCGGCGTCTTCCGCATCACCGACGGGCTCAAGGCGGAGTTCGGGGCGCATCGCGTCGTCGACACCCCGCTGTCCGAGGCGGGCATCCTCGGCACGGCCGTCGGACTCGCGTACCGGGGGTTCCGCCCCGTCGTCGAGATCCAGTTCGACGGCTTCATCTACCCCGCATTCGACCAGATCGTCGCGCAGGTCGCGAAGCTGCACTACCGCTCGCGCGGCAACGTGCGGATGCCGCTCACGATCCGCGTGCCCTTCGGAGGCGGCATCGGGGCAGCCGAGCACCACTCCGAGTCGCCCGAGGCGTACTTCGCGCACACGGCAGGACTCCGGGTGATCGCGTGCTCCAACCCCGCCGATGCGTACGTCATGATCCAGCAGGCCATCGCGAGCGATGATCCGGTGCTCTTCTTCGAGCCCAAGCGCCGCTATCACGTGAAGGGCGAGGTCGACGAGTCGGCGAGCCTCGCCGACGCCAAGCCCATGGGCGTCGCGTCGGTCGTGGCCGCCGGCACCGATGTCACGCTCGTGACGTACGGCGCGCTCGTGCAGACGGCGCGGGACGCCGCGAGCGCCGCCGCCGAAGAGGGCGTCTCGATCGAGGTCATCGATCTGCGCTCGCTCGCACCGGTCGACTACGCGACCGTCGAGGCATCCGTGCGTCGCACCGGCCGGCTCGTCATCACCCACGAGGCCGGACAGCAGGGCGGCGTCGGCGCCGAACTGGCCGCGAGCGTCACCGAGCGGTGCTTCGAGTTCCTCGAGGCGGCGCCGGTGCGGGTCACGGGCCACGACATCCCCTACCCGCCGGCGAAGCTCGAGCGGCACCACCTGCCCGACCTCGATCGCATCCTCGACGGGGTCGACCGGGTGCTCGGCCGGCCGAACTCGCTGAGCGGAGTGGAGGCGTGAGCATGATCAAGGAGTTCCCGCTTCCCGACCTCGGCGAGGGCCTCACCGAGTCGGAGATCGTCGCCTGGCGCGTCGCCGTCGGCGATCGCGTCGAGCTCAACCAGATCATCGCCGACGTCGAGACGGCGAAGGCCGTGGTCGAGCTGCCGTCGCCGTACTCGGGCGTCATCACGGCGCTGCACGCCGCCGAGGGCGAGACGGTCAACGTCGGCGAGCCGCTCTTCTCCTGCGACACCGGCGACGGTGCCGACGGCGCGTCGACGGATGCCGCGCCGGCATCGTCGGAGGCGAATCCCGAGTCGGGAGGGGCGGCCGCGCCGGCCGGGCCGGCGGCTGCCGCGTCCGAGCCCACGGCGACGACGCACGAGGCTCCTGCGCCGAGCGACGTCCGCGAGCCGACGCTCGTCGGCTACGGCGCTCGCGACGAGGGCGCACCGAAGCGCCGGGCGCGACGCGCGGGCCTCGCGGCCGACCTCGTGCCCGCTATTCCCGCCGGCGGGGAGTTGGACGCCGACGCCGCTCCGCCGGCAGGTGGCACCGTCGACACGTCGCGGCCCGACGCCGACCTGTCCACGGGCGCACCCGAGCGGCCCCGTTCGACGCCGCCGGTCCGCAAGCTCGCCCGTGACCTCGGCGTCGACCTCGCCGAGGTCGAAGGCACCGGGGAGCGCGGTCTCATCACCCGCGCCGACGTCGAGGCTGCGGCATCCGGGGCGTCTCCCCGGATCGGCGCCGAGCCGGCGACCGACGTCGCCGCGACGGCGCCCGCGCCGGCGACGGCGGTCGAGCGACCCACCGAGACGCGCATCCCGATCAAGGGCGTGCGCAAGCACACCGCGGCCGCGATGGTGCAGAGCGCGTTCACGGCGCCGCACGTGACCGAGTTCCTGACCGTCGACGTCACGGCGACGATGGAGCTGCTCCGCGGCATCCGCGATGACCGTGCCTTCGCCGGCCGCAAGGTGACCCCGCTCGCCGTGGTCGCGAAGGCCGTGTGCATCGCGGCACGCCGCACCCCCGAGGTGAACTCCCGCTGGGACGAGGCCGCACAGGAGATCGTGCAGTACGGCGGCGTGAACCTCGGCATCGCTGCGGCCACGGGCCGAGGGCTCGTCGTGCCGAACGTGAAGGGCGCCGAACGGTTGACCCTGATCGAGCTCGCCGACGCCATCGCCGCGCTCGCCGAGACGGCGCGCGCCGGCCGCACGAGCCCGGCCGAGCTCGCCGGCGGCACCATCTCGATCACGAACATCGGCGTCTTCGGCATCGACGCGGGCACGCCGATCCTGAATCCCGGCGAGGCGGCGATCCTCGCGATGGGAGCGGTGCGCCGGCAACCGTGGGAGCACCGCGGAGAGATCGCGCTGCGCGAGGTCATGACGCTCAGCCTGTCGTTCGACCATCGGCTCGTCGACGGCGAACAGGGCTCCCGCTTCCTCGCCGACGTCGCGACCGTGCTCAGGGAGCCCGGCCGGGTGCTCACCATGGTCTGACGGAGCGATCGGCGAGAGGATGGGCGCATGGACGGACGCAGCATCCTCTCGACGACCGACACCGCCGCCGAGCTCGACGGCTCGGGCTTCCGGCACACGCAGGAGCACCTCGTCGGCGCCTTCACGACGACCGATTTCCGCAGCGCCGTGCGTGTGCTCGATGCCGTCGCGGTCGTGGCCGACGAGTTGAACCACCATCCCGACGTGCGGCTCGGCTGGGGTCGCGTCGAGTTCGCCGTCACCTCGCACGACGTCGGGGGCGTGACCCGGCGCGACGTGGAGCTCGCCCTGCGCATCCGGGCGATCGCCGACGAGCTCGGGGCCGTGCCCGAACAGCCGCGTGCGCCGCGCGGCGGCGACGGTCAGTCGAGCCCGTAGACGAGCTCGTCGATCTCGGCGTCGCGCGCGTTCGCGAAGCTGCGTTCGACGCTCACTCGACGGAAGCCGAGCTTCTCGAGCACGGCGATCGACGCGGCGTTGTCGGCGGCGACGCGGGCGCGTATCGGCCTCTCGCGCACGGCGTCGAGGAAGAGGCGCATCGCCCTCGTCGCGATGTGGCGCCCCCAGTGAGCGGGATCGATCCAACAGGTGATCTCGGCGACGCCGTCCTCGAACCAGCGTGCGACGCTTCCGACGACCTCCCCGTCGGCGCGCACGGTGCGGGCGTCGATCGCGGGGTCGCCCATGAGGCGGCGCCAGTGCGCGTCGAAGGTCGCCCGATCGCTCGGGTCGGGCGCCGTGAATGCGGCCATGTGCACCGCTGCGGGATCGCGCTCGAACCGGAACAGTGCATCGAGATCCTCCGCGCGGGTGGTGCGCAGGGTCACGACATGAGGCTCGCCCATGCCATCTCCTCCAGGATGCCGCGGATGGTGCCGTCGGCGGGTCGGCGCCCCGGGATGCGGGCGCTGTGCGGAGTGGAGTTCAGGAGTCCGAAGGCGGCGTGTGCCCGGAACCTGAGCTCCGTCTCGGCCCGATCGGGCCGGAGTCTGGAGAGGGTGTCGACCCAGTGCTCGACGTAGCGACGTTGCAGGGATCGCACCTCATGGCGCGCGCCGCGATCGAGCTGTTCGAGCTCGCGGTCCTGCACGACGATGACGTCGGCGTCGCTGAGGGCGAAGGCGACGTGGAAGCGGATGAGCGAGCGCAGGGTGGATGCCGCGTCGGGCGACTCCTCGAGCACCCTCTCCGCCCCGTCGAGGAGCGCCTGGCTGGCACCCTGGAGGATCGCGGCGAGCACCGCGGCCTTTCCGGGGAAGTGTCGGTACACGGCCGGGCCGCTCACGCCCACGGCGGCGCCGAGGTCTTCGATCGTCACGCCCGCGTAGCCCCGTTCGGCGAAGAGCGTGGCGGCGGCCGAGAGGATCGCCGCACGTCGGTCGGCCTTCTGGCGCCCGCGTTCGGTGCGGGGGAGCAGGACGCCTGCGCCGTCGCCCTGGGCGTCGAGAGTGCTTGCCATTCGGTACCGTCGCTCGCTAACATCGGAAATCGAGTTAGTGAACACTAACCGAAATTGCGCGCGACGCACAAGAGGCGCGCGGTCGACGGAGACAGGCGGATCGGATGACCACCCTCACCACGCGCATCGACGCCTCGAGCGACGCCGCGCGACGCAACGCGGCCGATCATGCCGGGCTCGTGCGCGAACTGCGCGAGAAGCTCGCGATCGCGGCGCTCGGCGGTCCCGAGAGCTCGCGTGAACGGCACGTCGCACGAGGCAAGCTCCTGCCTCGCGACCGCGTCGACCGGCTCCTCGACGAGGGCAGTCCGTTCCTCGAGCTCTCGCCGCTCGCAGCCGACGGGCTCTACGGCGGCGACTCGCCAGGCGCCGGCATCATCACCGGAGTCGGGCTCGTGCACGGTCGTCCCGTGATGGTGGTCTGCAACGACGCGACCGTCAAGGGGGGCACGTACTATCCGATGACGGTCAAGAAGCACCTGCGCGCGCAGGAGGTCGCCAAGGAGCACCGGCTGCCGTGCGTCTACCTCGTCGACTCCGGCGGCGCGTTCCTGCCCCTGCAAGACGAGGTCTTCCCCGATCGCGACCACTTCGGGCGCATCTTCTTCAATCAGGCCCAGCTCTCCTCGATGCGCATCCCGCAACTCGCGGCGGTGCTCGGTTCGTGCACGGCCGGCGGCGCCTACGTTCCCGCCATGAGCGACGAGTCCGTCATCGTGCGCGACCAGGGCACCATCTTCCTCGGCGGTCCGCCGCTCGTGAAGGCCGCCATCGGCGAGGTCGTCACGCCCGAGGAGCTCGGCGGCGGCGAACTGCACTCGCGCATCTCCGGCGTCACCGATCACCTCGCCGACGACGACGAGCACGCCCTCGAGATCGTGCGCGACATGATCGCGACCCTGCCGTCGCAGGCGCCGCGGGCCTGGACGGTCCGCGAATCGCGTCCGCCGGCCGTGGACCCGGCCGAGCTCACGTCGGCGGTTCCGGTCGACGTGCAGCAGCCGTACGACGTGCGCGAGGTGATCGCACGACTCGTCGATGCGAGCGAGTTCTCGGAGTTCAAGCCCGACTACGGCGACACGCTCGTCACGGGGTTCGCCCACCTCGACGGGCATCCCGTCGGCATCGTCGCGAACAACGGCGTGCTCTTCAGCGAATCCGCGATGAAGGGGGCGCACTTCATCGAGCTCTGCGACCAGCGCGGCATCCCGATCGTCTTCCTGCAGAACATCTCGGGCTTCATGGTCGGCCGCGACGCCGAGGCCGGCGGCATCGCCAAGCACGGCGCGAAGATGGTCACCGCGGTCGCGACCACGCGGGTGCCGAAGTTCACGGTCGTGATCGGGGGCTCCTTCGGTGCGGGCAACTACTCGATGTGCGGCCGCGCCTACTCGCCGCGGTTCCTCTGGATGTGGCCGAACGCCCGAATCTCGGTCATGGGCGGTGAGCAGGCGGCATCCGTGCTCTCGACCGTGAAGCGCGACCAGCTCGCGGTGAAGGGCGAGGAGTGGTCGGATGCCACCGATCAGGCGTTCAAGGATCCGATCCGCGCGCAGTACGAAGAGCAGGGCAGCCCCTACCACTCGACCGCGCGGCTCTGGGACGACGGCATCATCGATCCGGCCGACACGCGCACCGTGCTCGCGCTCGCCCTCGAGCTTGCGAGCCGCACGCCGCTGCCCGAGCCGGCGTTCGGCCTGTTCCGCATGTAGCGCCCGGGAGGGGCTTCCGTCACCGAGCGGATGCCGCGGCGTGGACTGCGACGCCGGGGGAGCGGCGGGCCTTGTCATTCCAGTTAGCGGCCACTAACATCGGTTCCAGTTAGTGCGCGCTAACTGATTCGGTGCGCGCGACCCGAGCAGAGAGGCTCAGATGCAGACCGCGGGCACGCCAGGCTCCCGACGGAACGACGTCCGTCCCGTCCGACCCTTCGAGCGCGTGCTCGTCGCGAACCGCGGCGAGATCGCCGTGCGCGTCATCCGCACGCTGCGACGCCTCGGCATCCACGCCATCGCCGTCTACTCCGACGCCGATGCCGACGCCCCGCACGTGCGACTCGCCGACGAGGCCGTCCGGATCGGCCCGGCGCAGGCCTCCCAGAGCTACCTCGATCGCGATCGCCTCGTGGCGGCCGCCCTTGCCACCGGCGCCCAGGCGGTGCATCCCGGCTACGGGTTCCTCTCGGAGGACGTCGGGTTCGCCTCCGCATGCCGGGCGGCCGGCATCGTCTTCGTCGGTCCGGGCGACGAGGCGCTCGAGGTGATGGGCGACAAGATCCGGGCGAAGCGGCATGTCGAGGCATCCGGCGTCCCCGTCGTGCCGGGCGTGAGCGATCCGGGCCTCGACGACGCCGCGCTCGCGGCTGCCGGCGAGGGGGTGGGGTTCCCGCTCCTCGTCAAGCCGTCCGCCGGCGGCGGAGGCAAGGGCATGCAGGTGGCCCGCGACTCCGCCGAGCTGGCCGCGGCCATTCCCGCCGCTCGACGGGTCGCCCTGGCGGCGTTCGGCGATGACACCCTGCTCCTCGAGCGGCTCATCGAGCGTCCACGCCACATCGAGGTGCAGGTGCTCGCGGATGCCGCTGGCGCCGTGATCCATCTCGGAGAACGTGAGTGCTCGCTCCAGCGGCGACACCAGAAGGTCATCGAGGAGGCGCCGTCGCCGCTCCTCGACGCCGAGACCAGGGCGCGGATCGGAGCTGCCGCGTGCGACGCCGCACGCAGTGTCGGCTACCTGGGCGCGGGCACCGTCGAGTTCCTCGTCTCGGATGCCGCGCCCGACGAGTTCTTCTTCATCGAGATGAACACCCGGCTGCAGGTCGAGCACCCCGTGACCGAACTCGTGACCGGCGCCGACCTCGTCGAGGCGCAACTGCGCATCGCGGCGGGGGAGCCGCTCGCGATCGCCCAGGACGAGGTGCGCCTCGACGGGCACGCGATCGAGGCGAGGGTCTACGCCGAATCGCCTGAACGCGGCTTCCTTCCGTCGACCGGAGACGTGCTCGCGTGGCGCGAGCCCGAGGGTCCCGGCGTCCGCATCGACGGCGGCATCCGCGAGGGCCAGGAGGTGACGGCGCACTACGACCCGATGCTCGCGAAGGTCATCGCCCACGGCGCCGATCGCGACGAGGCGCTCGATCGGCTCGACCGGGCGCTCGCCGACACGGTCGTGCTCGGCGTCGAGACGAACATCGCATTCCTCCGGCGACTCCTCGCCGATCCGGCGGTGCGTGCGGGCCGACTCGACACCGGACTCATCGACCGGATGCCGCCGGCCGCCGCGGACGCGCCGCCGACCGTCCTGCTCGAGGCCGCCGCGACGCTCGCCCTCGCCGAGGAATCGCCCGACACCGCGGCGGCTCGTACCGACGGGCCGGTGGCATGGCTCGAGGCCCGCGGCTGGCGGCCGGGCGGGCGCTCCGGCTCACGGGTGCTCCTCGCCCCACGGGACGAACCGCACGCCGTCGAGGCGGTCGACGTCGACGGCGACTCCGTCGTGTCGCCGACGGCGATCACCCGGCGGGCCGCCGACGGCACGATCTGGACGCACGACGACGGTCGGACCGCGGCGTTCCTGCGCCTGCACCGGCGGCAGGCGGCCGAGACGCGCCGGGCAGCAGCCGAGCGCGGTGGCCTGACGGCGGACCCCGAGCTCCGCGCCCCGATGCCGGGAACCGTCACTGCGCTGCTCGTCGCCGACGGCGATCTCGTCGAAGCCGGCGACCCCGTCGTGGCGATCGAGGCGATGAAGATGGAGCACCGCGTGGTGGCCGCGATCGGCGGCATCGCGCGCGTCGCCGTCGCGGTCGGCGACCTCGTCGCCCGCGACCGCGTGGTCGCCCGCATCGAACCCGCGCCCTCGACATCCGACCCCGCCCCTTCGGCCGGAGCCCACGAGGCGACCGTGCCGAGCGCAGCACCCCACGAGGAATGAGGAGCATCACCATGCAGTACCAGCTCAGCGCCGAGGAGCAGGAGCTCTCCGACCGCGTCGCCGATTTCGCCGACACCGTCGTCGCACCGGCGGCGTACGAGTACGACACGAAGCGCCGGCTGCCGATGGAGATCATCGCGCAGATGGGCGAGATGGGCCTGTTCGGGCTCCCGTTCCCCGAGGCGGTCGGCGGGCTGGGCAAGAGCTACTTCCAGCTGTGCCTCGCCGTCGAGGCGCTCGGCCGAGTCGACCAGTCCATCGGCGTCACCCTCGAGGCGGGCGTCGGCCTCGGCATCATGCCGATCTACCGGCACGGCACGCCGGAGCAGCAGGCCGAATACCTGCCCGACCTCCTCGCCGGTCGTGCGCTCGCCGGGTTCGGCCTCACCGAGGCGAAGGCCGGATCGGATGCGGGCGCGACCCAGACGACCGCCGTCCTCGACGGCGACGAGTGGGTGATCAACGGGTCGAAGCAGTTCATCACGAACTCCGGCACGCCGATCACCCGGTACGTGACGGTCACGGCGGTCACCGGGGAGAAGACCGCTCCCGACGGCACGGTGAAGAAGGAGCTCTCGACGATCATCGTGCCGAACGGCACTCCCGGCTTCACGGTCGAGGAGAGCTACGACAAGGTCGGCTGGCACACGTCCGACACCCATCCGTTGACGTTCCACGACGTGCGGGTGCCCGCGTCGAACCTGCTCGGCGCGCGAGGACGCGGCTACGCGAACTTCCTGCAGACGCTCGACGAGGGCCGTGTGGCCTTCGCCGCGCTCGCGACCGGTGCTGCCCAGGGCTGCCTCGAGCAGGCGCTCCGGTATGCGAAGGAACGCGTCGTGTTCGGCACGAACATCGGCTCCAATCAGCACATCGCGTTCAAGATCGCGCGGATGCAGGCGCGCGTGCACCAGGCCCGCCTGGCGTGGCACGACGCGGCGCGCAAGCTCGACGCCGGCCTGCCCTTCAAGATGGAGGCGTCCATTGCGAAGATGGTCTGCGGGGAGGCGGCCATGGACAACGCGCGCGATGCGACGCAGATCTTCGGCGGGTACGGCTTCATGAACGAGAACCCCGTCGCCCGGCACTATCGCGACTCGAAGATCCTCGAGATCGGCGAGGGCACGACCGAGGTGCAGCTCATGATCATCACCCGAGAGCTCGGGCTCGCCGGCTAGGAGGACGAGATGACGGATGCCCCGATGCGCGAGGTCGTGCAACGCGGACTCTGGTTCGAGGAGTTCGAGGAGGGCGTGCGCTACCTGCATCGTCCCGGACG
>JAPSJT010000047.1:0-12242 GCA_031178045.1 Agromyces sp.
GCCGACGCTGGGCCGGTCTCGGGGGCGGTCTGATTCGTCTCCATGCCTCGATGCTGGCAGGGGCGGGAAGCACGCCGCCATGGGGTGGATCCCTGATTCGACCCTGATCGGCGCACCGCCGCCCCCGCCGCCCGAGGGCTCGTCTGCTTGGATGGCAGGCATGGAGACGAGCGGAGCCGAGCCGGCGTCGGCCGGCGGGCCGGCCGCGGCCCCCGCGCCGGCCGCAGCCCCCCCGCCACCCGCCGCGGCCACGGCCGGCTCGCCCTCGCGGCAGCCGATGACCCGCCCCCGCGCCCGCGTGGCGACGGGCGTCGCCGCCGGCCTCGCCGCGCACCTGCGGGTCGACCGGTGGCTCGTGCGGGCGGGGTTCGTCGGCTCGAGCCTCCTTGCGGGCGCGGGCCTCATGTTCTACCTCTGGCTGTGGGCGCTCACCCCGACCGAATCCAGCGAGGAGCGGCCCACCCGCCGCGCCCCGGTGGCGTGGATCCTCCTCGCGTCCGCGGCCGTCTGCCTCATCGTCGCCGCGTCGACCGGCGGCCCCGTCGTGGATGCCGCCGCCGGTGCCCCCGGGCCGTGGTTCGCCGCGGTGCTCGCGGGCGTCGCGCTCGCCGTGGCATCCGGCGCGTGGGCCACGTTCATCGACCGGCCCGATCCAGATCGGGGCCCGCGCACCGAGCTCGCGATCCGCGTCGTGGCGACGGCGATGCTCGCGCTCACTGCCGTCGTGCTCGTGTTCGGGCCGCTCGCGTACTGGTACCCGGTGCCCGTCTTCGCCGCCGCGTTCGCCGCCGCCGCAGGCATCGGCCTCATCTATGCGCCGACGCTCGTGGCGCAGTGGCGCGACCTGACCGAGGAGCGCACGCGCCGCATCCGCGAGGAGCAGCGCAGCGAGATCGCGGCGCACCTGCACGACTCCGTGCTGCAGACCCTGGCGCTCATCCAGAACCGGGCCGGAGCGACGAGCGAGGTCGCGCGCATCGCGAGGGCGCAGGAGCGCGAGCTTCGCGACTGGCTGTACGCGGGGGATGCCGCGGCGGACAGCGACCTCGGCACCGACCTCCGCGACTTCGCGGGCGCCCTCGAGATCGACTACCCCGTCACCGTCGACGTCGTCGCGGTGGGCGAGTCCCGCGAACGGGCGAGCGGCGAACTCGCGGCAGCCGCTCGCGAGGCGATGCTCAACGCCGCCCGGCACGCCGGCGGGGAGGTGTCGGTGTACGTCGAATCCCGCCCCGACGCGGTCGAGGTGTTCGTGCGCGACCGCGGGCCGGGCTTCCGCCTCGCGGCGGTGCCGGGCGATCGCCTCGGCGTACGCGAGTCGATCATCGGGCGGATGCGCCGGGCCGGCGGCTCGGCGACGGTGGGCGCGGGTGCCGGTGGCGTGGGCACCGAGGTGCACCTCCGGTATCCCGTCGGCGCCGAGGAGGCGAACCGTGGCTGAGCCGGTGCGCCGCGTGCGCGTCGTCGTGGTCGACGACCACTCGATCTTCCGCTCGGGCCTCAGGGCCGACCTCGATCCGAGCGTCGAGGTCGTCGGCGAGGCGCACGACGTCGAGTCGGCGGTCGCCGCGGTGACGGATGCCGCGCCCGATGTCGTGCTCCTCGACGTGCACCTGCCGGGGGCCGCCGTGCCCGCGGGCTCGAGCGGCGGAGCCGAGGTCATCCGTCGTGCGGCACCGGCCGTGCCCGGCACGAGGTTCCTCGCGCTCAGCGTCTCGGACAAGGCCGAAGACGTCGTCGGCGTCATCCGCGCGGGCGCCCGCGGCTACATCACCAAGGGCTCCTCGGGCGCCGACGTGAGCCGCGCAGTGCACGCGGTCGCCGACGGCGACGCCGTGTTCTCGCCGAAGCTCGCCGGCTTCGTGCTCGACGCCTTCGGCGTGGCGGTCGGCGAGACCGCCGCGGCCGGCGATGAGCTCGACCGGCTCTCGGCGCGCGAGCAGGAGGTCATGCGGCTCATCGCGCGCGGCTACGCCTACAAGGAGGTCGCGGCCGAGCTCTTCATCTCGACGAAGACCGTCGAGTCGCACGTGTCGGCCGTGCTGCGCAAGCTCCAGCTCTCGAGCCGGCACGAGCTGACGGCCTGGGCGAGCGCGCGACGGCTGCTCTAGCCGACGCCGCTCGTCGACGAGCCGTCGCTCGCCGGCCGGTAGACGTCGAGCGCCGCGGGAACGACGCGCACGACGGTGCGATAGCCCGGGCCCTGGTAGGCGGCGGATGCCTCGATGGGCCCGTCGATCGCGACCTCGCCGTCATGGGCGAATCCCGGTGACTGCCCCTCGCGCGGGCGCACGAGCACCTCGAGCTCGACCGTGCGGAACGCCTCCACGCGCCGGGGAAGGAGCCGCAGGTGGCGAACGACGGCGCTGACGCGGCGACCGAACGCGAGCGAGGCGGCGGCACGCAGACGTGATTCGGCGTGCAGCACGCGCACGTCGAGCACCCCGCCGTCGAGCCGGCCGCGTTGCAGCGGTGCGACGACGCCCGGATCGTTCGGGCCGACCCCGACGTAGAGCGACCACACCTGCGCGCGCCGCCCGTTCATGACGACCGTCACGGGTTGCGCGTTGCGCAGCACCCGCACCGCCGCGACGATCGCGGCGAGCCACTTGCCGAGCTTGCCCTCGAGCTCCTCGCGGGCGATGACGAAATCGGCGTAGACGCCGACCGACGCCGTGTTCAGCACCGTGATCGGCGGGCCGTCGCCGAAGGCGAGCTCGCCGACATCCGCCCGCACCCCCTCGCCGCGTTGCAGCGCGTCCACTGCGAGGTCGACGGATGCCGCACCCGCCGCTCGGGCGAAGTGGTTGAACGTGCCGCCGGGCACGACGAAGAGCGGCACGCCGGCCGCGATCGCCTCGTGCGCGACCGCCGCCACGGTGCCGTCGCCCCCGCACACGCCGACGATGCGCGGCGGCTCGTCGCGAGCCAGCGCCTCCCGCACGGCGGCGCCGGGATCCTCGCCGTCGTCGAGCTCGCGCACCTCGGCGAGGGGCAGGCGATCGGCGATCACGCGCAGCGGGTCGGCACGCACGAGCGCCGAGCCCGACGACCGGTTGACGATGACGTACACGCCCTCGCCCTGCGGCGAGGCGGGCAGGGCGCGGTCGCGGCCCGTCGGCGGCGGCAGCTCTGGTTCGCCGGGCTTCGGCGGCACCACGAGCGCGGTGAGCCCCGCGACGCCCGCACCCAGGGTCAGGCCGCCGACGACGTCGGAGAGCCAGTGCGCGCCGGTGTGCAGCCGCGAGTACGCCACGCCGAGTGCGGCGGGAGCGAGCACCGCGCCGATGCGCGGACGTTCGAGCGCGACACCGGCGGCGAACGCCGCGGCGCTCGCCGAGTGGCCGGACGGGAACGACGGCGTGATGGGCGGCTTGGGAAGGTGACGTCCGATCGGAACGTCGGCGAGGAGTGGACGGTCGCCGCCGAAGACCCGCTTCGCGATGAGGTTCGTGAGTGCACTCGCGACGAGCAGCGAGGCGAGACCCCGGCCGGCGGCACGGCGGCGGTGCAGCACCGCGAGCACGCCCGCGAGCGACCACCACAGCACGCCTCGATCGGCGAAGCCCGAGACGTGCAACCAGAACCGGTCGACATGGGGGTGGGTGTGCCGTCCGTTCACCGCGCGGCCGGCGGCGGCATCCGCTCGCTGCACCCACTTCGGAAGGATGCGAGCGCGCTGCACGGCGACGCGGATGTTCGACTGGGCCACGCCGCCAGCGTAGGGGCCGCGCCACGGCGAGTCAGGGGGTTGCCAACCGCAGGGCGGACTGCGTTCAGCCCGCGGCCGGGAGTACCGACGCGGCCGGCGGTCGATGTTCACGGAGCCACTGCTCGGTGAGCGCGACATGCGCTGCGGCCGCGTTGGCGGCTGCTGACGGATCACGGTCGAGCAGTGCGGCGAGGATCTGACGGTGGCCGTGATCGCTGACGCGCTTCATCTCGCGGCCGGTCGCGAGCTCGAAGACCTGGTACGCACGCGAGCGGGATCGGAACACCGCGAGCAGGGTCGCGAGCGCCGCGTTGCCGCCGAGCCTGTGGATCCTCTCGTGGAAGAGCGCGTCGAGCTCGGTGCCCTCCTCACCCTCGGTGAGCTCGAGCTCGTCGAGGATCGAGCCCAGTTCCTCTGCCGCCGCGTCCGTCATGCGCGCCGCCGCCTGCGCCGCCGCGTGCGACTCGAGCACGCGCCGGATCTCGTAGAGCTCGATGAAGCCGTCGAACGGCATGAGCTCGACGGTCAGGCTCAGTGCGCCGATGATGTTCGCCGGCTCGAGGGCGGAGACGTAGGTGCCCGACCCGTGTCGCGACTCGATCACGCCGAGGGCCCCCAGCATGCGGACCGCCTCGCGCAGCGAGCCGCGCGACACCTGGAGTCGTTCGCAGAGCTGCGCTTCAGGGGGGAACCGCTGGCCGGGGGCGAGCTCCCCCGACGCGATGATGCGCCGGAGGCCGTGGAATGCGTCGTCGATCGCGCCCATCGTGTTCCTCTCGTCGGTCGGAGTGTGTGCTCAGCCTACGGGTTGCGATTCGCGGTAGTCATCTTATGACTTTGTGGATATAGTCTCCTCCAGCAGCTCTGAAACAGCGATGTAACAGAAGTCATCTAATGTCTCGTGCATCGTGCTCCGCTCGATACCGTGCCGAATACAGAAGGATGACCCACCGCGTGACGACCGCAGCGCCCACCGCCCTCACCCTCGCCGACGGCTCGCCCGCCGCGGGGGGCTGGACTCTCAGCACCACCGCGCTGCACACCAACCACGGCTCGTTCGGCGCGGTACCCCGAGTCGTGCAGGAGCGGCAGAACGCCCTGCGCGCCGAGATGGACCGCGATCCCGTCGACTGGTTCTCAGCACTCCCCGCCAAGGTGGGCGCCGCTCGGGAGACGATCGCCCGGTTGATCGGCACCTCTCCGCAGCACACGGCGCTCGTGCCGAACGCGAGCGGTGGCGCGAGCGTCGTCTACAACAGCGTCGCCGCGGCGACGGGCGCCGAGATCGTGGTGACCGATCACGGGTACGGCGCGGTCACGATGGGCGCCGAGCGCACCGCCCGTCGCTGGGGCGGCCGGGTCATCACCGCGCGGATCCCGCTCGACGCCACGCCGGCGCAGGCCCACGAGATCATCATGGCCGCGTGCACCGACACGACGCGCCTCATCGTCCTCGACCACATCACCTCGCCGACCGCGAGGCTCCTGCCCGTCCGCGAGGTCGCGGCATCCGCCCGCGATCGGGGGATCGTCACCCTCGTCGACGGGGCGCATGTTCCCGGCCTCTACGACGCGCCGCTCGACGGGCTCGAGTGCGACGTCTGGATCGGCAACCTGCACAAGTTCGCCTGCGCGCCTCGCGGCGCAGCCGTGCTCGTCGCGCAAGGGGAGCTGCGGCACGAGCTGTTTCCGCTCATCGACTCCTGGGGTTCGCCTCACCCCTTCCCCGAGCGCTTCGACACGCAGGGCACCCTCGATCTCACGAGCTATCTCACCGCTCCGGATTCGTTCGCGTTCATCGAGGAGCAGTGGGGCTGGGACTCGGCGCGCGCATACATGACGCGGCTCGCCGACTATGCCGAGGCCCTGATCGCCGAGGCGTTCGCCGAGCGGACCGGCGAGGACCACCGAGTCGACGTCGGCGCGCCGGTCAATGCGATGCGACTCGTGCGCCTGCCCGCCGGACTCGGCGAGAGCCACGCGGCCGCCGATGCGCTTCGAGACCGGGCCGTCCGTGAGCACCGCATCGAGGCGGCCTTCACGAGTTTCGACGGGGTCGGCTACTACCGGCTCTCCACGCACGCGTACAACACCGCGAGCGACTTCGAAGACTTCGCGGAGCGGATGGTTCCGACGCTCTGCGAGTGGGCGGCCGACACCCGTCGCTGACCCGATCGTCCCGGAATACGGCAATCACAAGGAAATGAGGATTCGAATGGCCAGGAGAAACATCATGGCCGGGCTCGGCATCGGCCTCGCGGCATCCCTCGCCCTCAGCGGATGCTCCGGCACCGCCGACGACGGAACCGTCACGCTGCAGATGGTCGAGAGCCTGACCAACCCCGCCCGCACGGAACTGCTCGAGACGCTCATCGGCGAGTTCGAAGAGGAGAACCCGGGCATCAAGGTCGAGCTCGTGTCGCCTCCCACCGATCAGGCCGACCAGAAGATCCAGCAGATGCTGCAGTCCGGCTCCGGCGTGGACGTGCTCGAGGTGCGCGACCTCACGGTCGGGCCGTTCTCCACGAACGGCTGGCTCGCCGACATGACCGAGGAGTTCGAGGGCTGGTCGGGATGGGACGCCCTCACCGACAACGCGAGGAACGTCGCGACGGCGAACGACGCGACGTACTTCATCCCGTACGGCTTCTACGGCATCAGCCTCTTCTACCGCACCGACCTCGTCGAACAGGCCGGATTCGACGGCCCGCCCGAGAGCTGGGAAGACCTGCTCGAGCAGGCCGAGGCCATTCAGGACCCCGCATCGAACACGTTCGGCTACGCCTTCCGTGGCGGCAAGAACGGCTACTCGAACGCCGCGCTCATCATCGAGGCGTACGTCGCCGACGACCTCGACCTCGAGAACGCGTACCGACTGAAGAACGGCGACTCGATGTTCGCCGCGCCCGAGGCGCTCGAGGCGATCGAACTGTACTTCGACCTGTTCGAGCGCGCCTCGCCGCCGTCGTCGGTTGCATGGGGCTACCCCGAGATGGTCGAGGGCTTCTCGAACGGCTCCACGGCGTTCCTCCTCCAGGATCCCGAGGTCATCGCCGCGGTGCAGCAGTCCACGGCGATCACCGAGGAGCAGTGGACGACCGCCCCGATGCTCGTCGGCCCCACCGGGAAGGCGATCCAGCCTCTCGCGACGGCCGGCTGGGGCACCGCCGAGGCGAGCGAGCACAAGGAGGAGGCGGCGAAGCTCATCCAGTTCCTCTCCGAGGGCGACGCGTCCATCCGCTTCACCGAGGGCAACAGCCTGGTGCCCATCCTCGACGGCGCCGAGGATGCCGAGTTCTACAAGACCGGCGCGTGGGAGAGCTACCTCACGATGAACGCGAGCCCCGAGACGTACATCACGGCCGTGCAGCCGCGAGGCGTCGCGTGGTGGACCGAGTGGTCCGAGAAGGCCGACGCCGAGATCCAGCAGGTCCTGATCGGCCAGCTCACGCCCGAGGAGCTGCTCGCCGGCTGGGACGCGTACTGGGTCGAGAAGTGGGCCTCCGAGTAGGCCGCGGAGCAGGCGTCAGCACATGTCTCTTCAGCTGAAGACCACGAAGGAGCGCCCGTCGAACGCGGCGGGCGCTCCCGGCCCGGGGACCGCACCCGGCCGGCCCGCAGCGACACGGCCTCGCCGACGCGCGTTCACCACGCGTCGCGGGCTCGTCATCCTCGCGTTCATGCTTCCCGCCGCGATCTTCGTCGGAGTCTTCACCTACTATCCGATGATCGCCGGAAGCCAGATGGCCTTCCGCAACTGGAAGCTGAGCAACCTCACCGACACGTCGTGGGTCGGCTTGGGCAATTTCGTCACCGTCTTCACCGACCCGGCATTCGGCGTCATCCTCGGCAACTCACTGCTCTGGGTCGTCGCCTCCATCGTGCCGCAGTTCGTGATCGGCTTCGCGATCGCGCTCTGGCTGCGCCGCCGGTTCCGTTTCCGCGGCGTCTACCAGGCGCTGATCTTCTTCCCGTGGGCGATCTCGGGCTTCCTCATCGGCATCCTGTTCCGCTGGATGTTCAACGGCGAGTTCGGCGTCATCAACGACCTGCTCATGAAGACCGGCTTCATCGACCAGGGCATCCCGTGGCTCGCGGAGCCGGGCACGGCCATGTTCGCCGTCATCGTGGCGAACGTCTGGTACGGCGTGACCTTCTTCGCGATCATGATCCTCGCGGCACTGCAATCGGTGCCCGACGAGCTCTTCGAGGCAGCTGCCCTCGACGGAGCCGGCAAGGTGCGAACCCTCTTCCAGATCACCGTGCCGTACATCTCGACGACGCTCGCGCTGACGGTGCTGCTCCGCGTCATCTGGATCTTCAACTTCCCCGACATCATCTGGGCGATGACGGGCGGTGGGCCGGCGAACCAGACGCACATCATCACGACCTGGATGATCACCATGACGCAGAAGGGCGACTACGGGGTGGCATCCGCACTCGGTCTCATCGTGGTCGCTCTCCTGCTCGTCTTCTCGGCGTTCTACCTCATGGCCCTCCGCACCAGGAAGGAGGTCTGACCGTGATCGACACGGAGACCACGCCCGCACGCATCACCCGGTTCGCCTTCCTCGGCCTCTGGCTCGTGATCTCGTTGTTCCCGCTCTACTGGATCGTCGCGACCTCGCTGAAGGCGCCGGGCGCGATCTTCCGCTACCCGTTGGAGTACTGGCCGGTCGAGCTGTCCTTCGAGAACTACGTCTCGCTCTTCGAGACGGCGGACTTCGGCACGTACGTGGTGAACAGCCTCCTCGTCGCGACGGCGGCCGCCACGGTGGCCACGCTGATCTCGCTGCTCTCGGCCTACGTGCTCGCGCGGTTCGAGTTCCGCAGCAAGTCGGCGGTGCTGATGGCGTTCCTCGTGACGCAGATGATCCCCGCGTTCATCGCCCTGGGCCCGTTGTACCTCCTCATGGTGCAGCTGAAGCTCGTCGACAACCGGTTCGGCCTCGTCCTGGTGTACATCGCGGTCTGCATCCCGTTCTGCACGATCATGCTCCGGGGCTTCTTCGCCAACATTCCCGATGCGCTCGAGGAGGCTGCGATGATCGACGGCTGCTCCCGCCTGGGCGCGCTGTTCAAGGTGATCGTGCCCGTCATGAAGCCCGGCATCGTCGCGGCGTTCATCTTCAACTTCGTGAACTGCTGGAATGAGCTGTTCCTCGCGGTCACGCTCATGAACAAGGACGAGAACAAGACGATCCCCACCGCCCTGAACGGCTTCATCACGAGCTTCAACATCGATTGGGGCTCGATGTCCGCAGCGGCGGTGCTCACGATCCTGCCGACGATGATCCTGTTCGCGTTCGCGAGCCGGTACATCGTGCAGGGACTCACGGCAGGAGCCGTCAAGGGCTGAGCGCGCCGGTCGACGCGCGGGCGACGCGGGTCAGAGCAGGCCGAGCTCCATCGCGCGGGTGACGGCGCGGGTGCGGTCGTTCACGCCGAGCTTCTCGAAGACGTGCAGGAGATGCGTCTTCACGGTGGCCTCGCCGATGTGCAGCGCACGCCCGATCTCGGGGTTGGACCGCCCCTCGGCGACGAGGGCGAGCACCTCCCGCTCGCGCGGCGAGAGGGCCGGAGCGGCGACGGATGCCGCATCGGCCCGCACTCGCGAGACGAGCTTCGCGGCGATCGACGGCGCGAGCACCGTCTCACCCGACGCGACGGCCCGGATCCCGGCGAGGATCTCGGCCTGCGGTGCGGCCTTCAGGAGGTACCCGCTCGCACCGGCCTCGATGGCGGCGAGGATGTGGTCGTCGGTCTCGTAGGTCGTGAGCACGAGGACCCGGGCGCCGTGGCCCGCGGCGACGATCGCCGCGGTCGCGCTCGCGCCGTCGACGCCCGGCATGCGCAGGTCCATGAGCACGAGGTCGGGATGTTCGGCGGCGGCGAGCTCGATGGCCTCCGCGCCGTCGGCGGCCTCGCCGACGACCTCGATGCCGGGTGCCGTCTGGAGCAGCCCGACGATGCCGGCGCGCACGATGGGGTGGTCGTCGGCGACGACGATGCGGATGGTGTCGGTCATGCGGCTCCTCCGAGCGTTCCTGGCGACGGCGCGGTCCTCGGCACGACGACGCGCAGCCGCGAGCCGCCGCCGTCGGCGGGGCCGAACGCGAACGAGCCGCCGACGAGCGCGGCGCGGTCGCGGATGCCGGCGAGCCCGAATCCGCGCTCGCCGGGCTCGGCGTCGCCCGGGCCGACCCCGTCGTCGGTCACCGTGAGCACGACGTCGTCGCCCGACGCGACGACCGAGATGTCCGCGGACCGGGCCGCTGCGTGCTTGCGCACGTTCGCGAGCGCCTCCTGCGCGCAGCGGAGCAGCACGACCTCGAGCTCGCGGTCGAGGCCCGCGGCATCCGTCGCGACCGTGACCGTGACGCCCGTCTCGCGTTCGAACGACGACGCGAGCCGGTGCAGGGCGTCGCCGAGCCCTGCGGATGCCTCGACCGGCGTGAGCGACGCCACGAGGCCGCGCGCTTCGGTGAGCGCCTCGCGGGCCATCTGCTCGATGAGCTCGAGGTCGCCGCGGGCGGATGCCGCGGCTGCTCCGGCGACGGGCTCGAGGCGGTTGCCCGCCCGCTGCGCCACCATGACGAGCCCCGTGAGGCTCTGCGCGATGGTGTCGTGGATCTCGCGGGCCAGCCGGGCCCGTTCGTCGGTGACGCCGGCGTCGCGGTGCATCGCGGCGAGCTGTCCCTGCGCGGCCTGCAGTTGGTCGAGCAGCCGCCCGCGCTCCTCGCCGTACTGGGCGATGCGCGTGATCCACAGGCCGAGCGCGAGGCTGAAGGCGAGTGAGAGTGTCGCCACGCCGGCGCCGGTCCCCAGGCCGGGCAGGCCCGAGCGCACGGTGTAGCCCACGACGATCGCGCATGCGACGAGCACGTTCGCGATGATCGCGCTCCGCGTCGACGGTGCCGTCGCCCAGATGAACGGGTAGATGAACGCCTGCATGGTCGCGAACGACGGCTCGAACGACGTGCCGACGGCGAGCACCGCCGCGAGCAGGATCGAGCTCACGAGGTGCGGGACCGACTCCTCGCGGCCGATCTGACGCCGCGCGAACGCGAAGTAGAGCACGAGGAAGGCGGCGGCGGTCGTCCACGACCCCCACTCGCCGAGCCCGTAGGGCGGGTCGACCACGGTGAAGAGCACGGTGACGGATGCCACGGCGAGCGCCGCGGCATCCCACCACCGGGTGTTCTGCATGCTGCTACCTTCGCACGCGGCTCAGGCGTCGCGCCGGATCCACCGGAACGTCAGCCGGCTCACGATCAGGCCCACGACGAGCCACCCGAGGAGCACGACCGCGACGAGCCCGAGGTCCCACGACTCGGTCTGCTCGAGCACCTGGAACTCGTCGGGGAGGAACGCCGCGCGCATACCCTGCGCCATCCACTTCAGCGGGAAGATGCCGGCGATGTGCTGCATCCACTCGGGCAGCTGCGAGAACTGCAGGTAGACGCCCGAGATGAACTGCAGCACGAGCACGATCGGGATGACGACGGCCGTCGCGCTCTTGCCGCTGCGTGGGAGTGCCGAGAGCGCGATGCCGAGGAGCGCCGACGTCGCGACGCCGAGCAGGAACACCCAGGCGAACGTGAGCCACGCCGCTGGATCCGTCGGAAGCGAGATGCCGAGGACGGTCGTCGCGACGAGGAGGAGGAGACCCGCCTGGAGCACGCCGGTGACGAAGACCTGGCCGATCTTGCCGAGGAAGTACGACACCGGCGAGAGCGGCGTGCCGCCGAGGCGCTTGAGTGTGCCGTCGCTGCGCTCGGTCGCGATGTCGACGGCGAGGTTCTGCACGCCCGAGAGGAGCATGCCGGCCGCGAGCATGCCCGGCAGGTAGTACGCGCCGACCGAGATGCCCGGTGCGTCGGGGCCGGGCTGGATGTCTCCGGAGGCGCTGAAGGCGGCCGTGAAGATGCCGAGCATGATGAGTGGGAAGAGGAACGTGAAGAACACCGCGTCGGGGGAGCGGAAGTATCCCTTCACCTCGTAGCCGATGCGGGCGACGCCGACGGCGAGGCGACTCGGTCGGGTCGCCGGTCGTGGTGCGGCGGGCGTGCGGCCGGCCGCGATCGTGTTCGTGCTCGTCATCGTGTTCGTGTTCGTGTTCGTGCCCGTGCTCATGCGAGCACCTCCTCGTCGTCTCGCGTCGCGGCGGTGGGTTCGGCGCTCCGCACCAGTTGCAGGTAGATGTCCTCGAGGCCCGGGCGGAGGATCTCGAGCCGCTCCGGCTCGCGACCGTCGCGGGCAAGGGATGCCACGAGCTCGGCCGGTCGCTCGGTCCGGGCCTCGTTGGGCGCGCCGTCGGCGCCGAGCCAGCGTACGATCGGCACGCGCGCCTCGGCGCCGCCGAGGGTGTCGACGGGGCCGACGTCGATGAGTCGTCCGCCGGCGATGATGCCCGCCCGATCGCCGAGCTGCGCCGCCTCATCGAGGTAGTGCGTCGTGAGCAGGATCGTCGTGCCCTCCGACTTCAACCGCCGGATGAGTTCCCAGAACTCACGCCGCGCCTCGGGGT
>JAPSJT010000047.1:12342-16962 GCA_031178045.1 Agromyces sp.
GCGATGATGCCCGCCCGATCGCCGAGCTGCGCCGCCTCATCGAGGTAGTGCGTCGTGAGCAGGATCGTCGTGCCCTCCGACTTCAACCGCCGGATGAGTTCCCAGAACTCACGCCGCGCCTCGGGGTCGAAGCCCGTCGTCGGCTCGTCGAGGAAGAGCAGCTCGGGCCGTCCGATGATGCCGAGCGCAACGTCGACCCGGCGACGCTGACCGCCAGAGAGCTTCGAGAGGCGAGTGCGCGCCTTGGCCTCGAGGCCGACGGCGGCGATGACCTCGTCGACGTCGCGGGGGTCGGCGTAGAAGCGGGCGAAGTGCGCGAGCTGCTCGCGCACCGTGAAGACCCCGCTCTCGGTCGCCGACTGCAGCACGATGCCGAGCCGGGCCTTCCAGTCGAGGTCGCCGTGCGCCGGATCGATGCCGAGCACGCTGACCTCGCCCGCGGTACGGAGGCGGTATCCCTCGAGGATCTCGATCGTCGTCGACTTGCCGGCTCCGTTCGGTCCGAGCAGGGCGAACGTTTCGCCCCGCGCGATGTCGAGGTCGAGGCCGTCGATGGCGGTGAGTGCGCCGTAGGCCTTGCGGAGTCCGCGGATGCGGACGGCGACATCCGTGCCCCGATCGGGAGTGGTGAGGTTCATGCTTCGAGCCTGCCGCCTCGACGACACGAGGGGCAGCCGTCGTCCAGTCGATTTCCGCCTCCACCGATCGGTGGATGCGCGCGCCCGACTATTCGATCGCGAGGGACTCCAGCTCGGCGAGACGGCGCTCGAGGAATCGGCGCTCGGGCCCGGTGGGCGCAAGCCCGATGGCGTCGCGATAGCGGGCGGCGGCGGCGTCGAAGCGGCCGGCTCGACGCAGGAGGTCGGCCTGCGCTGCGGGGAGCAGGTGGTAGTCGCCGAGCCGGCCGGATGCCTCGAGCCGCCCGAGCTCGTCGAGCGCCGCGCCGACCTCGCCGGCGAGCCCGAGGGCGACCGCCCGGTTCAGCTCGACGACCGGGACGGGCTGGATCTCGCGCAGCCGGTCGTAGCAGCGCACGATGGCGCGCCAGTCGGTGTCGGCCGCGGTGGCGGCGCGGGCATGCACCGCCTGGATCTCGGCCTGCAGGCGATACGGCCCGGCGGCCGCGTGCGGCTCCCTCTCGAGCGCGTCGACGACGGCGAGCCCCTCGGCGAGCTCGGCCGCGTTCCAGCGCGACCGGTCCTGCTCGTCGAGCGGGACGAGGTCGCCGGTCGCGTCGACCCGCGCGGGCGAGCGGGCGTGCTGGAGCAGCAGCAGCGCCAGCAGCGCGCGCGGCTCCGGAGCGTCGGGCAGCAGTTCGACGACGAGGCGGGTGAGGCGGATCGCCTCCTCCTGCAGGTCGAGGCGCAGGAGTCGATCGCCCGAGGACGCGAGGTACCCCTCGTTGTGCACGAGCATGAGCACCGCGAGCACGCCGAGGAGCCGCTCGGGCAGCTCCTCGGCGCTCGGCACGCGGTACGGGATGCCCGCGTTGCGGATCTTCCGCTTCGCCCGCACCAGCCGCTGCGCCATCGTGGACTCCGGCACGAGGAACGCGCGGGCGATCTCGGCGGTGTCGAGTCCGCCGACGGTCCGCAGCGTGAGCGCGACCCGGCCCTCCAGTGGCAGCGCGGGGTGTGCGCACGTGAAGACGAGACGCAGGCGGTCGTCCCAGTCGGCGGCGGCCGCCGCGAGCTCGGCCGGGTCGGTCGGCGGCCCGCCCATCGCCTCATCCATCGCCATCCACTCCCTGACCTTCGCCGACTCGACGCCCCGCCGGCGCAGCACGTCGAGTGCCCGATTCCGGGCCACCGTGGTGAGCCACGCGCCCGGAGTGCGCGGCACGCCCTCGGTGCGCCAGCGCGCAGCCGCCTTCTCGAATGCGTCGGCGGTCGCGTCCTCCGCGACGTCCCAGTCGCCCGTGGCCGCGATGAGCGTCGCGACGATGCGCGGCCACTCCTCGCGGTACGCGCGGGCGATGGCCGCGGCGGACTCGTCGGCGTCGTTCATCGCCCTCCGGCCGGCTCGGGCGCCGGCTCGGTGCGACGACCGCGGTCGCCGGCCTCCCGTTCCTCACGCTCGACCGGGTCCTCGTTGGCGTCGAGCGGCCAGAACGGTCGCAACTCGATCCGCCCGAACCTGGCCATCGGATGCTTCGACGCGATCTCGATCGCCTCGTCGAGGTCTCGGCATTCGAGGATGTCGAAGCCGCCGATCCACTCCTTCGACTCGGTGAACGGCCCGTCGGTGACGAGGAGCTCGCCTGACCGAACCCGTACGAGCGTGGCATCCTCGACGGGCCGCAGCCGGTCGCCGAGCACGTGCACGCCCCTCGCTTCGACCTCGGCCACCCACTCGCCGATGGTGTCGTCCTCGGGAACGAACGGCTCCGCCTCCGGGTCGGTCGCCACGAACATCATGTATCGCATCGTGTCCTCCTTGTTCACACGGTATGCAGGCACGACGAACGACGGAAGGCGGAATCGACACTCGCACGGAATCCGTGCGCCGGATTCAGTGCGGCAGCACGAGCGAAACGCCGAGCGCGACCATCACGAGCGCGATGACGCCGTCGAGGATGCGCCACGCGCGCGGGCTGCCGAGCACCCCGCCGAGCAGCCGCGCCCCGTACGCGAGCGCGAAGAACCAGAGGATGCTCGCCACGCCGGCGCCGAACGCGAACCACCAGCGACCGTCGCCGTGGGTGTTCGCCACCGAACCGAGCAGGAACACCGTGTCGAGGTAGACGTGCGGGTTCAGCCACGTGAGGGCGAGACACGTGGCGACGGCCGCCGCGAGCGTCGTGCGCGGCTGTGCCGGTGCGGGAGGGCGCACGGTGGTCGAGACGGCAGCGGATGCCGCGAGCGGCGAGCGGCTGTCCCGGGCCGTGCCGCTCGCGGCATCCGTCATCGGCTCGACGTTCCCGTCGGCTTCGGCCGCCGCGTCGACACGCAGCGCGTCGCCGCCCGGACGCAGCGCGCGCCGAGCCGCGAGTGCCCCGTAGCCGACGAGGAACGCCGCGCCGGCCCAGCGCACCACGTCGATGAGCCACGGCACGGCGGTGAGCACCGCCCCGACGCCCGACACACCCACGACGATGAGCGTGAGATCGCTCAGCGCGCAGATCGCCGCGACGGCGAAGACGTGCTCACGACGGATGCCCTGGCGGAGCACGAACAGGTTCTGCGCGCCGATCGCGATGATGAGCGAGAGACCGAGGCCGAGCCCGGCGAGCACGGAGGAGAGGGAGGGGGCGAGCACGGAATCGACGCTACGTCCATCGCTGCATGCAATCCAGCTCAGGATTCTTCAGCTGCATTAGCCTAGCTTCAGATGAACATCCCGCTCGATCTGGCTCGCACCCTCGCCATCGTCCTCGACGAGGGCAGCCTCGATGCGGCCGCCCGGCGCCTGCACCTCACCCCCTCGGCGGTCTCGCAGCGGGTCAAGTCCCTCGAACAGCAGCTCGGGCGCGTGCTGCTCGTCCGGTCGAGGCCGACGCGAGCCACCGAGGCGGGCGCGGCCGTCGTGCGCCTCGCACGCCAGCTCGAACTGCTCGAGCACGACACCCTCGCCGCCTTCGGCCTCGACGCCACCGACGCGTCGGGCGATGGGGCCCCGCGGCCCGTCTCCGTTCCGCTCGCCGTGAACGCCGACTCGCTCGGCACGTGGTTCCTGCCGGCGCTCGCCCGGGTCGCCGAGCGGCATCCGGTCGTCTTCGACCTGCACCGCGACGACCAGGACTTCACCGCGGGGCTCCTGGAGTCGGGCGCCGTCATGGGTGCCGTCACCTCGCAGTCCACCCCGGTCGCCGGATGCCTCGTGCGGCCGCTCGGCGTCATGCGCTACGAGGCCGTGGCGACCCCGGCATTCGCCGCGAAGTGGCGGATCGCCACCGGATCGCTCGACGGGTTCGAGGTGGCTCCGCTCGTCGACTTCGACCGCCGCGACGACCTGCAGCGCGACCACCTCTCGACCCTCGGCGTCGACCCCGACCTGCCGCCTCGTCATTACGTGCCCGCCTCGAACGACTTCGCCGTGGCGATCAAGCTCGGGCTCGGCTGGGGGATGCTTCCCGGCTTCCAGTCCCAGGAGGAGCTCGAGCGCGGCGAGCTCGTGCGGGTCGGCGGCGATCCTGTCGACGTGCCGCTGTACTGGCAGCAGTGGAACCTCCGCTCTCCGCTCCTCGACCTCATCGCCGACGAGCTCGCGACCGAGGCCCGGGTCTCGCTCCGGCCGGCGCCGACCTCGTAGCGCCCGGCACGGCGTATCTCAACCCCTTGCCGTTCGCACACGACCCGCATTGACTGGATCTCGTGGCGGCGATCCCGCCCGGAAAGGAGTCCGATCATGGGTGTCGGAGACCGCATGGAGAACGCTGGCGAAGACTTCAAGGGCAAGGCGAAGGAAGCGGTGGGTGACGCCACCGACAACGACCGCCTGCAGGCCGAGGGAAAGATGGATCAGGCCAAGGCCGACATCAAGAACGCCGGCGAAGACGTGAAGGACGCTTTCCGCGACGACCGCTGACGGCGTCATCCGTCTGACCGAGCAGTGAACGACCGCCGGGACCGAGCAATCGGACCCGGCGGTCTCGTCGCTGCTCAGCGCACCCACACCCGA
>JAPSJT010000207.1 GCA_031178045.1 Agromyces sp.
CATCGAGGTGGGTGCCGAGCGAGGCGAGCCGCTCCACGAAGTGCCGCTCGTCACGCGGACCCGCGGGTGACCACGCGATCTCGGCGATGGCCGCGAGACGCGGGAACACCATGAACTCGAGCTCGGCCGCCGTCGCGATCGTCTCGGTCCACACGGGCGCCTCGATGCCCAGGATGTCGCGCTCGCCGAGCCAGGGCAGGACCTGGGTGGGCTCCCATCCGTACGCCTCCGCGAGCGAAGTCGGCCCGAGCGCCCAGTCGAGCCCGAGCGTGCGGCCGCCCGGGCCCTCGGCCCGGTCGGGGTACTGCATGTCGAGGTACGCGACATCCGCCGGCGAGAGGATGATGCTGCCGCCCTGGTCGACGAACGAGCGGGTGAGCACGGATGCCTCGGGCTCGGGCTCGACATAGCTCCAGTACTGTCCGACGGTGCCGGCCGGCAGCTCGGCTGAAGCGCCCAGCTCGTGCCACCCGACGACGGTCTTCCCGGTCGCCGCGGCGGCTCGCGTCATCCGCCCCACGAGGTCGAGGTAGTCGTCGCGCGAGGTCGCGAGCGACTCGTCGCCGCCGAGGTGCAGCCACGGCCCGGGCGTGAGCTCGGCGACCTCCCGCGTGACGTCCGCGAGGAACCGGTCGGTTGCCTCGGCCGCGTCGGGCGACGCGCACAGCGACGAGAAGCCGACCTCCACGCCCTCGTACGGCGCCCGCGCGACGCCGTCGCAATTGAGCTCGGGGTAGGCGCTCAGCGCCGCGTTCGTGTGCCCGGGCAGGTCGATCTCGGGCACGATCGTGACGAACCGCTCGGCGGCGTAGGCCACGATGCGGCGGTAGTCGTCCTTCGTGTAGAAGCCCCCGCCGTCACCGCCGACCGAGGTCGACGCGCCGACGCGGGTGAGCTCCGGCCACGAGTCGATCTGCAGCCGCCAACCCTGGTCATCGGTGAGGTGGAGGTGCAGCGCGTTGAGCTTCAGCAGCGCGATGCGGTCGATGAAGTCGAGCACGTCCCCGACGGGGAAGAAGTGCCGCGCCACGTCGAGCATGGCGCCGCGGTAGGCGAACCGGGGTGAGTCGGTGACGGATGCCGCGGGCACGATCCAACCGCCGGGCGGCGTCGCGGCATCCGCTCGCTCGATCTCCGCCGGCAGCAGTTGCCGCAACGACTGCGTTCCCCAGAAGAGCCCGGAAGGGCCGCCGGCTTCGATGCGCGCGCCGGCCTCGCCGGATTCGAGGGTGTAGTCCTCGGCACCGCCCTGCGGCTCGCGCTCGTCGGCGACGACGAAGGCGAGGTCGGATGCCGCGGGTTCCCCGCCGACCACGGGCAGCTCGTAGCCCGTCGCGGCCCGCAGGCTGCGCGCGAACGTCTCGGCCACATCGGCGGCACCCGGGCCGCTCGCGACGAGCCGCGACGCCTCGGTGAGGCGGAACGGCGCACCGCCCGACAGCTCGAAGGAGGCGGGGGCGGGGATGATGCCGGTCACGGCGTCTCCGTTCTCGTCGGGGGTGCAGCCGGCTCGGCGTTAGGACTCTTTACGAAAGCGGTGCGACTCCATCCTGCCATGCGTCGGCGCCGGATGACCCGATGCGACTCCGGGCGCCGCCGCGCGCGGCATCCGTTGCTATGCTTGCGAGCGTCGCGACTGGCGTTGAGATGGGCACCCATCGGGGAGCGACTGGCACGGACCGACCGCACGCCTGGGCCGGTACGCAGAGCTCGGCGCTGGTGCGCCAGAGCTCGCACCCCATCAGGTCCGCATGTCATGAAGGAGCCAGTCTTGGCCGAATCCGCCATTTCCCAGCAATCGGTGTTCAACGCCCCGCTGTCCGAGGTCGACCCCGAGATCGCCGAGGTCCTCGAGCTCGAACTCGGTCGCCAGCGCGACTACCTCGAGATGATCGCGAGCGAGAACTTCGTTCCGGTCTCGGTGCTGCAGTCCCAGGGCTCGGTGCTCACGAACAAGTACGCCGAGGGCTACCCCGGTCGCCGCTACTACGGCGGCTGCGAGTACGTCGACGTCGCCGAGTCGCTCGCCATCGAGCGCGCGAAGTCGCTCTTCGGTGCCGAGTACGCGAACGTGCAGCCGCACTCGGGCGCCACCGCGAACGCCGCCGTGCTCTCGGCCATCGCCACCCCCGGCGACACCATCCTCGGCCTCGAGCTGGCGCACGGCGGCCACCTCACGCACGGCATGAAGCTCAACTTCTCCGGCAAGCTCTACAACGCCGTGAGCTACGGCGTGAACCCCGAGACGTTCCTCGTCGACATGGACGTCGTGCGCGACAAGGCCCGCGAGCACAAGCCGCAGGTCATCATCGCCGGCTGGTCGGCGTACCCGCGTCACCTCGACTTCGCCGCGTTCCGCGAGATCGCCGACGAGGTCGGCGCCAAGCTCTGGGTCGACATGGCGCACTTCGCGGGCCTCGTCGCCGCCGGGCTGCACCCGTCGCCCGTGCCGTACGCCGACGTCGTGTCGTCGACCGTGCACAAGACGATCGGCGGCCCCCGCTCGGGCTTCATCGTCTCGCGCGACACCGAGCTCGCGAAGAAGCTCAACTCGAACGTGTTCCCCGGGCAGCAGGGCGGCCCGCTCATGCACGTCATCGCCGCGAAGGCCACGGCGTTCAAGATCGCGGCATCCGCCGAGTTCAAGGACCGCCAGGAGCGCACCATCCGCGGTGCGCAGATCCTCGCCTCGCGCCTCACGGCCGACGACTCCCGCGCCGCCGGCGTCGACGTGCTCACGGGCGGCACCGACGTGCACCTCGTGCTCGCCGACCTTCGCAACTCGAAGATCGACGGCCAGCAGGCCGAAGACCTGCTGCACGAGGCGCTCATCACCGTGAACCGCAACGCCGTGCCGTTCGACCCGCGCCCGCCGATGGTCACCTCCGGCCTGCGCATCGGCACGCCGGCGCTCGCGACCCGCGGCTTCGGCGACGCCGAGTTCACCGAGGTCGCCGACATCATCGCGCTCGCGCTCCAGGGCGAGGCGGAGGTCGCGGCGCTGCGCTCGCGCGTCGAGGCTCTCACGGCGCAGTTCCCCCTGTACCCGGGCTTGCAGCAGTAGTTCCACACACCCGCGCGCCGGCGACCTCGATCGCAGACGCATCGCTCCGAAAGTCGGGGATCCGGGTGACACGCCGCATCCGCCGTTCGCGGCACGGCGTGTCGCCCGGTGCATCCGACGAACGGGAGCGAGGAACGGAGACACCATGACCGCGATCACCCTCGACGGCGTCGCCACGGCGACCACCGTCAAGAACGAGCTCGCCTCGCGCATCGCGCTCCTGCGCGCGCACGGCGTCGTGCCGGGGCTCGGCACGCTCCTCGTCGGCGACGACCCCGGGTCGCGCTCGTACGTCGCGGGGAAGCACCGCGACTGCGCCGAGGTCGGCATCCAGTCGATCCGCGTCGACCTGCCCGCTTCCGCCACGACGCATGACGTGCGCGCGGCGATCCGCGACCTGAACTCGGCGTCCGAGGTCACGGGCTACATCGTGCAGCTCCCGCTGCCCGCCGGGCACGACGAGAACGCGATGCTCGAGCTCATCGACCCAGACAAGGACGCCGACGGGCTGCATCCCACGAACCTCGGCCGGCTCGTGCTCGGCATCGAGGGCGAGCTGCACTCGCCGCTGCCGTGCACGCCGGCGGGAATCGTCGAGATGCTGCGGCGCTACGACGTGCCGATCCGCGGCAAGCACGTCACGGTCATCGGACGCGGGCTCACCGTGGGCCGTCCGCTCGGGCTCCTCTTCACGCGCAAGGGCCTCGACGCGACGGTGACGCTCACCCATTCGCGCACCCAGGACCTGCCCGCCGAGGTGCGCCGCGCCGACATCGTCGTGGCCGCCGTGGGCGTGCCGCACCTGGTGAAGCCCGAATGGATCAAGCCGGGCGCGGCCGTGCTCGACGTCGGCATCACGCGTGTCGAGGACGAGGACACCGGCAAGGGCAGGCTCACGGGTGACGTCGACCCGTCTGTGGCCGAGGTCGCGGGGCACCTCTCGCCGAACCCCGGCGGCGTCGGCCCCATGACCCGCGCCATGCTGCTCGCGAACGTCGTGAAGGCGGCGGAGTTCCGGCTGCACCGCTAGTCGACCTGCCGGTCGCC
>JAPSJT010000208.1 GCA_031178045.1 Agromyces sp.
ACGTGTTCATCTACCTCAGGGACCGCATCAGGTACCGCGGGCGCACGCACCGTGCGGTGGTGTGTCTCTCCGAGGCGGATGCCGCCGACCTCCGCGCCACCTACGGGCGCATCCGGCCCCGGATCGAGGTCATCCCGAACGGCGTCGACCTCGAACGGTTCCGTCCGCCGACGCCCGACGAGCGCAACGCTGCCCGAGCCGAGCTGAAGCTCGGTACGGAGGAGCGCGTGGCCGTCTTCGTCGGGCACGAGTTCTCTCGCAAGGGGCTCTCGATCGCGATCCAGGGCCTGCGTCATGCGCCGAGCGTGCTGCTGCTCATCATCGGCGGCAACGACGACATCATCGCCGAGGCCCACGCCGAGGCGAAGGAGCTCGGGGTCGGCGAGCGGGTCCTGTTCCTCGGTCCGCGACGGCCCCCGGTGCGATTCCTGCATGCCTCCGACTTCTTCGTGCTGCCGAGCGCCTACGAGGCGAACGCGCTCGTCGTGCTCGAAGCGCTCGCCGTCGGGCTGCCGGTGATCGCCACGCCCGTCGGGTTCGCGCCCGAGGTGATCGTGGACGGCGAGAACGGATTCCTCGTCGAGCGCGACGGACGTGCGGTGGGCGAGCGCATGGAGCAGCTCGCGACGCTCGACGACGCCGAGTTCGCCGAGTGGCGCCGCCGGGCGCGAAAGTCCGTCGAGCGCTACGGATGGCGCGCCATCGCGCGGCGCTACCTCGAGCTCGCGGAGGAACTGCTCGCCGAGCGATCGCGCGGTTCGCGGCATCCTGCCGATCGGAGCGACGGATGACGCACATCGTGCAGATCGCCCCGGTGATCGGCCCCGGCAGCGGCGTCGCGGGCGTCGCGTACGCGCTCGAACGCGAGTTCATCGCCGCCGGAGCGACGGTCGAGCGATTCACGGCCGCCGACGCCGGCCGGAAGCCCGGAAGATCGCGGGGACGCACGCCGGTCGCGACTCACCTCTCTCGTGCGCGCAACGTCGTCTGGTTCAGCACCGTCGGCACGCGGCGTGCACGACGCTTTCTCGCGGCACGTCCCGACGCCGTGTCGATCACCCACAACGACGTCATGGCCGGCGACGTCTACGTGAACCACGGTCTCCTGCAGCCCGCGATGCGCGCACGGGGGGAGTACCTCTGGCGGATGGTGCGCAACCCGGTGCACCTGTTCACCGCGCTTCGCGACCGCATCCGTTACCGGGGCGGCACCCACCGAGCCGTCGTGGCGTTGACGACGACCGAGGCCGAGCTGCTGGGCTCCACCTACGGCCGCGTTCGCGCGCCGATCCACGTCATCCCCAACGGCGTCGACGTCGAACGGTTCCGGCCACCTGATGCCGCGGAGCGCCTGCAGGCCCGGTCGATGCTCGGAATCGACGACGACCGCACCATCGCCGTGTTCGTCGGCCACGAGTTCGACCGCAAGGGCCTCCCCATCGCCATCGAATCGCTCCGGACGGCGGCCGAGGTGCTCCTTCTCGTGGTCGGCGGCTCACCCGACATGATCCGCACCGCCCAGGCGCAGGCACGCGCTGCCGGCGTCGGCGAGCGCGTGCACTTCGCGGGCACGCACGAGGATCCGACACCGTTCCTCTGGGCCGCCGATGCACTGGTGCTGCCGAGCGCGTATGAGGCGAACGCACTCGTCGTGCTCGAGGCGCTCGCGTGCGGGCTGCCGGTGGTGTCGACGCCCGTGGGCTTCGCGCCCGACATCCTCATCGACGGCGACAACGGGTTCATCGTGGAGCGCGACGCCTCGTCGGTGGGCGCCCGCCTGGCCGAGCTCGCGTCGCAACCGCTCGACGAGTGGCGGATCCGCGCGCGGCAGACCGCCGAACGATACGCCTGGCCCAGGATCGCGAGCCGCTACCTCGCGCTCCTCGAGTCGCTGCAGCGCGACCGCGAGCGCGCGCGCGGCGAAGGCGACGACGACTCCGCCGGTGGCGAGGGGGCGACGCGGCGGCTTCGCATCCTGCACGCGATCCGCTCCGACGGATTCTCGGGTGTCGAGCAGTTCGTGCTGCGCCTCGCGCTCGCACAGGCCGCCGACGGGCATCGGGTCGCCGTGATCGGCGGCGCCACCGATCGGATGCGCCCGCTGCTCGCCGGCGCGGGAATCGATCACGTGCCGGCAGCACGCACCATCGACGTCACTCGCGCCGTTCGGCGTCTGGCTCGGGGGTTCGACGTCGTCAACACGCACATGACTGCGGCCGACCTGGGCACCGCCGCAGCGCTCTGGTTCACCAGGCGGGCGCGCCGCCCCGCCGTCGTCGCGACGCGGCATTTCGCGAAGGCGCGAGGACGGATCGGTCCCCTGCCGATCGGCCCGCTCCTGCGGCGCCGCATCGACGCCCAGATCTCGATCAGCCGCGCCGTCGCCGACGCCGTCGACGGGCCCAGCACGGTGGTGCACTCTGGCATCGAGAACCGCCTGCTGCGCGACGTCACACTGCGCGAGCGCGTCGTGCTCATGGCGCAGCGGCTCCAGCCCGAGAAGCGCACCGACGTGGGGATCCGCGCCTTCGCGGCATCCGGTCTCGCCGACGAGGGCTGGACCCTCGAGGTCGCCGGCAAGGGCCCCGAGCGCGATGCGCTGGAGTCGCTGGCCGATGAGCTCGGCATCTCGTCCGCGGTCGTGTTCCTCGGATATCGCGCCGACCTGCCCGAGATCATGGATCGCGCAGGCCTCCTGATCGCCCCGTGCCCGGTCGAGGGACTCGGTCTGACCGTCCTGGAGGCGATGGCCGGCGGGCTCCCGGTCGTGGCCGCCGCGGCGGCCGGACATCTCGACGTGCTCGGCGGGCTCGATCCGCGCGCGCTGTTCCCGCCCGGCGACGTCGAGGCGGCGGCCCGCAACCTGCGCTCCCTTGCCGAGGACGAGCCCGGCCGCAACGCGCTGTCGCTCGCGGGCCGCAGACGCCAGCAGGGCGAGTTCTCGCTGCACGCTCAAGCCGTCGCGACGGAGGCGGTCTACCGGAGGGCGCGATGACCGATCTCGTGGTGGTGTCGCTCGAGGCGTGGGACGACGTGTGGCGCCGCAACCAGCACCTCGTCGCGGGTCTGCTGCGAACGGATGCCGCGCTGCGCGTGCTCTTCGTCGAGCCGCCCGCCGACCCCACGCACGACGTGCGTTCGGGTCGGCGTCCGTCGTTCGCGCGAGGGGTGCGGGAAGTTCCCGAGGTCGCGCCCGGCCGCCTGTTCACCGTGCGTCCCGTCAAATGGCTGCCCCGTCGGCTCGATGCCCGTGCCGACGAGCGCCTCGCCCGCGCCGTGGTGCGAGCCGCCGGGGCGCTCGGCATGCGGCATCCCCTGCTGTGGATCAACGACCCGGGCGCCGTCGGGCTCGCCGAACTCTCGCGCTGGCCCACGCTCTACGACATCACCGACGACTGGCTGACCGCGGACCGACCACCTGCCGAACTCCGCCGGATCGCGGCGCACGAGGCGCGGCTGTTCGAACTCGCTCGCGAGGTGGTCGTGTGCTCGCCGGAGCTCGAGCGCCGTAAGGGCGCGACCCGGCCGGTGACGCTCATCCCGAACGGCGTCGACGTCGCCGCCTACCGCTCCCCCGTGCCCCGGCCGGCGGATCTGCCCGACGGTCCGGTCGCCGTCTACCTCGGCACCGTGCATCCCGACCGCATCGACGTCGACCTCTGCGAGTCCACCGCACGGGCCCTCGGCCCGGGGGGCACGCTCGTGCTGGTGGGTCCGAACCTGCTCCCGACGCACGACACGGCACGGCTGCGAGACGCAGGGGTGCGGCTGCTCGGACCGCGGCCGCGCGATGCCGTGGTCGGCTATCTCCAGCACGCCGATGTGCTCGTGGTTCCGCACGTCGTGACCGCGTTCACCGACAGCCTCGACCCGATCAAGCTCCACGAGTACGGGAGCGTCGGTCGCCCGGTCGTGTCGACGCCGGTGGCCGGATTCCGAGACGCGGACGACCCGCGCATCACGATCGCCTCCGGCGACGGGTTCGCGACGGCGGTCGCCGCGGCGGTGCCCGCGACGTCGCACTTCCCGGTCGGTGCCGACGGATCGAGCACCGACTGGAGCGACCGCGTGGCGGCGATGGCCGTGGTGATGC
>JAPSJT010000209.1 GCA_031178045.1 Agromyces sp.
GACGATCGGGGGCACCCGCCCGGGCAGTGCGCCGAGCATCGGCGCCGTGATCACGTCGCGGTCGCCGAGCCCCTCGACACGCACCACGAGAGCGTCACCGACGAGCTCGTCGAGCGACACCCGGTCGAGCGTTCGCCCGCCGGCCACCGTGTGCGCCGGCGCGTCGACGTGCGTGCCCGTGTGCGAGCCGAGGTGCAGGGCCGTCACGGCGGCGCCGTCGCGATCCACGTCGAGCGCCGCCGCGAACTCGACCCCGGGATCGCCCGGGTAGACCTGCATGCCCGAATCGAGCGGATGGCTGAGGTCACGCATTCGAGGTTCGCGTCTCCGCGGCATCCGCGAGGTGCACGCTCGCCACCCGTTCGGTTCCCGAACGCTCGCGCAGCGACAGCAACAGGTAGAGCACGAACGTCACCGCGAACGAGGGGATCGTCGCGCCGACCGGCGTCGGCCACACGTACGTCCAGAGGTAGGCGCCGACGGCGCCCACCGCCCAGGCCGCGATGGCCGCCCAGTTCACGCCGCCGAGATACCAGTAGCGCCCGTCGCGCTGGCGCAGGATGTCGGCGGTGTAGGCGCCGCGCTTCACGATGTAGTAGTCGGCGATCATGATCGCGAACACGGGGGCGAAGAGCGCGCCGATCGTGACGAGGAACGCCGTGAACTGGTTGAGCAGGCCGAAGAACGTCGAGCCGATGATCGAGATCACCCCGACGATGAGCGCGGTCGGCAGGAACTTCAGCTTCTTGCGCCCGGGGATCGCGTTCACGATCGTCGTGACCATGCCGTAGACGACCATGGTGTTCGTGGCCATGACCGAGAGGAAGATCACGATCGCGAGCGGCGCGCCGAACGGCGTGACGATCGTCACGGGGTCGAACGGGATCGCCTCGCCGCCCGAGAGCACGACGTAGCCGATCGCGGTCGCCCCGAGCACCATCGCGAGGATCGTCGAGAGCGAGTAGCCGACGCCCGAGCCGATGACGCCCGCGCGGCTCGACCGCGCGAAGCGGTTGAAGTCGGCCGAGAGCACCGTCCACGAGATGGCGGTCGCGATGACGACGTCGAGCACGAGGATGGGTGTGTAGCCGATCGCGTCGTCGACGGGGATCGCCGCGTACTCGGCCGGCGCGAACGTCGTGAAGGCCACGATGAAGATGTACGCCATGATCGCGAGCATGAGCACGGCAAGCCACGGCTCGACCTTTGCGATGCCCTCGTGGCCGAAGATGGCGAGGATCACGACGATCGTCTGGCAGACGACGGCGAAGAGCACGGGCGCCGAGAAGCCGGTGACGGATGCCACGAGGAAGTCGAGGGCGATGCCCGCGAGCATCGCCTGCACCCAGCTCCATCCCATGAGGATGATGACGTTGGCGGCGACCGGGAGCAGGCTTCCGCGCGTGCCGAACGGCCCGCGGGTGAGCGCCATCGTGGGCAGCCCGGTGCGAGTGCCGATGTTGCCCACCGTGACGAGCACGGCGGCGCCGAGGATCGTGCCGAGGATGATCAGCAGCACGACGAGTCCGTAGTCGACGCCCGGCACGAAGAGCGTGCCGGTGAGCAGGGTCGTCACGACGAGGTTGGCGGCGAGCCAGATCATTCCGATCCGGCGCAGGCCGAAGGTGCCGCGGACTGGTCCGGCGTCGTCGGAGTTCTCTTCGAGGCGGCGTTCGAGGCGGGTGTAGAGCGACATTGCTGTTCTCCTCGGGAGGCGGGGGCTCGGGTGGGCTCGGGCCCGATCTGGGGTGAGCGCGCGCGCTCAGGGGGTGGAACCGGCGGGTTCCGGCATGGGGGAGAGGTGCTCGTGCACGGCGACGAGCCCCGAATCATCCGAGCGGAACACGATCGTCTCCCGCTCGCGGTACGCGTCGTGGCCGTCGGGCGTCTGCACCTCGGTGGCGACGGAGTGGCTGAACACCGCGCCGCCGGGGAACGTCTGCACGAGCTGATCGCGCGACGTGCACGAGACGACGCGCCACCCGCTCGCCACCCACTCGGCCCAGAGCCGCTCGTAGGCGGCGCGGTCGCCGAGTCGCTCGGGCTCGGTGTGGAACACGAATGTCGCCTCGGGTGCGAACGTCGCGAAATAGCGCTCGCCGTCGGTGGCGGCGAAGGCGTCGACGATGGCGGATGCCGCCGCCAGCACGGACTCGGACGTGGGTTCGTTCGGGGTGCTCACGGAATCGGCTCCTTCGCTCGTTCATCGATGCGCGGCGCCCCGTCGGCGCGCGGGGCCATCGCGCTCAGCAGCTCGTAGGCGACGTGGCTCGCGGCGACCGCCGTGAGCTGTGCGTGGTCGTAGGCCGGCGCGACCTCGACGACATCGGCGCCGACGATCGGCAGGTCGCTGAGGCTACGGAGGATGCGGAGCAGCTCCCGGCTCGTGAGCCCGCCGGCCTCGGGGGTGCCCGTGCCGGGAGCGTGCGCCGGGTCGAGCACGTCGATGTCGATCGAGATGTAGAGCGGCGCGCTGCCGATGCGGGCTCGGATGCGCTCGATCGCCGCGCCGACCCCGTGCTCCTCGAGCTGCTCGCTCGTGACGATCGCGAAGCCGAGGCGGGCGTCGTCCTCGAGGTCGGACTTCGCGTAGAGCGGCCCGCGGATGCCGACGTGCATGCTCGCGGTGAGGTCGATGAGCCCCTCCTCGGACGCGCGGCGGAACGGGGTGCCGTGGGTCGTCGGCGCGCCGAAGTAGGTGTCCCAGGTGTCGAGGTGCGCGTCGAAGTGCAGCACCGCGACGGGGCCGTGCTTCGCGTGCACCGCCCGCAGCAGCGGGAGGGCGATCGTGTGGTCGCCGCCGATGGCGAGGATCCGCTCGGCCCGCTCGCCGAGCGCGGTCGCGCCCTCCTCGATCTGGCGCACCGCCTCGGTGATGTCGAAGGGGTTCGCGACGAGGTCGCCGGCATCCGCCACCTGTTGCGCGCCGAAGGGGAAGACGTCTTGCGCGGGGTTGTAGGGGCGCAGCAACCGCGACGCCTCGCGCACGTGGGCCGGACCGAAGCGTGCGCCCGGACGGTAGCTCACGCCGCTGTCGAACGGAACGCCAGCGATCACGACGTCAGCACGACCGACCTCGTCGAGCCGGGGGAGGCGTGCGAACGTCGCGATTCCGGCGAATCGGGGCACGACGCTCGCGTCGACAGGGCCGCGGATCCCGTCGCTCGGTGTGTCAGCGGAGAGTTGCATATTGCGAAACTTTCAGTACGTATCAGTCAACTTGCGGCCACTGTATGCCTCGGTCATGACCGCCGTCAAGGGCCTGGCGCGGCCTGGGCGCCGCCGCTCGAGAGCCGTGCGTCGCCGGGGCCTCGTCGGCGCGGCGCGGCGCGGCAACGCGGCGTCAAGGCCTGTGCGCAGTGCGGCAGCCGCCCTATCGTCGAGCCATGATCTTCCGACGCTCCCGCGATTCCTCCGAGGCCGCCGATGTGATCGCCGCAGCCCGTCAGTCGCCGGCTGCCGAGGTCGCCGGCCGGCCGGGCTCCGACGACGGCCGCCTCAGCTCGGTCTGGAACGATCGCCTGGGGCGGTGGTCCATCCGCAGCCTGCAGATCCTGCTCGTGGTCGCACTCGGTGCGCTCACCGTCTGGGCACTCGTGCAGGTCAAGCTCCTCGTGATCCCCGTGCTCATCGCACTCATCCTCGCGGCAGCGGCCGCGCCCCTCGTCGGCTGGTTGCGTCGGCGGATGCCCGCGATCCTCGCCGCGTGGATCACCCTGCTCGGCAGCATCCTCGTGCTCGGCGGAATCGTGACGCTCATCGTCTTCGCCGTGCGCAGCCAATGGGGCGAGCTCGTCGCCTCGGCCGGCGAGGGGCTCGACGACTTCCAGGAGTGGCTCTTCAGCCTCCCGCTGCCGATCGACGCGGCGCAGCTCACCGCGGCACGCGAGGCGGTCGTCGACTTCGTCACGAGTGCCGAGTTCGGTGCGGGCGCGCTCGCGGGGGTCTCGGTCGCGACCGAGTTCGTGACCGGCACCCTGCTCGTGGTCGTGGTGCTGTTCTTCTTCCTGAAGGACGGCGACCGCATCTGGGAGTTCTTCCTCCGTCCCTTCCACGGCGAGCGCCTCGC
>JAPSJT010000210.1 GCA_031178045.1 Agromyces sp.
CCCGGTGGGAGCAGGAAGGCGCGCGGCGCCGCGTAGCCCATGATGTACTCGTCGTACGCCTGCAGCAGGTCGACGCGGGGGCCGGTCGCGGGCACGGTCGGGGTCGCCGCCGATTCGGCCGTCTCGATCGCGCCGCGCTCGACGGCCGCCGCCACGGATGCCGCGTCCAGCCAGTGCGCGACTCCGTCGACGTCGACCGTCTCGATCGCGCTCCCGCGGGCCGCGGCGAGCTCGGCCGCCGCCGCGAACGCCGTGCGCGTGTCGCCCAGCGGGAATCCCGACCACGCCGCGAAGTCGCGGTCGGTCACCGGGCTCCGTGACGAGATGAAGCGGGCGGCGAGCTCGGCGAGCGCCTCGTCACGCGGCCGGGGCGGCGAGGGCGGCACGCGATCGTCGAACGCCGCGTAGGTGCGCTGCTTGCCGACGTTCGGCCCGCTGATCGCGACGCGTTCGAGCTCGGCGAGCATGAGGAGCAGACCGAACCCGAGGCCCGTGAGCGGGGCGCCGGCCGCTTCGAGCGCCGCGGTGAGCTCGGCGCGCGTCCGGTGTCCGCCGGCGAGCGATTCGGCGACGACGTCGAGCGCACGAGCGGCCTGTTCGCCCTCGACACCCGTGCGGCGGTAGTACGTCGCGTTCACCCGGTGCACGCGCTCGGCCGAGAGCTCGAGCACCCAGCGGGCGTCGGAGGGGTGGAGGAAGTGCCACGTGGGCCGGAGCACATGGGTGCGGAGGAGTTCGCCGGCGTCGAGCGACGCCGCGAGCGCTGCGGCATCCGGTCGATGCCCGCTCGGGATGCGCACGGCGAGGCCCCACTGCGCAGGCAGGAACTCCTGCGCCTGCACGGCGACGAAGCGCCGCACGACCTCGGGAGCCGAATCGTCGAACGGCGCGCGCAGCCCCTGCACGAGCAGGCGCAGCCGCCGGAGCTCCGCGACGTCCATGGTCACGTCACGTCACGTCTCGTCGCCACGTCGTCGCGCCGCCGACGAGCGTCGCGATCACGCCGATGCCGAGCAGCACGAGCCCGCCCTGCCACCAATCGAGCGACGCGGTCGTGCCGACCGACGCGATGCTGTAGAAGGATGCCCCCACGAGGGCATCGCTCGCCGCGCCCGGGAGGAACCGGCCGATGCTCGCGGTCACCTCGTTGAGCGAGGCACCGAGCCGGAGCACCGGCTCGACGAACTGCGTGAATGCGATGACGATGACGATCGCGGCGACCTGGTTCGGCACGAGTGCACCGAGACCGACGCCGATCGCACCCCAGAGCGCCATGGCCAGCACGCCGCGCCCGATGAGCGCCCAGGTGTCGCTCGAGTCGAGGGCCGTGTCGAGCCCGAACAGCGCGAGGGCGCCGGCGCCCGCGGCGACCGAGGTCGCGAAGGCGATGACGCCGAGGCCCGCGCCCATCGCGAGCTGCGACGTGAACTTCGCCCCGAGCACGACCCCGCGGTGCGGCTCGGCGAGGAACGTCGGCGTGAGCGTCTTGTGCCGGAACTCGCCCGTGACGGCGAGCGCGCCGAGCAGCACGGGGAACACGTAGCCGACGGAGGACGCGAAGCTGTAGATGAGCGGGGCGAGCCCGGCTCCCGGCGGCACGGCCGTGTTGCCGGCGGATGCCGCGGCATCGGGATTCTCGGAGGCCCAGCCGAGGAAGGCGCCGAGTCCGCCGGCGAGGAACGCGACGTAGCCGACGAGCAGGAGGGCGAGCAGCCACCACATGCGCGTCGTGAAGACCTTCTCGAACTCGGAGCCGAGTGCGCGGATCGCGGACATCACTCCCCACCTCCGTTCACGAGCGAGAGGAACGACTCCTCGAGCCCCGACTTCAGTCGATGCAGTGCGCTGAGTTCGACACCGGCGGCGAACGCCGCGTGCCCGACTCGTCCGGGGTCCGGCTCCGCGACGATGAAGCCGCTGCGTCCCTCGACGTACTCGAGGCCGGCCGCCTCGAGGGCCGCGGCGAGGGCCGGCCGGTCGGGCGAGTCGGCAATGGTGCTCGGCGCCGCCTCGAGTTCGAGGCTCGCAAGGGAGCCGCTCTTCACGAGCCGGCCCTTCGAGATGATGACGACCTCGTCGACGCTCTGCTGCACCTCGCTCAGCATGTGCGAGCTCACGAGCACCGTGCGTCCTTCGCGGGCGAGGCTCTGGAGGAAGCCGCGGATCCACTTGATGCCCTCGGGATCGAGTCCGTTGATGGGCTCGTCGAGCACGAACACCGCCGGATCGCCGAGGAGCGTGTAGGCGAGCGCCAGGCGCTGCCGCATGCCGAGCGAGAACCCGCCCACGCGCCGGTCGGCGAACTCGGACATGCCGACCTGCTCGAGCACGAGGGGGATGCGGCTCGCCGGGAGGCCCGCCGCCGTGGCGTACACCTTGAGGTGGTTCCGGGCGGTGCGACCCGGGTGGAAGTTCGCGTCGAGGGCGGCGCCCACGGTCTCGAGGGGCTTCGTCAGGTCGTGATAGCTCGTGCCGCCGAATGTCGCCGTGCCGGACGAGGCCCGGACGAGTCCCAGCAGCACCCGCAGGGTCGTCGTCTTGCCCGCGCCGTTCGGCCCGAGGAATCCGGTGACCCGACCCGGTTCGACCGTGAAGCTCAGGTCGTCGACGGCCGTCACCGGCCCGAACTGCTTGCTGAGACCCGAGATCTCGATGGGGATGCCGCCGTCCATGCGCTCTCCTCACGTCGGGGGCGAGCAGGTGCCGCGAGGGGCCGCGCCCCCGCACGGCCCGGCGGACGGACCGCCACACGCCACCCTATCGAGCGGGCGCCGCGCGGAGCATCCGTCGAGCGACGGATGCTCGCTCGGATTCAGCGGGTCGCGGCGACGAGCCCGTCGAGCAGGCGCTCGACGTCGGAGGCATCCGTGTAGGGCGCGAGGCCCATGCGCAGTCCGCCGGCGTCGCCGAGGCCGAGGCGCCGTGACGCCTCGAGGGCATAGAAGTCGCCAGAGGGCGCGAGCACCCTGCCGGCGGCGAGGGACGTCGTGAGTGCGGATGCCGCGCGGCCGTCGAAGCTCGCGAGCACGGTCGGTGTGCGGCGCTGGGCGCGCGACCAGATGGTGATGCCCGGAAGCTCGGCGAGCCCCTCCTCGAGCCGGCGCCGAAGCGCTGCCTCGTGCTCGTGCAGGGCGGCGTACGACGCGGCGAGTCGCCCGCGTCGCGACTCGGCGGCGTCGGCGGCGTCGGGGTCGAGACCGGCGAGCACGTCGACGGCCGCCGTCACCCCGGCGAGCGTCTCGTACGGCAGCGTGCCGAACTCGAATCGTTCGGGCACCACGTTCGTCGAGGGCAGCAGCTTGTCGGGCGCGATCGTCTCGAGCAGTTCGGGGCGTGCCGCGAGCACGCCGCAGTGCGGCCCGAGGAACTTGTACGGCGAGCAGACGAAGAAGTCGGCGCCGAGTTCCTCGAGGTCGGGCAGCGCGTGAGCGGTGTAGTGCACCCCGTCGACGAACACCAGGGCGCCCGCGTCGTGCGCGGCGGCGGAGATCGCGGGCACGTCGGGCATCGTGCCGAGCAGGTTCGAGGCCGCGGTCACGGCGACGAGCCGGGTGCGATCCGAGAGCACGGCGGTGAGCGCCTCGAGCGGCAGCTCACCCGTCGCGGGGTCGAACTCGGCCCAGCGCACCGTCGCACCGGTACGTTCCGCGGCCTGCACCCACGGCCGCACGTTCGCATCGTGGTCGAGCCTGGTGACGACGACCTCGTCGCCGGCGCCCCAGTCATGGGAGAGGTGTCGCGAGAAGTCGTAGACGAGCTGCGTCGCACTGCGGCCGTGCACGATGCCCCGCGGGTGCGCGTCGAGCAGGTCGGCCATCGCGAGCCGGAAGCCGTGCACGGCCGCCTCGGCGCGCTGCTCGGACTCGCCGGCGGTGCCGCGGTTCGACAGCGGACCGGTGAGCACGGATGCCACGGCGGCGCCGACCGCCCGGGGGGTCTGCGTCCCGCCGGGGCCGTCGAAATGCGCCCAGCCGCTTTCGAGCGAGGGGAAGAGGGACCGGATGCGCGCGACGTCGTAGG
>JAPSJT010000211.1 GCA_031178045.1 Agromyces sp.
GGCGTCACGGGAACTGCCGGGCAGGGCTGCAGCGCGAAGTCGACGCTGGCCGAGAGCTCGACGGTGTCGATGGGCTCGAAGTCGCTCCCCTCCGACCACCAGGGTTCCTCCCACGTAGCCTCGAAGATCCCGTCGACCCACGCGGTGTACTCGTGATCGGCCGGCAGTGAGGAGATCATCAGTTGGGCGTTGCCCGCCTCGTCACCCATCACCACATGCACTCCACCGTACGGCGTGCCGCTCGCGTCGCCACGGTCGGTCACCTTCACCTCGTACTCGACCCCGGCGACGAGGTTCGAGAGGGTGAGCAGGGCGGAGCCGGTGCCCCCAGCCGCAGGGCATTCCGTCACCTCGACGGTGATCTCGGGCTGGCAGGGCTCGATGACGAACCCGACCCAGTCGAACACCAGCGGCTCACCCACCCACTGGGCGACGGCGACGAAGTTGCCGGGCGGGAATCCGTCGAGCATCACGACCTCGGTCTCGGCCGTGGCCGTGAAGCTGCCGGATTCGGCGTAGCCCTCACCGAACACGTCCCAGCTGTACTCCTCGCCCACGATGAGACCGGTGAGGGTCACCGTGGCGGTGCCCTCATCGCCGATGACGCATTCGCCGGGCGTGACAGCGATCTCGAACACGGGACACGCGTTGATCGTGAATGACAGGCTTTCGAGCAGGAACCATGGGCTCCCATCGGCCGACCATTCCACCGTGACCGTGTAGTCGCCAGGCGGCAGATCCCAATCGAGGAATGCCTCGTCGTCCTCGGCGCCCGAGATCACGACGGAGTCGACGACACCTTCGGCGTCCGTGACCGTCACCCGGTAGTCGAAGTTCTCGAGGAGCCCGGCGAGCGAGACCTCGAGCAGGCCGAACCCGCTGTAGGCGATGCAGTCCGTCACGATGATGTCGATGTCCGGCTCGACTGGCATGACGCAGTCGTTCGCGTAGACGAGCTGTCCGGTCTCCGACCAGTTCAGGCCCTCGAAGAAGTGCACTCCATCGGGGTCCTCGTACGAGAACGGCGGGATGATGTCACCCCATTCGCCCTCGATGCCCGGGAACCAGATCGGCCCGGTGTGGCCGGCGTGACCCGAGACGTCGCCGTCGGCGGCGGGCTCGTTGATCACATACGGATTCTGGTGCGACGCCGTCGCGTGGCAGATCTCGACCTTGTCGACCGGTTCACTGGGCGGCGGCGGCACGAGCAGTGCGACCACCTCGGATGCCTCGGCCCCGTCCGCGGCGGGCGCGGCGTTCTCGTCGACCGTCGCCGGTGCGTCCCCTTCCGGAGCGAGGTCCTCAGCGGGTGCCGGCTCCTCGGCGGGTGCCGGTTCGGGAGCGGGTGCCGGTGCGGGCTCTTCAGCCGGAGCGGGTGCCGGTTCCTCGGCAGGAAGCGCGGGATCCGACGCGGGCGCCGGTGTCTCCTCCGATGGTGTCTCCGCGGTCGCCGCGGCGTCATCAGCGGATGCCACCTCCACGGCGTCGGCGGCGACCGGGACGGCATCGTCCGCGGCTGCAGGAGCGGCGGCCAGCGTCGTCACGCCGCCGATGGCGAGCGCTGAGATCGCGAGCGCCGCGAGCATGCGACGCAGACGGTGCTCGCCGGGCGGTGGTTCCTTCATCATTCGGACCGGTGCATGCCGATCCTGGTACCGCGTCGCGGCACCCTCGTTCGGGTTCATTCGGGTTCCCCTCATTCCGATGCATGACCACGGGTATGGCCAAACGCCTAGTGCCGCGTGATGACATCGTCGGCATCACGCGCTAAGCGAGTAAGTCTCAGGCTATGGCGATCCCCGTGCGGAAGGGGCCCCCTGTTCTGGGCATTGCCCCCGGGGCATATTCGTGGGCCACGCCCTCCGCGAACACCGCATCTCCGGGCGTCGGCGACGGGGCGCTGCCGCTTCGGCGGTCGTAGGGTGAGGGAATGAGCATGCATGGCGGTGCACCGGGCGGACAGTCGGGGAGGTTCGGCAAGACCCGCACCCGCATCGCCTCGGCCGACGAGGCCGCTCAGCGTGCCGAGAACGCCGAGGCGCCGAAGATCCCGCATTTGCTCCGCCGCATCTCCGAGCTCTTCGCCCCGCACAAGGCGGCACTCGCCACGACCGTCGTGCTCGTGCTCATCGGCGCCGCCCTGAGCGTCATCCCCCCACTCCTCACCCAGCGGGCCTTCGACGACGGGCTCTTCCCGGTCGGTGCCGACGGCGAGGCGACCGGCGGCCCGAACCTGCCCGTGCTCGCCACCCTCGTGCTCGCGATGATCGCGGTCTTCATCATCGCGGCACTGCTCGGCGTCTGGCAGACCTGGCTCACGGCCACGATCGGCAACAAGGTCATGGGGGCGCTGCGGGTGCGGCTCTTCACGCACCTGCAGTCGATGGAGCTGAGCTTCTTCACGCGCACGAAGACGGGCGTCATCCAGTCGCGGCTGCAGAACGACGTCGGCGGCGTCGCCAGCGTGCTCACGAACACCGTGTCGAGCGTGCTCGGCAACACCGTCACCGTGATCTCCGCGTTCGTCGCGATGCTGCTGCTCAACTGGCAGCTCACGGCCATCGCGCTCGTGCTGATGCCGATCATGGTGCTCGCGCAGCGCCGGGTGGGCCAGGTGCGGGCACGCCTCGCCGGCAAGACGCAGGAGTCGCTGTCGGAGATGACCGCGATCACGCAGGAGACCCTGAGCGTCTCGGGCATCCTGCTCTCGAAGAGCTTCACGCGTCAGCAGAGCGAGATCGGGCGCTACGCCGACGAGAACCAGAACCAGATCCGCCTGCAGGTGAAGCAGCAGATGACGGGCCAGTGGTTCTTCGCGATGGTGAACATCTTCATGTCCTCGATTCCGGCCATCGTGTACCTCGCCGCGGGCTGGCTCATCACGGGCGGTCTCGCAGACGTCACGGCCGGCACGATCGTCGCCTTCACGACCGTGCAGGCGCGACTCCTGTTCCCGCTCATGGGGCTCATGCGCGTCGCGCTCGACCTGCAGACCTCGAGTGCGCTCTTCGCCCGCATCTTCGAGTACCTCGACCTGAAACCCTCGATCACGGATGCCCCCGACGCCCGCGACGTGACGAACGGCCCGGCCCTCGGCCGCGTCGAGTTCGACGACGTGACATTCCGCTACCCCGACGCCGACGGTGACGGGCGGCCGACCCTCGACGGCGTGAGCTTCGTGATCGAACCCGGGCAGTACGCCGCGTTCGTGGGCCCGTCCGGCGCCGGCAAGACGACCGTGTCGTACCTCGTGCCGCGGCTGTACGAGGCATCCGGCGGCTCGGTGCGCTTCGCCGGCGACGACGTGCGCGAGCTGCGGCAGGAGTCGCTGATCTCGAACATCGGCATCGTGAGCCAGGAGACGTACCTCTTCCACGCGACGATCGCCGAGAACCTGCGGTACGCGAAGCCCGATGCCTCCGACGCCGAGCTCGAGGCGGCGGCCCGCGCCGCGAACATCCACGAGACCATCGCCTCGTTCCCCGACGGCTACGACACCGTGGTCGGCGAGCGCGGCTACCGCCTCTCGGGCGGCGAGAAGCAGCGCATCGCGATCGCCCGCGTGCTGCTCAAGGATCCGGCGGTGCTCGTGCTCGACGAGGCGACGAGCGCGCTCGACACGATCTCGGAGCGCGTCGTGCAGCAGGCGCTCGACGACGCGTCGCGCGGTCGCACGACGATCGCGATCGCGCACCGGCTCTCGACGGTGGTCGCCGCCGACGTCATCTTCGTGATCGTCGCGGGCCGAATCGTCGAGCGCGGCACGCACGCCGAGCTCGTCGCGAACGGCGGCGTCTACGCGTCGCTCTACCGCCAGCAGGAGGAGCGCCCGGTGCTCGAGGTCTGAGGGCGGCGCCTGCGGGCGCAGCGCTCGGGTCGCTCGGCCGGCGGCACTCAGCTCCGCTCGGCGAGCAGCTCCTCCATGAGGGCGATCTCGGCGGCCTGGCTCTCGGCGACCGAAGTCGCGAAGGGCACGACGACGTCGTTCGTCGAACGGGCCAGCGCTGCCTC
>JAPSJT010000048.1 GCA_031178045.1 Agromyces sp.
GTGTCGCGAGGGATGCGGCATCCGTCTCTCGGGCGTTCGCGAGCCGGGTGAGCTCACCCGTCCACCATTTGCGTGCGGCGGTGGGCGACGCGCCGGCGGCGACGGTCTCGGACACCTCGACGAGGAGCCCACCGTTCACGACATCCTGGAACTCGAGGTCGGTGAAGCCCCACTCGGCCTTCAGACGGCGACGGCGCGCGGCCGGCGGCTCGGGCAGCGCGGCACGCAACTCCTCGATGAGCTCCTTCGACGGCACGACCGGCAGGAGGTCGGGCTCGGGGAAGTACCGGTAGTCGTCGGCGTCGGACTTCGGCCGCCCGGCGCTCGTGGCTCCCGTGTCCTCGTGCCAGTGCCGGGTCTCCTGCGTGATGGTGCCGCCCGCGGCGAGAATGGCCGCCTGGCGCTGGATCTCGTACCGCACGGCGCGCTCGATGGAGCGCATCGAGTTCACGTTCTTCGTCTCGGTTCGGGTGCCGAGTTTCTCGGCACCACGCGGCCGCAACGAGACGTTGGCGTCGCAGCGCAGGTTGCCGCGCTCCATGCGGGCCTCGGAGATGCCGAGCGAGAGCACGATGTCACGGATGGTCGCGACGTAGGCGCGTGCGAGCGCCGGGGCATCCGCCTCGGCACCGAAGATCGGTCGCGTGACGATCTCGACGAGCGGCACGCCTGCACGGTTGTAGTCGACGAGCGAGTACTCGGCGCCCTGGATGCGGCCGGTGGAACCTCCGACGTGCGTGAGCTTGCCCGCGTCCTCCTCCATGTGCGCACGCTCGATCGGCACCTGGAAGACCCGGCCGTTCTCGAGCTCGACCTCGACGGATCCGTCGAAGGCGATGGGTTCGTCGTACTGCGAGATCTGGTAGTTCTTCGCGAGGTCGGGGTAGTAGTAGTTCTTGCGAGCGAACCGGCTCGTCGGCGCGATCTCGCAACCGAGGCCGAGACCGAGGCTGATCGAGTAGCGCACCGCCTGCTCATTGACGACCGGCAGCGAACCGGGCAGGCCGAGGCAGACGGGAGTGACGAGCGTGTTCGGCGGCGCGTCGTGGAACTGCGAGTTCGCCGGGTTCGGCGCGGACGAGAACATCTTCGTCGCGGTGTTGAGCTCGACGTGCACCTCGAGACCGATCACCGGCTCGTAGAGCTCGAGGGCCGTGTCGTAGTCCATCAGTTCTGCGCGCGCCATCAGAGTGCGCCCTCCTCGGTCGCGGTGAGCTCGTGTCGGGACAGGTCGGGGGCCCGGTCGAGGAGCGGCCCGCCCCACTCGGCCAGGAGCAGCTGCTCGAGCGCCGCGCCCACGTTGTAGAGGCGGGCGTCCTGGCGCGCCGGGGCGAGGAACTGGATGCCGACGGGCAGGCCGTCTTCTGGAGCGAGCCCGGCGGGCACCGAGATGCCGGGCACGCCCGCGAGGTTCGCGGGGATCGTGGCGACGTCGTTGAGGTACATCGACAGCGGGTCGTCGAGCTTCTCGCCGAGCTTGAACGCCGTCGTGGGCGCCGTGGGCGTGGCGAGCACGTCGACGTTCGCGAACGCGGCGTCGAAATCGCGCTGCACCAGGGTGCGCACCTTCTGGGCGCTGCCGTAGTAGGCGTCGTAGTACCCGGCCGAGAGCGCGTACGTGCCGAGGATGATGCGGCGCTTGACCTCGGGTCCGAAGCCGGCCTCGCGGGTGGCCGCCATGACCTGCTCGACCGTGCCGCCGCCGTCGGGGGTGACCCGCAGGCCGAAGCGCACCGAGTCGAACTTCGCGAGGTTCGAGGAGGCCTCGGCCGGGAGGATCAGGTAGTAGGCGGCGATCGCGTACTCGAAGTGCGGCGCGTCGACCTCGACGATCTCGGCGCCGTTGCGCTCGAGGAGTTCGAGGGCCTCGTGGAAGCGCGAGCGCACCCCCGCCTGGAATCCCTCGGCGTCGAGCTGCTTCACCACGCCGATCCGGAGGCCTGAGACATCCGCCCGCCTGACGGCTTCGGCCATCGACGGCCACGGTTCGGGAATCGAGGTGGAGTCGAGCGGATCGTGCCCGGCGATGACGTCGTGCAGGAGCGCCGCATCGAGCACGGTGCGCGTGACCGGGCCGATCTGGTCGAGCGACGAGGCGAGTGCGATCGAACCGTACCGGCTGACCGCGCCGTACGTGGGCTTCACGCCGACGGTTCCCGTGACATGCGCCGGCTGTCGGATGGAACCGCCCGTGTCGCTGCCGAGGGCGAGCGGAGCCTCGAATGCGGCGACGGATGCCGCGGAGCCGCCGCCGGAGCCGCCGGGGATGCGGTCGAGATCCCACGGGTTGTGGGTCGGACCGTACGCGGAGTGCTCGGTGGACGAGCCCATCGCGAACTCGTCCATGTTGGTCTTGCCGAGGGGGATCATGCCCGCCTCGCGGACACGTCGCACCGGCGTCGCATCGTACGGCGGGATCCAGCCCTCGAGGATGCGCGAACCCGCCGTCGACGGCATGCCCTCGGTGACGAGCACGTCTTTGATCGCGATCGGCACACCGGCGAGCGGCCCGAACGACTCGCCGGCGGCGCGCCGTCGGTCGATCTCGTTGGCCGTGTCGAGCGCACGGTCGCCCTCGACGTGGAGGAAGGCGTTCACCGCTCCATCGACGGCCGCGATGCGGTCGAGGTGTGCACGGGTCGCCTCGACGGACGAGACGTCGCCCGCGGCGATGCGTTCGCCGAGCTCGGCGGCGGAGAGCCGGATGATCTCGCTCACTGCTCCTCCCCGAGGATGGCCGACACGACGAAGCGCGAGCCGTCGGACTCGGGAGCGCCCGCGAGCGCCTGCTCGACGGTGAGGGTCTGACCGACGACATCGTCGCGGAAGACGTTCTGCATGGGGATCGGGTGGCTCGTGGGCGGCACGTCGGGCGTGGCGACCTCGCTCACCTTCTCGACGGCCTGCATGATCTGGCCGAGCTCCGCCGTGAGGTGCTCGATCTCTTCATCGGTGAGCGCGATGCGGGAGAGGTTCGCGAGGTGGGCGACCTGCTCCGCACTGATTTCAGACATGCTGCTCCGTCGTCTCGTGGTGGGGATGCACCGATTCTATCGGGGCGCGCCGAAGAGCCCTTCGCCGTAGCGGTGCAGCAGTTCGTAGGCGTCGGCGTACGTGGAGGGCTCCTCCTCGTCGGGCGTGCCGTACTTCGCGAGCAGCAGTCCGAGCAGGCCCCTCGCCGGCGGGCTCAGCGGCTTGTCCTTGTGCGCATGCGCGGGGTGCGGCGCCTCGGTCTGCGGGTTCGGCGGGATGTACTGCGGCGTCGTCGACGGCCAGGTGATGGGCTGGCGGGGCGTCTCGAGGTTGACGGCGTTGAAGAGATTGTTCGCGCCGACATCGCGTCGGGTCAGGGGTTCGAGACCGTGCAGGCGCGAGAGGGTCGCGATGACGGCCGCGTGGTGCATCTCGTCGTGGACGATCGTGCCCGCCCGGGTATAGGCCGAGACGGCGATCGCAGGCACGCGGCATCCGAGCCGGTCGAAACCGAAGCCCATCTCCCCCTCGGACCGTTCGTGCGGAGGCGTCGCCGGCGGCGGGGGTACGTGATCGAAGGTGCCGCCGTGCTCGTCGAAGGTGATGAGCAGCATCGTGTTGAGGGCGTTCGAGCCGCTCTTCGAATCGCTCCGCTTGATGGCCTCGTAGATCTCGTGCACGAGCGCCTCGCCCGCGCGCACGTCGGAGACGGCGCTGTCGATCACGGGCCTGCCGTCGACGGCCTCCTCCTTCAGCTTGCCGAACGGCGGATGGAAGTCGTTGTGGTTGTACGTCATGCGCGGTTCGATGAAGGCGTACGCGGGCAACGTGCCGAGACGAACGTCTTCGTAGAACTCGCTCATCGTCGCGAAACGCTCGGTGCGCCAGTACTGCTCGAGCACCGGCGCGTGCAGCACGCCCGTGAACGACACGAGCTGCAGTTCGTCGAAGTAGATGCGCCACGAGATGCCCGCGTCCTCGAGCCGGTTGAAGATCGTCGGCGTCGCGGGGGCGTCGAGCCACTTCTCGTACCCGCCGCCGTGCTTGTTCGTGACGAAGCCGTGCGAGGTCGAGGCGTGGAAGAACGAGCGGTTGCAGAACGTCTGCGACGGCACGGCGCAGTACCAGTTGTCGTAGACGGCGAAGTTCTTGGCGAGCGTCGACAGCACCGGGAGCATCTGCGGCGAGAACGATCCCATGATCTGTCGCGCCTCGTCGGCGGTCGGCGGCGTGCCCTTGCGGAGGCGCTCGAAGTTGATCCAGTAGTCGGTGAGGAAGCCCGACATCGTGGCGTCCACCGAGCTCGGTGGCGTGTTGTAGGGCGCCTTCATGTCCTCCACGAAGAGCTCGGCGTTCGAGGCCGGATCGACGGTGCCGAAGATCTGGGTGTTGACGTGCGGGAACTCCTCGCCGGGGTCGGGGTTCGGTCGTCCCATGATCTCGTCGGTCGGTCCGTCGTACACGTGGGCGGCGACGTCGCGGCCATCGGGACCGGTGTTGCGGTAGTCGCCGAAGGCGAGCCCTTCGAAGCGCTCCCCGTCGGGGAGGTCATCGGAGTCGTAGAGGTAGCCCAGCAGATTGTCGAACGACCGGTTCTCGCCCATCAGCACCACGAGGTGGTCGAAGCCCGCCTGCTGCCGCGGGGTGAGCGGTACGAAGGTGTCGAGCCCCTCATCGAGTCCGCTGCCGTAGCCGATGGCACCGCCGACCGCTGCCCCGACGCCACCGCCGACGACCGCTCCGGCGGCCGCCGCTCCGCCGATCCGGAGGAAGTCGCGCCGGCTCGTCGGGGCGGCGCCCGGATCTCGCTCGCCTCGATCCCGACGTCCATCGAATCCTCGGCCCCGATCGGTCGCGCCGTCGTCGCCCATCGTTCCCCCCATCCCCCGTCACGCCTCGAGCGCGGCCGGCCCTTCCGTCACGAGACGCGCGAACTGCGCCGCATCGATCACCCGGATGCCGAGCGCCTCCGCTTTGGCGAGCTTGGATCCGGCCCCGGGACCGGCGGCCACGAAATCGGTGTTCTTCGACACGCTCGACGCCGCCTTGCCACCGGCGGCGATGATCGCCTCCTGCGCGCCCTCGCGGCTGAACCCGTCGAGCGAGCCCGTCGCCACGACCGTGATGCCGGCGAGTACTCCCCCCGCAGCGGCCGCAGCGCCCGGGCCGCGGTGGCCGGGCGTGGCGAACTGCACGCCCGACGCCGCCCAGCGATCGATGATCTCGAGATGCCAGTCGAGGGCGAACCACTCGCGAAGCGAGTCGGCGATCGTGGGTCCGACGCCGTCGACCTCGGCGAGCTCGGCATCGCTCGCCGCTCGGATCGCCTCGAGCGACCCGAAGTGGTCGGCGAGTGCTCGAGCGGCGACGGGGCCGACGTGACGGATGTTGAGTGCCACGAGGATGCGCCACAGCGGCTTCGTCTTCGCGAGCTCGAGGTTCGAGATGAGTTCGTAGGCCGCCTTCGACGGCACGTGGCGCTCGTCGCCCTGGAACTCGGCCGCCTCGGGATCGAACGCGGAGTCGGCGTCTCGCCCGGAGCGGCGGCGGAGCCGCCGGAACGGCGCCCGGTACACGGGGGTGCCGTCGTCTTCGAGCCGCGGCAGGCCGGTCTCGACATCGCGCACGACGACCTCGATCGGGAACAGCTCGGCGACGGTCAGCTCGAAGAGGCCGGCCTCGGTGGGGAGCGGCGGTTCGGCGGGGACCGCCGGATGCGTGAGGGCTGCGGCCGAGACCTCGCCGAGCGCTTCGATGTCGAGTGCGCCGCGCGAGCCGATGTGCTCGACGCGCCCACGGACCTGTGCCGGGCAACTGCGGGCATTCGGGCAGCGCAGATCGATGTCTCCGGCCTTCATGGGCCGCAGGGTCGTGCCGCACTCCGGGCAGCCCTCGGGCATGACGAACGCGCGTTCGGTGCCGTCTCGCAGCTCGACGACCGGACCGAGGACCTCGGGGATGACGTCGCCGGCCTTGCGCAGCACGACCGTGTCGCCGATCAGCACGCCCTTGGCCTTCACGACCTCCTGGTTGTGCAGGGTCGCCTGGCGCACGACCGAACCCGCGACGCGCACGGGCTCCATGACGGCGAACGGCGTGGCGCGCCCCGTGCGGCCGACGCTCACGACGATGTCGAGGAGCTTCGTGTTCACCTGCTCGGGCGGGTACTTGTATGCGATGGCCCATCGCGGGGCGCGGCTCGTCGCGCCGAGCTCGTCGTGCAGCGCGAGCTCGTCGATCTTCACGACGATGCCGTCGATCTCGTGCTCGACGTCGTGCCGGTGCTCGCCGTGGTGGGCGACGAACTCCTGCACGCCGGCCACCGAGTCGAGCACCCGGTAGTGCGTGCTCGTGGGAAGACCCCAGTCGGCGAGGAGTCCGTAGATCTCCGACTGCGCGCTCACGGGCGGATCGGCCCACGCGCCGATGCCGTGCACGAGCATGCGGAGCCGACCCAAGCGATCCCGCATGAGGTCGAGCTGCGCAGCGCTCTTGCCCTCGGCCTTCTGCCGCAGCGAACCGCTCGCCGCGTTGCGGGGGTTGGCGAACTCGCGTTCGCCGGCGTCCGCCTGCTTCGCGTTGAGCTCGTCGAAGGCGGCGACAGGGAAGAAGACCTCGCCGCGCACCTCGACGAGCGGCGGATGCCCCGAGCCCGCGAGTCTCGTCGGGATCGACGGGATGTACCTGATGTTCTCGGTGACGTCTTCACCGACACGGCCGTCGCCGCGGGTCGCGGCGCTGACGAGACGGCCGTTCTCGTAGCGCAGGTTGATGGCGAGCCCGTCGATCTTCAGCTCGCAGAGCCAGTGCACCGGTCGGCCGGCCGACGCCTGCGCGCGATTCGCCCACTCGGCGAGCTCGTCGGCCGAGAAGACGTTGTCGAGGCTCAGCATGCGCTCGGCGTGCTCGACCGGCGCGAAGAGGGTGGTCTCGCCGCGGCCGCCGACCGTCAGGGTCGGGCTGTCCTGGCTCTGCAGCTGGGGGTAGGTGCGCTCGAGCGCCTCGAGGCGGTGCATGAGCCCGTCGTACTCGGCATCGGAGATGATCGTCGTGTCGCGCTCGTAATACGCGTCGCGCGCCTCGTTGATGCGGATCGTGAGGCGCTCCACCTCGTCGGCCGCGTCGGCGAGGCTGAGGCCCTGGTCGATGTCGTCGTCCACCACACCGACAGTCTAGGGACGCCCCCCGACGCCGCACGTGATGCCGGTGCGGCGCGGAGGGCGATCCCCGACCGCGCGGTGGCCTCCTACGCCTCGAACCCCGCCCGGTCCACCTTGCGGTGGTAGTGCGTGCCGGCCTTGCCGCCGAGGATCGCACCGCCGAGGCTCGCGAGGGCCACGACGATCACCGTGACGATGCCGGTGACCGTGAGCTCGCCCTCGCTCACGGGGATACGCGGAAAGACGTTCAGGTTCGCGAAGACGTCGAACCGGCTGCCGATGAGGACGCCGAGCAGTGCCACGACGATGGCGATGACGAGCGCCCACACCCAGACCGCGAGGCCCTGGATCATGCCGTTGAACCGTGCCATGCGCCCGGCGACGTACCCGCCGCAGTAGTAGGCGACGAAGAGGATCACGAGCAGCGCGATGGCCCCGATCCACCCGATCGCCTCGGGGGCCAGTCCGATGTCGTCGGCTGCGGCCTCCGCGTCCTCGGCGCCGAGGCCGAGGGCCGCGCCGGTGGCGGCGAGGAGTGCCGTCAGGAGCGTCGCGGTGCCGACCGCGGTGAGCCAGCCGAAGAACGCGGCTCCGATCTTCACTCCGCCGAACGCCTCGCGCTCGCGGCCGACGACCGCACGGCGTTCGGCCGCAGGGTCCACGGTCCCGCGTCGATCGTCGGCGCGGTCGCGCTCGATGGCCTCGCGGCGGTCGGAGACGCCGTCGCGGTCGCGATCGCGGTCGGCGACGTCGTGGCGGATGCCGTTCCGGTCGGTGGCGGGCACTGCCCGTGTGTCACCGGGTGCCGTGACGGGTCGCTCGGGAGTACGGTCGGCGGGGTCTCGTGGGGTACTCACGGTGCAGCCTCCTCGTCGTGGGATGGCGCCGCTGGTGTCGGCGCAGCCGTGAATCTACGCCCGGGCCCGCCGGGTCGCACAGGCCTTGACAGTCGCCCGGCATCCGGGCCACGCGCGCGGACGGCTCCGCGCGAGGCGGCGTATCAGGCGTCGACCGGGACGGCGCTCACGGTGCGGTCGATGGTGCACTGTCCGAGCACGCGCGTGCCCACGTAGACGACCGCGGTCTGGCCCGGTGCCACTCCGTCGAGCGGCTGCGCGGGCGTGATCACCAGTTCGCCACCGGCGACGACCGCGACCGCCGGCACCGGATCGGCGTGCGCCCGGATCTGCACCTCGCAGGCGAAGGGCGTCGCGGCATCCGCCGGCGGAAGGCCGGCCCACGTGAAGCGCGACCCGGCGATCTCTGCGGTCGCGAGCGCCTCCTTCGGGCCGACGACCACGGTGTTCTCCTTCGGCCGCACCTCGAGCACGAACCGCGGCCGGCCGTCGGGCGCCGGCGTGCCGAGGTGCAGGCCGCGCCGCTGCCCGACGGTGTACGCGTGGGCGCCGTCGTGCGCGCCGACGACGGCGCCGGACCGATCGACGATGTCACCCGGCGCCTCGCCGACGTGCTCCGCGAGCCAGCCCTTCGTGTCGCCGTCGGAGATGAAGCAGATGTCGTGGGAGTCGGGTTTCTGGGCGACGCTGAGACCGCGTCGAGCGGCCTCCTCTCGCACGAGCTGCTTCGACGGGGTGTCGCCCAGCGGGAAGTACGCGTGCTCGAGCTGCTCCGCGGTGAGGACGCCGAGCACGTACGACTGATCTTTCGCCCACGCACTCGCGCGGTGCAGCTCGCGGTTGCCCGCGGCATCCGTCACGATCGTCGCGTAGTGCCCCGTGCACACGGCGTCGAAGCCGAGGGCGAGCGCCTTCTCGAGGAGCGCCGCGAACTTGATGCGCTCGTTGCAGCGCATGCAGGGGTTGGGCGTGCGGCCGGCGGCGTACTCGGCGATGAAGTCGTCGACGACGTCGGCCTTGAACCGCTCCGAGAAGTCCCATACGTAGTACGGGATGCCGAGCACGTTCGCCGCGCGCTGCGCGTCCATGGAGTCCTCGATGGTGCAGCAGCCGCGACTGCCGGTGCGGAGGGTGCCCGGCATGCGGCTGAGTGCGAGATGCACCCCGACGACCTCGTGGCCCGCCTCGACGGCGCGCGCGGCCGCGACGGCGCTGTCGACGCCGCCGCTCATCGCTGCGAGAACCTTCACCCGTCCAGTCTAGGCAGGGCCGGCTGAACGGATGCCGCCCGCCCGCGTCAGCGGTCGAATGAGGTCGCGCGCGCTGCGAGTCCGGCCCTCGCGGCCTGGGCGTAGGCGCCGGGCAGGGCCACGAGGAAGGCGTCGACGTCGGCGTCGGTCGAGTCGTGCCCGATGGTGATGCGAAGCGCACCGCGTGCGTCGGACTCGCTGCGCCCCATGGCCATGAGCACGTGCGAGGGCTCGGGGACGCCCGCCTGGCAGGCTGAGCCCGTCGAGACGGCGACGCCGGCCGCGTCGAGCAGGAAGAGGAGGGAGTCGCCCTCGCAACCCGGGAAGGAGAAGTGCACGTTGCCGGGCAGCCGGCCGGCGGGATCGTCGTCACCCGAGAGGCGAGCCTCTGGCACCGCGGCGAGCGCGCCCGCGATGAGCCGATCGCGCAATGCCGACATGCGACGGGCGTCGTCGTCGAGTCGCGCGTGCACGGCGACGGCCGCGGCCGCGAAGGACGCCGCGGCGGCGACGTCCTGCGTCCCCGACCGCACCCTGCGCTGCTGTCCCCCGCCGTGGATGAGCGGCTCGAGCGCCGCCGAGCGGTCGAGCACCAGCGCTCCGATGCCCGCCGGGCCGCCGATCTTGTGGGCGGAGACGCTGAGTGCGACGAGACCCGCGCCGCGCGGCGCATCCGTCGCTCGCCTCATGGCGTGGACGTCGATCGGGAGCTGCCCGTAGGCCGCGACGGCGTCGACGTGCATGGGCACGCCGGCGCGCGCGGCGAGCCGAGCGACCTCCTCGACGGGCTGGATCGTGCCCACCTCGTTGTTCGCCCACAGCATCGTCACGAGCGCAACCGCCTCCGGCTCACGCTCGAGTGCCGCCTCGACCGCGTCGAGCCGGACCCGCCCGACCTCGTCGAGCGGCAACTCCTCGACGATCGCGCCCTCGTGCGCCGCGAGCCACTCGACGGTGTCGATCGTGGCATGGTGCTCGCCCTCCGGGACGAGGATCCGCGGCCTCGGTCGGTGCGCACCGCCCTGCCGGCTCCACCAGAGCCCCTTGACCGCGAGGTTCACCGCCTCGGTGCCGTTGCCGGTGAACACGATCTCGATGCCGTCGGCGCCGAGGGTCGCGGCGATGCGCTCGCGCGACTCCTCGAGCAGTCGCTTCGCATGCTGACCGGCGCTGTGGATCGAGGCGGGATTGCCGACCACCGCGAGCGCCGCCGTGAGCGCCTCGATGGCCTCGGGACGCATCGGGGTCGTCGCGGCATGGTCGAGATAGACCATCGGCACCACACCCTCACGACTCGGTCCCGGCGCACGCCGCGGCCGGCGCCGCGCCTGGGAGCGCTTTCTCACGAACTACTGTAGATCGCATGCCCGCGCCCGATCCCCTTCACGACCTCGGCGTCCGTGCCGGCGCGGAGGGCGGGCGCATCCGGGTGTGGTCGGAGCACGCGACGTCGATCGATCTCGAGGTCTTCGCCGACGGCGACCTGTCGTGGGCGGTCGAACGCATGCCGCTCGTCCGCGACGAGCACGGCGTGTGGGAGGCCGTCTCGTCATCGCTCGTCCCCGGCGCGCGGTACGGCCTGCGGGTCGACGGGCCGGCCGGGTCCGATCATGCGTTCAACCCGGCGCACACCCTCCTCGACCCGTACGCGCGCGGACTCTCGCCGGCGCCCGACGGCTCCTGGCGCGGCGTGGCGCTCGACGACCTGACCGCGAGCGGGTTCGACTGGGGCGGCGTCGCGAAGCCGCGAATCCCGCTCGACCGCACCGTCGTGTACGAGGCGCACGTGCGCGGCTTCTCCAAGCTCAACCCCGCCATCCCGGAGCGGCTCCGCGGCACGTACGCCGGGCTCGCCCACGACGCGTCGCTCGACTACCTGACCTCGCTCGGCGTGACGACGGTCGAGCTCCTGCCCGTGCACGCCTTCGTCTCGGAGCAGCGGCTCGTGCGGCAGGGGCGGCTCAACTACTGGGGCTACAACACGCTCGCCTTCTTCGCGACGCACGCGCCGTACGCCAGCCCGGCAGCGCAGGCTGAGGGACCCCACGCCGTGCGACGCGAGTTCGCGGGAATGGTGCGGCGGCTGCACGAGGCAGGGCTCGAGGTGGTGCTCGACGTCGTCTACAACCACACGGCCGAGGAGGGTCGCGAAGGTCCGACGTACTCGTTCCGGGGCATCGACAACGCCGTCTACTACCGCCACGACGCGCACGGCCGCTACGTCGACACGACCGGATGCGGCAACACGCTCGACTTCGGCCACGAGACGCCGCGACGGCTCGTGCTCGACTCCATGCGCTACTTCGCCGAGGAGCTCCAGGTCGACGGCTTCCGCCTCGACCTCGCAGCGACGCTCGGCCGCGACGACCATGGACGCTACACCCGCGAGCACCCGCTGCTCCAGGCGATGCGCGAGGACCCCGTGATCGGCGGCACGAAGCTCATCGCCGAACCGTGGGACGTCGGTCCCGACGGCTGGCAGACGGGCAACTTCCCGGCCGGCTTCAGCGAATGGAACGACCGGTATCGCGATCGGGTGCGCGACTTCTGGCTCGACGACCTGCGTCGCGAGCGTGAGACCGGCCGGGCCGGCACCGGCATCGGCCGGTTCGCCGGGCGGCTCGCCGGCTCGGCGAACACCTTCGCGATCGAACGCGGCCCCCTCGCGAGCCTCAACTTCGTGACGGCGCACGACGGGTTCACGCTCGCCGATCTCACGGCGTACGACCGCAAGCACAACCTCGGCAACGGCGAGCAGAATCGCGACGGCACCGATCACAACCACTCGTACAACCACGGCACCGAGGGCGAGACCGACGACGCCGGCACCCGGGCGGCGCGGCGCCGGAGCATCCGGAACCTCCTCGGCACCCTGCTGCTCTCTGCGGGCGTGCCGATGCTCACCGCTGGCGACGAGTACGGCCGCAGCCAGCGCGGCAACAACAACGCGTACTGCCACGACTCCGAGCTGACCTGGCTCTCGTGGGCCCACGGCGAGCGCGATGCGAACCTCCTCGCGACGACGCGGCGCCTGCTCGAGTTGCGACGGGACAACCCCGCCATCCGCCCCACGCGGTTCGGCGTATTCGGCGAGACCACGCCGGGCGCCTCGCGGATGGACTGGTTCAGCGCCGACGGCACGACCATGACGGCCGACGGCTGGCACTCCCCCGAACGGCGCACGCTGCAGTACCTCGCCGCGTCGACGCCCGAGTTCGAGGCCGCCAACCGCATCCTCCTCGTCGTGCACGCGCACGAGGACGCGGCCGAGGTGGTACTGCCGTCGCCCGACGGCGTCACCGGCTACACGCGGCTGTGGGACTCCGCCGGCGACGAGCCCGTGGAGGTCGGCGCCGTACACGCGCCCGGCACGCGCGTCGTCGTTCCGGCGCAATCGATGGTGCTCTACCGGGCGCACGGGGATCGCTGATGGCGAAGCGAACGGATGCCTCGGCGGGAACGCCGGCGACGCTCGCCCTCACCCGGGCGGGAGTCGCGTTCACCGCCCACGCCTACGCGCACGACCCGCGCGCGACCGAGTTCGGCCTCGAGGCCGCGGAGAAGCTCGGGCTCGATCCCGCCCGGGTCTTCAAGACCCTCCTCGCGAACGTCGACGGCCACCTCGCCGTCGGCATCGTGCCGGTGACGCAGTTCCTCAACCTCAAGGCACTCGCCCACGCCCTCGGAGCCAAGCGCGCCGAGATGGCCGACCCAGCCGTCGCCGAGCGCAAGACCGGCTACGTGGTCGGCGGCATCAGCCCCATCGGACAGAAGACCGCCCTGCCGACCGTGCTCGATGAATCGGCGATCCTCGCCGAGTCGATCTTCGTCTCGGGCGGGCGTCGGGGCCTCGACCTCGAGCTCGCGCCCGACGACCTCATCGCCGTCACGGGCGGCCGGTACGCGCCGATCGCCCGCGCGCGCTGACGTCGCCTACTCGGCGACGGTCACGAGACCGAGCTCCGCCGTCGACAGCAGCATCGGATGCCGCGGCACGACGCGTACGGTGTAGGCGAACGAGCCCGCGCGTTCGAGCACGAGGGTGCCGGTGTAGAGCCGCGGCCCGTCGAGGGCGGCCCCCGTCGACGCGCTCCCGTCGAGTTCGAGCGGGGTGACCTTCGCGTTCTCGATCGCCTCACCGGCGGGACTGCGCCCGTACACCACCTCCACCCGCACGTCGTCGGGGTCGAGCCCGTCGAGTTCGACGTGGGCCCGCAACTGGATGGAATCGCCGACACGGGGGGCCTCCACCCCTCCCGACTCCACGTGCACGACCTGTACACCCGGCCAGGCGGACCGAACCCGCGCGCCGAAGGCGGCGAGTTCGCGGGCGCCGCGGTCCCCGTCGGCCTCGACGCGAGCGGCGTGCTCCGCGGCGTGGCGGTACAGCCGCTCGACGTACTCCTTCACCATCCGATCCGCACCGAGCTCGGGGGCGAGCGTCGTGAGCGTGGCGCGCACGCGACGCACCCATTCGCGCGGCACCCCGTCACCGTCGCGCTCGTAGTACCGGGTCGCGACACGGTGCTCGAGAAGCTCGTACAGGGCGGCCGCCTCGAGGGCGTCGCGTTCTCCGGAATCGCCTGCGGCATCCGCGGAGGGGATGACCCACCCGAAGTCGTCGCCCGCGTACTCCGCCCACCATCCGTCGAGGATGGAGAGGTTGAGCGCACCGTTCATCGCCGCCTTCATGCCAGAGGTGCCGCACGCCTCGAGCGGGCGCAGCGGGTTGTTCAGCCACACGTCGCAGCCCGGATAGAGCAGCTCCGCCATCCCCATGTCGTAGTCGGGAAGGAAGACGATGCGCTCGCGGAGTTCGGGCTGCTGCGCGAACTGCACGAGCCGCTGGATCAGGCGCTTGCCCTCGTCGTCGGCCGGATGGGACTTGCCGGCGATCACGAACTGCACGGGCCGCTCGGGGTTCGTGAGGATGGACTTCAAGCGCTCGGGGTCCTGGAGCATGAGGGTCAGTCGCTTGTACGTGGGCACCCGCCGGGCGAAGCCCACCGTCAGCGTGTCGGGGTCGAGCACCCGGCCGACCCACGACGGAACCGCGCTGCCGGGGTGCTGCTCGGCCCAGGATGCCGCCAGGCGGCGTCGCGCATCCTCGACGAGCTGCAGCCGCATCCGTCGCTTCACCGTCCAGAACTCGCCGTCGGAGAGGGCGGGACTCGACCAGTCGGCGTGCTCGGTGTCGCCGGTGCCGAGCCTCGATTCGGCGAGTTCGACGAGTGCGGGATCGGTCCAGGTGGGCGCGTGCACGCCGTTCGTGATCGAGGTGATCGGCACCTCCTCGGTGTCGAATCCCGGCCAGAGGGCGCCGAACATCCGGCGGCTCACCTCGCCGTGCAGCTTCGAGACGCCGTTCGCGTGCTGGGCGAGACGCAAGCCCATGACCGCCATGTTGAACGGGCTCGTCGCGGGATCGGCGCCCGGTTCGACGCCGAGTGCGAGCGCGTCGGCGGGGTCGACGCCGGGCAGGAGCGAGCTCGTGAGGTAGCGCGCGACGAGGGCGCGATCGAAGCGGTCGATGCCGGCGGGCACGGGCGTGTGCGTCGTGAAGACCGTGCCCGCCCGCACGAGCTGCAGGGCCTCGGCGAAGGAGAGCCCCTCGGCGATCGCGTTCGCGATGCGCTCGAGGCCGAGGAATCCGGCGTGGCCCTCGTTCATGTGGAACACGTCGGGCGACGGTCCCCCCGAGAGCTCCGTGTACGCACGGACCGCGCGCGCACCGCCGATGCCGAGCAGGAGTTCCTGCAGCAGTCGATGCTCGCCTCCGCCCCCGTAGAGCCGGTCGGTCACGGATCGGAGCCCGTCGGTGTTCGCCGGGATGTCGGTGTCGAGCATGAGCAGCGTGACGCGACCGACCGAGGCCTTCCACACCCGGGCGTGCAACGAGGCGCCGTCGGGCAGGGCCAGGGTCAGCTGCACGGGAGATCCGTCGGGCCGGCGCAGCACCGAGATCGGCAGCCCGTCGGGGTCGAGTACCGGATAGCGCTCCTGCTGCCAACCGTCGGCCGAGATCGACTGGGCGAAGTAGCCCGCCTTGTAGAAGAGCCCGACCGCGAGCAGCGGAACCCCGAGATCGGATGCCGCCTTCAGGTGATCGCCCGCGAGGATGCCGAGTCCGCCCGAGTACTGGGGCAGCGCCGCCGTGATGCCGAACTCGGGTGAGAAGTAGGCGACGAGCCGCGGAGCGGTCGCGCCGAGCGACTGGAACCAGCGCGGCTCGGCGAGGTACTCGCGAAGGCCCGACCGCTCCCGCTCGGCCCACTCCACGTAGCCCTGATCGCCCGCGAGTTGGTCGAGCCTCGCCGGATCGACCTCGCCGAGGAACGCGACGGGGTCTCGGCGGGAACTCCGCCAGAGCTCGGGGTCGATGTGCTCGAACAGGCGCTTCGTCGGCTCGTGCCAGGACCACCGGAGGTTTCCGGCGAGCTCGTCGAGCGCGGAGAGCGCCCCCGGAACGACGGCGCGAACGGTGAACTTGCGGAGGGGCTTCACCCGATACACCCTAGGTCGCGCTCGTGTCCAATGTGTGAACGGGGCTGCGACGGCCGACGCGATCCACGCTACGGTCGGAACGTGACCACCCAGCCAGTGCTCGCCGGCCGGATCCCCGTGACGGGCATCACCCCAGCTCTGCCCGACCCTCGATGGCGACCCAAGGCCTACGACGGTGAGGTCGTGCCCTTCCGGGCCACGGTCTTCCGCGAGGGGCACGATCGCGTCGGGGCGATGCTCGTGCTCACGCCGCCGAGCGGAGGCGAACGCCGGGAGCGGATGTCACCGCTCGCCGCCGGCACCGACCGATGGGAAGCGCAGGTGCTGCTCGACCAGGTCGGCGTCTGGCGATGGCACGTGACGGGCTTCGACGACGAGATCGCCACTTGGCGCCACGATGCGGCGGTCAAGATCGACGCGGGTGTCGATGTGGAGCTCATGTTCGAGATCGGCGCACGACTCCTCGACCGGGCGGTCGCCGAGCGGCACCGTCCCGCCGCGGTCCGCAAGCGGCTCGGCGCGCTCGCGAGCGGGTTGCGCGACTCCGCGGCATCCGTCGCCGATCGCCGCGCCCTCATCGACGCACCGGAGCTCGACGAATTCGCGGCACGGCCCCTCGCGCGGCTCGCGAGCGACTCGGAGGAGCACGAGATCCTCGTCGAACGACGTCGCGCCGGAGTCGGCTCGTGGTACGAGTTCTTCCC
>JAPSJT010000212.1 GCA_031178045.1 Agromyces sp.
GCCCGCGACCGCCGCTGCGCGGGCGCTCAGCCGAGCGCGAGCGCCGACCACGAGACCGGGGGCAGCGTGATGGTGAGGAGGCCGCCGTCGATCGACGCGGTGTCGTTGGCGCGAGGGGCGACGCGCTCGGGCTCGGCGAGGGTGTTCTTCGCGTACACGTCGTCGTCGGCGATGGTGTGCGACTCGAGCACCGACACATCCCCGAGGCCGGCGATGTCGACGGTGAGTGTGATCGCCTCGTCCTGGCTGCGGTTGACGAGGAACACGGCGGCACGGCCAGTCTCGGGGTCGTGCGTCGCCACCGCGTCGACCAGGGGCACCTCGCCGTAGACCTCGGTCGCGTACGTCGGCGCATCGAGCTTCAGCTCGAGGGCCTGTCCGGTGGCGAGACGCGAGGTGATCGCGAACGGGAAGAAGGTCGTCTGCTTCCACGCGGGCCCACCGGGCTCGGTCATGATCGGCGCAATGACGTTGACGAGCTGGGCGAGCGACGCGCTCGTGACCCGGTCGGCGTGCTTCAGCAGCGAGATCATGAGGTTGCCGAACACGACCGCGTCGGCGACCGAGTAGACGTCCTCGAGCAGGCGTGGCGCGACCGGCCAGTTGTCGATGCCCTCGATCTTGTCGACGCCGTGGTAGCGCTCGATGTACCAGACGTTCCACTCGTCGAACGAGATGTTCACGGTCTTCTCGCTGCCGACGACCGCCTTGACGTGATCGGCGGTCGCGACGACCGTCTCGATGAAGCGGTCCATGTCGACCGCGGACGCGAGGAACGAGCCGAGGTCCCCGTTCTTCTCCTCGTAGTACGCGTGGCACGAGATGTAGTCGACATCCTCGTAGGTGTGGGTGAGCACGACGCGCTCCCACTCGCCGAACGTCGGCATGTGCGCGCTCGACGAACCGCATACGACGAGCTCGACGGAGGGATCGAGCTGGCGCATCGCCTTCGCGGTCTGCGACGCGATCTTGCCGTAGTCGTCGGCCGAGCGGTGCCCCAGCTGCCAAGGACCGTCCATCTCGTTGCCGAGGCACCACATCTTCACGCCGAACGCGTCGGTGCGGCCGTTCGCGACGCGGCGGTCGGAGAGCGCCGTGCCGCCCTTGATGTTCGTGTACTCCAGCAGGTCGAGCGCCTCGAGCGTGCCGCGCGTGCCGAGGTTCACCGCGAGCATGAGATCGCTGTCGACCTTGTCGAGCCACGAGGCGAACTCGTGCAGGCCGACCTCGTTGGTCTCGGTCGAGTGCCATGCGAGATCGAGCCGCGTCGGGCGCTGGTCACGCGGACCGACGGAGTCCTCCCAGCGGAAGCCCGACACGAAGTTGCCGCCCGGGTAGCGGATCGTCGAGACGCCGAGCTCCTTCACGAGCTCGATGACGTCCTGTCGGAAGCCCTCGGCGTCGGCGGTCGGGTGCGTCGGCTCGTAGATGCCGTCGTAGACGTGGCGACCGAGGTGCTCGACGAATCCGCCGAAGACGCGTCGGTCGATGCGCCCGATCGTGAAGTGCGGGTCGATGGTGAGGCGTGCGCTGGGCATGACGTGCTTTCTGTGTCGTGGTCGTGGTTCAGCCGGCGGATGCCGCTGGGGCATCCGCTCGATGGGTTCGAGGGGAGGAGTGGGTGACGGACGCGCTACTTGATGCTGCCGATCGCGAGTCCGCCCTGCCAGTACCGCTGCAGGAAGAGGAAGGAGAGGATGAGCGGCAGCACCGAGATGAACGAGCCCGAGGTGATGAGGTTCCACACCTGTTCGCCACCGGCGCCCGCGTTCGAGAGCGCGGTCCAGCGGTTGAGGCCCACGGTGACGGGGAGCAGGTCGGGGTCGGTGAGCACGGCGAGCGGCAGGAAGAAGTTGTTCCACGTGCCCACGACCGAGAGGAGGAGCACCGTCACGATCGCCGGCCGCAGGAGCGGCAGTGCCACCTGGAAGAAGGTGCGGATCTCGCCGGCCCCGTCGATGCGCGCCGCCTCGAGCATCTCGTCGGGCACGGCGTCCTGCGTGTACACGCGCATGAGGTAGACGCCGAACGGACTCAGGAGCGACGGCAGGATGACCGCCCACGGCGTGTTGATGATGCCGTACTGGCTCAGGAGCATGAACGTCGGGATGACGAGCGCAGTGAGCGGCACCATGACCGAGCCGAGGATGACGGTGAAGATCGCACTACGCCCCCGGAAGCGGTACTTCGCGAAGCCGTAGCCCGCGAGGATCGAGAGGATCGTCGCGCCGATGCCGCCCGCGAACGCGTAGAGGAACGAGTTGCCGAGCCAGCGCCAGTAGATGCCGCCCTGGTGCGTGAACAGACCCGCGACGTTCTCGAAGAGCGCGAAGTGGTCGTCGAACCAGAACGGCGCGCTGCCGAACAGGCCGGAGGTGTTCTTCGTCGCGGCGACGAGGAGCCACCAGATCGGGATGACGAAGTAGATCGCGAGGATGACGAGGAAGACGTGCGAGCCGATGCGGCGGCCGCCCGAGCGGGCGCCCGGTCGGCGCGGACCGCGATCCTCGCGGCTCGGCACGCCGGTGACCGTCGTCGCGGGCTCGAGCACCTCGGTGGTGCGCTGGGAGGAGATGGCCATCACTTCAGTCCGCTCTGCTTGCGCGTGAGGAAGAGGAAGAGGTACGAGCCCGCGAACACGAGGATTCCGAGCGAGAACGCGATCGCCGACGCGTAGTTGAACTGGCTGTACGAGAAGGCGAGCGAGAACGCGTACATGTTCGGGGTGTAGGCCGCGTCGATGGCTCCCTGGGCGATGTTGCGCAGCACGACGGGCTCGGTGAAGAACTGCAGTGTGCCGATGAGGGCGAAGGTGATCACCATGACCATCGAGGAGGAGATCATCGGCACCTTGATCTGGGTCGCGGTCTGGAAGCCGTTCGCCCCATCGATGCGAGCGGCCTCGTAGATGGCCGGGTCGATCGAGCGGAGGGCCGCGTAGATCACGACCATGTAGTACCCCGCCCACTGCCAGGTCACGATGTTGACGAGGCTGCCGAAGACCGTGTCGGAGGCGAGGAAGTCGGGGGTGGGCAGGCCGACGAGACCGAAGATCGTGGCGCCCGGGCCGAACCGCGGGCTGTAGAGGAAGCTCCACATGAGCGCGCCGATGACGACCGGAATGGCGTACGGCACGAAGATCAGGAGCCGCGAGAGCTTCGCGAGCCACGTCGCGAGGCTGTCGAGCACGAGGGCTGCGATGAGCGCGACGATGAGCTGCGCCGGGATCATGATGACCGCGAACGCGAGCACGCGGAGCAGGCCCTCGAGGAAGAGCGGGTCGGTGAACGCCTTCGCGTAGTTCGCGAGGCCCGTGAAGTCGGTGCCGGTCGCGAGCGTCGAGGTGAAGAGGCTCATGCCGAACGCGTAGACCAGGGGGAACACGAGGAAGAGCGCGAACACGATGAGGAACGGCGTCACGAACAGCCAGCCCCAGCGCTGACGGCGGCGTTCGAGGGTCGAGCCGCCGGCGCGCGGTGCGCGACGGGTCGCCGCCGGCGGCGGGGCGATGCTCGTCTGAGTGGTCATGCGGTGCTCTCTTCGAGAATCGAGGTGGTCGGGTCGGGGGGAGTGGGGAGCGGATGCCTCGAGCCGATCGGCCGGCCCGAGGCATCCGTCTCGCACTGATTACTTCAGGGTGAAGCCCTGCTCGGTCGCGTACTGCTCGAGCGACGCCTGGAGGTCGTCGAGCGCCGTGGCCGAGTCCTTCTCGCCCTGCACCATGGCGTAGAGCTCCTCGGTCAGCTGGTCGTACGCGTAGTTCTGGAACGGGCTGAAGGTGAAGCCGGTGTAGCCGGATGCCGCAGCGAGGAAGACGTCCTTGTTGATCTGCTGCCCGCCGAAGAACGGGTACTCGAGGTCACGGAAGTAGTCCGACTCGAGGATGGGCTTCCACAGCGGGAACAGGGCGGCCTTCTCGATGCCGATCTTCCACGCCTCCTCGGTGCCGAAGATCTCCTT
>JAPSJT010000049.1 GCA_031178045.1 Agromyces sp.
TCGGATCCCTGCGCGACCGCGTCGGGGTACATCTCGGGGCTCTTCAGCTCGACCTCGGTGTAGATCGAGTTGAGCATGCAGACGTCGACCTCGCAGCCGTCGATCGCCCCGTACCCCTCGGGGTAGATCGACGCGAGCGGCGAGTCTTCGTTGAACGGCACGTCGACCATGTTGCGCGGCAGGCCGATCGTGACGGCCTGCCCCGTCTCGGCATCCACGCTCACGACGCGGATGCTGTCGGGGCGCAGGCCGTCGCGGTCGGGGCCGGCGTCGCCGCCCAGCAGGAGGATGTTGTACTTGCCGTCGATCGGCGGCTCGCTCGGCCCAGCGACGAAGACCGACGAGAGGAACCCGCTCGCGGTGGTGGCGAGGTAGGCGCCGTACGCGGCGGTGCCGGACACCGCGACCATCACCGCGACCGTGAAGCCGGCGACCCACGCCCGAGCCGATGGGTTCGTCTTCACGAGCCGCACGAGCCGAAGCGTGTCGAGGGTCAGCACGAGCCACAGCACGGCGTAGAAGGCGAGCACGAAGGCGACGATCCAGAGCGAGATCGACGTCGAGAACACCGTGTAGACCACGGTCGGCCAGAGCAGCCACACGACGAGTCCGACGAGCGCGAGGAACCACATGGTCAGGGTCGCGCCGAGCCCGAAGCGGCCGAGCTTGCGGTCGCCCGCGAGCACCTGCGCGGAACCGGGAACCACGAAGTTGAGCACGACGAGCCACCACGCGCGACGGGTCATGACCAACCGCGATGAGAGGTCGGGGTAACGGATCGGGCTGGCGGCGAGGGTCATCGGTTCTGCTTGAGCCGTTCGTTCTTCTCCTCGACCATCTCGGCGAGGGAGCGGGCGTAGTCGGTGAGCGCGCTGCTCAGCGCGGCATCGGAGGTCGCGAGGATCTTCACGGCGATGAGTCCGGCGTTCCTCGCCCCGCCGATCGACACGGTCGCGACGGGGACGCCCGCCGGCATCTGCACGATCGAGAGCAGCGAATCGAGGCCGTCGAGCCGCGAGAGCGGAACGGGCACGCCGACGACCGGCAGGGTTGTGACGGAGGCGAGCATTCCGGGGAGGTGCGCTGCTCCCCCGGCCCCCGCGATGATGACCTTCAGGCCGCGTTCGGCCGCGCGCTTGCCGTAGTCGATCATCTTCTCGGGCGTGCGATGCGCGGAGACGACCTCCACCTCGTGCGCGACGCCGAACTCGTCGAGCACGGTCGATGCCTCGCGCATGACGTTCCAGTCGGAGTCGGATCCCATCACGACGCCGACGAGGGGTGCGGCCTTCGTCTCAATCACTTGAACGAGTGTAGGGGCGCGCGCTGGGAAGGAACCGCAACGCCTCGCGCGTCGAGATGCCATCGCTCGAACTCGTGCCGGCCGGCTCGGCTCCGCCGCTATCCTCGGGAGGGAACCTCCACTCCGCGGCCGCTTCGCCGCGCGAACGAACGGAAGAACATGCCCCGCGCCCTGATCACGGGATCCACTGGCCCGGACGGCCCTTCCTCGAGCCTGCACGGCGGGGTCTAGCGGCATGCGCACGGCGTTCATCACGGGTATCACGGGGCAGACCGGCAGTTATCTGGCCGAGCACCTGCTCGAAGACGGCTGGAATGTCCACGGCCTGGTGCGCGAAGCCGACCCGCGTCCTGAGGCTTCCGCCGCACCTGCGCCGACGCTGCACGAGGGTGACCTCATGGATTCCGCCCGTCTGGGCGAACTCGTCGAGTCGCTCGAGCCGGAGGTCGTCTTCAATCTCGGTGGGCTCACCTCGGTGGCCGCCTCCTGGAGTGCGCCCATCGAGACGGAGATGGTGACCGCGCGGCCCGTCGCCGTGCTGCTCGACGCGTGCCGACGGCTGAGTGCGCGGAACGGACGGCGGGTCTCGTTCGTCCAGGCGTCGAGCGCCGAGATCTTCGGGCAGGCTGAAGAAGTTCCGCAGCGCGAGTCGACGCCGATCCGGCCGCTGAATCCGTACGGCGCCGCCAAGGCCTACGGTCATCATCTCGTCGGGGTCTATCGTGCAGCCGGCCTGAATGCGTCGAGCTGCATCCTCTTCAACCACGAGTCCCCGCGACGACCCGAGACATTCGTGACGCGCAAGATCACGGCCGGTGTCGCCCGTATCCACCTCGGGCTCGAGTCGAAGCTCCGTCTCGGCAACCTCGATGCCGTGCGGGACTGGGGCTGGGCGCCCGACTACGCGCGGGCCCTCGCACTCGCCGCCGAGCGCCCGGACGATTACGTGATCGCCACGGGAGTCGCCCACTCCGTCGCCGAGTTCGTCGCGCTCGCGTTCGCGGCCGTCGGGATCACCGACTGGCGGAGCCACGTCGAGCAGGATCCCGCGTTCATGCGTCCTTCGGACGCCGCGATCCAGCTCGGTGATGCGAGCAGGGCGCGCGACGTGCTGGGCTGGTCACCGTCGATGGACCTCGAATCCGTCGTGAGCGCGATGGTCGCGCACGACGTCGCACTGCTCGAGGCATCCGACGCCTGAAAGCCTCGACGGAGGCGCCGCGTCGCCACGCCTCAGTCCTGGAAGACCGCCGCGGCCGCTCTCGCCTCGTAGACGACCTCGTCGAGGTCCTCGCCGATGGCCGTGACATGGCCGACCTTCCGGCCGGGGCGCGGAGCCTTGCCGTAGTTGTGCAGCTTCACCGTCGGATGCCCCGCGAGCGCCTCGGGGTATCGATCCGTGAGCGATCCCTGTGCCGGTCCGCCGAGCACGTTCACCATGACCGACCAGTCCTCGTGGCATCCGGTGCCGCCGAGCGGCAGGTCGAGCACCGCACGAAGGTGCTGCTCGAACTGGCTCGTGGTCGAGCCGTCCATCGTCCAGTGACCGCTGTTGTGCGGGCGCATCGCGAGTTCGTTGACGAGGATCCGGTCATCGGTCGTCTCGAAGAGCTCGACGGCGAGCACCCCGGTGACTCCGAGTCCCTCGGCGATCGTGATCGCGACGTCGGCGGCGACATCCGCGAGCCTGCCCGGCGAATGCGGGGCCGGAGCGATCACCTCGCTGCAGACGCCACCGACCTGCACGGTCTCGACGACGGGCCAGGCGGCGATCTCGCCCGATGGCCGGCGGGCGACGAGCTGGGCGAGCTCCCGGCGGAAGTCGACGAGCTCCTCGGCGAGCAGCGCACCGCCGCGTCCGTCTTCGGCGACGGTCGCGAACCACTCGGCGACCTCGGCGGCCGAACGCACGACGCGCACACCCTTGCCGTCGTACCCGCCGCGCGGGGTCTTGACGACCGCGGCGCCGCCGTGGGCCGCGATGAAGTCGTCGAGCCCCTCGGGGGTCTCGACGCGTGCCCAGTCGGGAACCGGCAGGCCGAGCTCCGAGAGCCGCTCGCGCATGAGCAGCTTGTCCTGCGCGAACCGCAGGGCATCGGGCCCGGGCCGCACTGGTACCCCCGCGTCGACGAGCGCGCGCAGCACGTCTTGGGGGACGTGCTCGTGATCGAAGGTGATGACGTCGACGTCGCGCGCGAAGCCGAGCACCGTCTCGGTGTCGGTGTAGTCGCCGATCCGGTCCGCGGCGAGCGAGGCCGACATGCCCTCGGCCTCGGCGAGCACTCGGAGTTCGACTCCGAGCTCGATCGCCGCGGGGATCATCATCCGGGCGAGCTGCCCGCCGCCGATCACTCCGACTCGCACCCGTTCTCCTTCACCGTGCCGTAGCGCGCCCCGGTCCGGGCGCACCGTTTCAGTCTAGGGCGCCCCCCAGCGGCATAGGATGTGCCGGTGTCCACCCGTGTCGGCAATGCGCTCGCCAGCCTCTGGCACGGTCTGTTCGCCTATGCGGTGAAGTTCGGCGTCGTCGGCTTCGTCGGCCTCGTGATCGACGTCACGCTCTTCAACCTGCTGCGGCTCGGGGTCTTCGGCGACGATCACTGGGCAGCGTCGGCGATCGGTGCGAAGACGATCTCGACGAGCGTCGCGATCATCTTCAACTGGATCGGCAATCGCTACTGGACGTTCCGCCGGCACCGCCGTCGCAACTACCTCAGGGAGTTCGCCGAGTACGTCGTCGTCTCGCTCGGCGGCATGGGCATCGCCCTCGGATGCCTGTGGGTGAGCCACCACCTGCTCGGATTCACGAACGTCGTCGCCGACAACATCGCCACGAACGTCGTGGGTCTCGGCCTCGGCACGGCGTTCCGGTTCCTGCTCTACCGGTACTGGGTGTACGGACACCACCGTGCCGACGGGCTCTCGAACATCGACCGTGTCGAGGAGGCGCAGCGCGCGCTGTTCGAGGAGCCGCAGCGGCGGCCCGCAGGAGAGTAGGGCTACTCGGCTTCGCCGGCCGCGGTCGGCTGGAACCACGGCGGGTACACGGCCACGCGAGTCCGGAGCCCGACCGCGTCGAGGGCGGCACGCACCCGATCGCGCACGCGATCGTTGCCGACCGCGATGAGCAGCACGCGCTCGAGCGGCAGGCACTCGCGCACGAGGAACTCCGCCGAGAGCAGGCGCGAGCCCTCCTCCTCGCGGTGCAGGCGCTGCAGCATCCGCAGCACTTGGTTCCACTCGGATGCCACGTCGACGCCGCCGGCCGCGGCATCCGCGTCGGTCACGACCACGGAGCCCGGCGTGTCGGTGCGCGCGCCGACCGCGCCCGCGACCGAGCCGACGAGGATCACGTGATCGGCGGGCTGGCGCTCGACGGCGGCCGAGGTGAGACGCGGGTCGGGATTACCGGTGCGCACGGCGTTCCACACGTGCGCGTCGGTCGAGAGGAGGAACGGCACGTAGTCGGCCACCACGGCATCGGTGCCCTCGACCGCTGTCGCGCGCCGGTACGCTCGCGCGTCGGGAGCGGAGACGTCGACCACGGGCTTCGCGCCGGCGCCGTCGGCGAGGATCGCGCCCTCACCGAGGATCGACGCGAGATTGTCGACATGGGTGACGTGGTAGATGCGCAGCGTCTTCGGGTCGACGGGCGCCTCGGCGATCGTGCTCGCGCGCGCGGTGCCCGCCACGCGCGCCGACGCCCGAGCCGGACGACCGATCGCGTTCCCGTGGCGTCCGGTGCGAGCCGTCGGGGCGACGACGACCTTCGGCTCCGGTTCCTTCGGCGGGAAGCAGATGGCGCAGAGGCCGTCGTCGAAACCGTGGATGCATTCGTCGGCCAAGTGGAACCCTTCATCGCGCGGCTCGCGCTCGAGGGACGCGCGAGACCACCTGTCTACGTTACGCGCTTCCGGCGGACCGCGCCGCACCCCCGTCTCAGCGACCGCCCCAGGCGATGGTGTCGCCGTCGGCCATGGACTGCTCAGCACGGCGATGGTCGGCGATCTGGGTGTGCGACTCGACCATGAGCTCCTGCAGGGCGGCCTGCACGAGCTCGGGCTTCGGTACGTCGCGCAGCACGAACGGCCGCTCGTGGCCCGTGTTGATGCGCACATCGCCCGAGCCGAACGCGCTCTGCGCCCACGTGCGGCGCACGGTCACGTCGTATCCGCGACTGTGCAGCAGCTCCTGGCGGACCCGCACGAAGACGCCGCTGCGGACGATGGTGCGCCGGGTCGTGATCGTCGTGCGCCGAGTGAGCCACGCGAGGTACGGCAGGAGCACGCCCACGACCACGATGAGCACCGCGACCCCGACGACGGCGAGCTGCTGCCAGAGTTCGGCGAGCACCGACAGTCCGTATGCGGTGCCGCCGGCCACCGCGATGAGCAGCACGGCGGGGATCGTGAGCCTCCTGGCATGCCGTCGCACGCGAGCGACGACGCGCTCGACGGGTGCTGCGGGCTGGCCGGCAGCCTGGCGCACGGCTCGGCTCATACGCCCATTAATACCGCAGGTGCGTCACGTCGCCGGCGGCGACAGACTGCAGCTCGCCATTCGCGTCCCGCACGACCAGACGGCCGTCGCCGTCGAGTCGTTCGGCCGTGCCGAGCAGCTCCCCGTCACCCGGGAGCTCGACGCGCACCTCGGAACCGAGGGTCCCGCAGAGGGCGCTCACGCGCTCTGCGACCCCGCTCTCCGCGGCATCCGCCCCATGCTCGGCGAAGCTCCGCATGAGCGAGAGGAACGTGTCGAGGTAGTCGGCGAGCACGGCGTCGGCGTCGGGTCGCACCCCGGTCGCCAAGAGCAACGAGGTCGACGTGAGCGTCGGCAGGTCGTGCTCGTCGAGCGTGAGGTTGAGCCCGGCGCCGACGACGACGGCCGCGTCGCCGAGCCCCGATCGGTCGCCCATCGGGAGCAGCTCCGACAGGATGCCGCACACCTTGAATCCCGACACGAGCACGTCGTTCGGCCACTTGAGCTCGACCTCCACCCCGCCCGAGCGGTCGTCGGGATCGGGCTCGACGGGCGCAGCGGCCGCTGCGGCGTCGACGGCCCGGCGCACCGCCTCCGTCATCGCGGCGCCGGCGATGAGGGGGATCCAGCCGTATCCCGACGAGGGGAACGGCGCCCCGCCCGGCAGCTGCGGCCGGAGGAGCACCGAGATCGCCAGCGTCTTGCCTGTGGGTGCGAGCCACGTGCGCCCGAGCCGGCCGCGACCGCGCGTCTGGTCGTCGGTGACGATGACGGAGCCGTGCGGCCAATCGGCGGCGTGGTGACCCGTGGCGGCGTCGCGGAGCTCGTCGTTCGTCGACCCGGCCGAGTCGAGGAATTCGAGACGAGGCACGACCGCGCGGCTCTTGGGAAGCTCCATTCCGACAGTCTCCCAGTTCGGGCGCCACCGGAACGCACCACGAGGCTCGGTGGATTTGTAGGAATCCGTCAACGAAGTCGGCCTGATGCTCGCCGGTAGAGTGAAGCGCGTGACCGAAGCGATTGACGGCCCCGACCTCTCCACGACCGCCGGCAAGCTCGCCGACCTCAAGCACCGCTATCACGAAGCCGTGACGGCGTCGGGCGAGGCGGCCATCGAGAAGCAGCACGCCAAGGGCAAGATGACGGCGCGCGAGCGCATCGCCGAACTGCTCGACCCCGGATCGTTCGTCGAGCTCGACGAGTTCGTGCGGCACCGCACGCACGCGTTCGGCATGGACGCGAAGCGCCCCTACGGCGATGCGGTCGTGACGGGCACCGGCACCATCCACGGCCGACAGGTCGCCGTGTACTCGCAGGACTTCACGATCTTCGGCGGCTCGCTCGGCGAGGTCGCCGGCGAGAAGATCATCAAGGTCATGGAACTCGCCTTGAAGACCGGCGTCCCGATCATCGGCATCCTCGACTCCGGTGGTGCCCGCATCCAGGAGGGCGTCGTCGCCCTCGGCAAGTACGGCGAGATCTTCCGGCGCAACACCGCGGCATCCGGCGTCATCCCGCAGATCTCGATCGTCTGCGGCCCGGCCGCCGGAGGCGCGGTCTACTCCCCCGCGCTCACCGACTTCGTGATCATGGTCGACAAGACGAGCCAGATGTTCGTGACCGGCCCCGACGTGATCAAGACCGTCACGGGTGAGGACGTCGGCATGGAGGAGCTCGGCGGCGCCCTCACCCACAACACGATCTCGGGCGTCGCGCACTACCTCGCCTCCGATGAGTCCGATGCGCTCGACTACGCCCGCACGCTCATCTCGTTCCTGCCCGACAACAACATGACGGATGCCCCGGTGTACGAGGCCGAGGCGGAGCTCGAGATCACCGACGACGACCGTCGGCTCAACACGATCATCCCCGACTCGCCGAACCAGCCCTACGACATGCACACGGTCATCGAGGGCATCGTCGACCACGGCGACTTCCTCGAGGTGCAGCCGCTGTTCGCCCCGAACATCGTCGTCGGGTTCGCACGTATCGAGGGCCGCTCCGTGGGCATCATCGCGAACCAGCCGAGCCAGATGGCGGGCACGCTGAACATCGCCGCCGGTGAGAAGGCCTCGCGCTTCGTGCGGTTCTGCGACGCCTTCTCGATCCCGATCCTCACGCTCGTCGACGTGCCGGGCTACCTGCCCGGCACCGACCAGGAGTGGACGGGCGTCATCCGCCGCGGCGCGAAGCTCCTCTACGCCTACGCCGAGGCGACCGTGCCCCTCGTCACCGTGATCACGCGCAAGGCCTACGGCGGCGCGTACATCGTCATGGGCTCGAAGCAGCTGGGTGCCGACATCAACCTCGCCTGGCCCACCGCGGAGATCGCGGTGATGGGCGGGCAGGGAGCCGTGAACATCCTCTACCGGGGCGAGATCAAGCGCGCCGAAGAGGCCGGCGAGGATGTGGCCGCCGTGCGCACGAAGCTCGCGAACGAGTACACCTACAACGTCGCATCGCCGTTCCTCGCGGCCGAGCGCGGCGAACTCGACGGGGTGATCGAGCCGGCGGCCACCCGCGTCGCCGTCGTGAAGGCGTTGCGGGCCCTCCGGACGAAGCGCGCGAGCCTGCCGGCGAAGAAGCACGGGAACATCCCCCTGTAGGGAGCACCATGGTCGACGACTCCACCCGCAGTGCCGCTCGGGATGCCGCAGCGCCCGCCGACGAGCGCGCCGCCGCCATCCGATTCATCACTCGGAACGTGAGCGACGAGGAGACCGCCGCCGTCACGGCGGTGCTGCTCGCCGTGCTCGACGAGGGCCCGGCGCCGACTCGCATCGCAGAGCCCGGGCGCAGCGCATGGGTGCGAAGTGCTCCCGTGCTGCGCGCACCGATCTCGGTCGGACCCGGAGAATGGGCCCGGTCGCTGCGCTGACCCGGTGTCCCCCGAGTGGCGACACGACTGTCCCCCGAAATGCTGACTTTGTGATTTCGGACCGAGCCTGCATGATAGTTCTGCAGGCTCCACTGGAGTCGCCATCGTCACCGGTCGGGTAACCGGTGACTATTGGGGCGAGTCAGGGCGATATTCGGGTTGTCGCCGTGTCTCGGGCTTGATGGGGGGTCGATCTCTGATCGGCCCCCCACTTTCATTCCCGTGGGATCTCGAGCCAGAACTCGACTTCCAGATCATCGGTGTCCTGGGCCGGGGACTCGGCATCGGGCTCCCTGAGCCCCACGACCGTGACGGCGACGGCACTGCCTTCCGCAGCGGTGCGCGCGATGATCCGATCCGCCTGCGATCCCGACACCGCCTCGGCGAGTCGGGAGAGCACTCGGTCGCGCGCGGCCTCGTCGAGGTCGTCGATTCCGCCCTCGTCGAGCAGGGTCACGACTGTCCCCCGCTCGCGCGCACGTTGCACCTCACTTCGGACGACATCCGTGAGCAGCATGCGACCACGGATCTCGTCTCGGATCGCCGCCTCGAGCATGCGGCATTCGCGTCGCTGCGCCTCGCTGAGCGCGCCGTCCCGGTCGGCGATGCGACGCAGCATGGGGGCCGCGATGCGATTCGTCTGCGCGAGGCGCATCCGGCCCTCGAAGAGGTGGGCGTCCTGCGCAGCCTGCCAGGCCGCGGCCTCCCGCTCGGCCTGCGCATAGCGTCGCGTCTCTCGCGCGGCGGTCGTGAGCGCGCTCGTCAGCATGTGCGCGATGGCCACCCACACGATGCTGCCGATCACGCCGAGCGCGCCGAGCGAGAGGGGGCCGGCCCAGATCACCGACTGCATGGCGAGCGCGATGACGCCGACCCAGGCCACCGCGAGCTGGCGGCGCGCGGCCGCGATCGTCATCAGCGTGCCCACGGCCGCGACGTACCAGGTGGCGTAGCCGTTGTCGCCACGCGGGTCCAGCTGGCTCGTCACGAGCAGCGGCAGCACGATGCTCACGGCGAGGTCGAACGCGGCGAGCCAGTCGGGCATCCGTGCCTGGCCGGACGGCCAGAGGCTCGCCGCCGTGGCCGCCGAGTACAGCAGCAGGGCCGCGATCGTCGGCCAGGGCGATGCGGGGATGTCGATCGAGTACACCCCGAGCACGACGTGATATGCCGAGAACAACGCTCCGAGCACGAGGAGCAGCCAGCGTGGGACGACGATCATGCGTCGTCACCCGTCGCCCCGGCCGGCCAGGCGATGGAGACCGTCGTACCGTGACCGGGCCGGGTCTCGATGAGCGCCGCGCCGCCGGCGTTCGTCATCCGCTCCTCGATCGACACCCTGAGCCCGAGGCGCTCGACGGGGACGCGATCGCGATCGAAGCCGCGGCCGTTGTCGGCGATCTCGATGACGCAGCCGCCGGCTCGGACGCCGCGGATCCGGAGCTCGCGCCGAGTGGTGCGACCGGGCTCGTCGGCGTGCTGCATGCTGTTCACCATCGCCTGCACCGCGGCACTGTAGAGCGCTTCGACGGCCTCGACCGGAAGCTCGACGCCGCCCGCGTTCACGACCCGCACGGTGAACGGCGCCGAGAACGTCGTGAGCGCCGCGCGCAGTCGCCGCACGAGCACCGGGAGGCCGACTCGGTCGAGCGACCGCGGACCGCTCGCACCCGCCTCGTCGAGCCGCTGGATCGCGTCTCTCGCCATGCGCGCGGCGAGCGCCTGCTCCTCGGGCGACTCCGCGGCCGCCGCGGAGAGCAGGGTCGTGAGCACGCTGTCGTGCACGAGTGCGTCGATCTTCACCCGCTCGCTCTCGGTGGCGTGCTGGCGGGCGGCGACGTCGTATCGCTGGAGCGCGCCCTCCTGGGCGCCGTCGACCGCCTCGGCGGCCTGCCGGAGCATGGTGATGATGATGAGCGCCACGACGCCGAGGATGACCGCGTACATCGCATCGAGGACCGCGAGGAGCGGCAGAGCCCCACCCCCGGCCGGCAGTAGTCGGACGATGCCGTAGACGGCGGGGACGATGATCGTGTACGCGGTCGCGACCGGTGCACTGGTGGCGACGACCGCGGCGGTGGTGGCGACGGTGCAGAGGTAGTACAGCCATGGCGCGTCACCGCGCAGCAGCTCGGGCTCGGTGACGAGGAAGGGCCACGCCACGAGCGCGGCCGCGTAGAGCAGGGCCACGCACGCGGCCGTTCCGCGCACCGCGACCTTCGCGACGCTCGCAGCCGCGAGGGCGACCAGCGAGCCGTAGAGCAGCGCCATGAGCGCGGCCCCGGCGCCGGGCACGAGCGCGGGGGCCTGGGAGAGCGCGAGCGGCAGGGTCTGCGCGCCGAACACGAGCCCGAAGAGCCCGACGGCGCGGCCGGCGACGGTCTCGACCTGCGCCCGCGTGACGGCCGCCCGTCGGCGCGTCGCGAGTCGCGCGACCCGCCATTCAGCGGCGGGCATCCCCGGCTTCGCCGTCGAGACCGGGCAGGATGCCGTCTTCCACGGCTCGTCGCAGCAGATCGACCTTCGTGGGAGCGGGCCGGCCCACCTCCACGTACTTCGCGCGGATGCGGTCGAGGTACTCGCGCGCGGTCGAGTGCGCGATCCCGAGTTGCAGCGCGACGAGCTTCAGCGGCAGTCCGGACGCGTACAGGTGCAGCACGTCGCGCTCCCTCCGCCCGAGCTGCGCCTTCGCGAAGTCCCGGTCGGCCTCGATGGCGCTCGCCCACTCGACGTTGTTCAGCACCTCGCCTTTGGCGACGGTCGCGATGGCGCCGATGACCGCGGCCATCGGCGACGCCTTCGGGATGACGCCCGCGGCGCCGGCGGCGAGCGCCTCGCGCACCGCCGCGACCCGGTCGGCGATGCTGTGCACGAGCACGGCGCTGCCGGTGTCGAGCACCGAACGGACGTTGTCGGTCACCGACGAGCCGTCGCCGAGCGAGAGGTCGAGCACCACCACGTCGCAGCGGGATCCGTCGAGTCTGGCGATGAGGTCGGGAACGTTCGCGGTCTCGGCGACGACGCGGTAGCCCGCGTGCTCGCAGGCGGCGCGCAACCCGAGCCGCACGGCCTCATGGTCGTCGACGATCGCGACCCTCGCTGCGGCCCGCGACCCGCTTCCACCCGACACCTGTCCCCCTTCCGCCCGTCAGTCACACGATAGCGCCCAGTCTCGCGACCGCCTCGATGTGATGCGTGTTCGGGAACAGGTCGAAGGCGACGACGTCCTCGAGCTCGTAACCGCGCTCGCGGAGGAGCCCCACGTCGCGCGCCAGCGCCACCGGGTCGCAGGCGACGTACAGGAGCTGCCGCGGACGGAGCTCGGCGAGCGCGTCGACGACCTCTCGACCGGCGCCGGAGCGAGGCGGGTCGAGCACGACCGTGGCGTCTCGAAGCCGGCCGCGTTCGCCGGCGCCCGCGGTGCCGGCGAGCCGGCTGAGGAACGCGTCGACGCGCGCGGTGACCGCCCGTGCGCCGACCCAGTCGGCGAGGTTCGCGCCGGCGTGCTCGGTGGCGCGCGCATCGGACTCCACGCTCGTGATGCGTACGGCGTCGCCGAAGCGGTCCCCGATCGCTGCGGCGAGCAGGCCCACCCCGCCGTAGAGGTCGAGATTCGCTGCCGTCGGATCGAACCGGTCGGCGTCGACGAGGTCCTGCACCGCCCGCGTGAGCGTCGCCGCGGCGCCGCGGTGCACTTGCCAGAAGCCGTCGCGGTCGAGCCGGAACGTGCGGTCGCCGACGCGCTCCTCGATGGCCGGACGGGCGGCCTGCGGCGTCCGGTCGCCGGTCACGACGACGAGCTCAGGCTCACCGACGCTCGGTGCGACGAGGTCGATGGCGCGAGCGCCCGGGAATCGTTCGCCGAGCGGAGCCAGTTCGGCGAGCGGCCGGACCGCGAGCGGCACGGATGACACGGCGACGACCGTGTGGCTGCGTGCGGCATACGGCCCCACGGTGCCGTCGGGCGCGACCTGCAGCCGCAGGCGCGTACGCCACCCGGTGCCGGAGGGGTCGACGCCCGGGGCCGACTCCGCATCGACCGCACGCACCGCGACCTCGCGATCGACGCCGCCCATGCGGGAGAGGGCGTCGCGGAGCACGTCGGCCTTCAGCTCGCGCTGGCGCTGCGCCGCGATGTGGCCGAACTCGGCACCGCCCGCTCGTCGTTCGGGCGAGCGGTCGACGGATGCCTCCGGCCACACGTGCGGCTGCCGGTCGGGTGAGGGTTCGAGCACGTCGACCGTCTCGGCTCGCCAGAACCGATCACGGCGCCGGTCGCTCACCCGCGCGGCCACGCGTTCGCCGGGGATCGCGTCGGACACGAAGACGACCCGGCCCTCGTGGTGCGCGACGAAGACGCCGCCGTGCGCGACGCGTTCGACCTCGAGCTCGATCACCGGTCCGTCGTCGGCAGCAGGAGGCACCGGCCGCGGGCGCGCCGGGCCGGCGGCCTTCCGGCGCGGTCGACGGTTCTGGGCCATGCTTCGAGCATTCCACACCGGGCGCGGGTCACGGCAGGATGGTGGGATGCGCCTCTACCTCGCATCCACGTCCCCCGCTCGCCTCCAGACGCTCCGGGCGGCGGGTATCGAGCCGATCGCGATCTCGCCGGGCGTCGACGAGGAGGCGCTCGTGGCGGCGACGGAAGCGGCGTCGGGCCCGCTCGAGGCATCCGAGATGGTCCAATTGCTCGCTCGAGCGAAGGCCGAGGCGGTCGTCGGCCGACAGGTCGACGGCGAGCCGATCGACGGCCTCGTCCTCGGCGGCGACTCGGCGTTCCTGACGGGTGGGCGGATCCATGGCAAGCCGCACCGCCCCGACGTCGCGAAGGCGCGTTGGCTCGCCCAGAACGGCGGCCACGGCGACCTCTGGTCCGGGCACTGGCTGATCGACCATCGAGACGGCCGGGTGCGGGGTGCGGTCGGGCGGGCGGATGTCGCGACGGTGCGCTTCGCGGCGCTCGACGAGCGCGAGATCGACGCGTACATCGCCACCGGCGAGCCCCTCCTCGTCGCGGGGGCCTTCACGATCGACAGCCTGGGCGGACCGTTCATCCGGCGCGTCGAGGGCGATCCGTCGACCGTCGTCGGACTCTCGCTCTCGACGCTCCGCGATCTCGTGCGCGAGCTCGGCGTGGACTGGCCGTCGCTCTGGAACCGCGGCTGAACGCCGCCGGGCGCGTCGGGAACGAACGCGGGCCATTGTCGGTGCCCGCAAGGGCCTCGGGCCTTTTTTGTGGAAGCGACCCAAAGGGCTCTTCTCGCAGCCCAATAGGCTTGGGGATTATGCCGCGCATCACCAAGGTCCTCATCGCCAACCGTGGAGAGATCGCCGTCCGCGTCATCCGCGCCGCTCGCGACGCCGGAATCGGCTCGGTCGCCGTGTACGCCGACCAGGACCGCGACGCGCGGCACGCGAAGCTCGCCGATGAGGCGTACGCCCTCGACGGCACGACGAGCGCCGAGACCTACCTCGTGATCGACAAGCTCCTCTCCGTGGCCCGCCGATCCGGCGCCGACGCCGTGCACCCGGGCTACGGCTTCCTCGCCGAGAACCCCGACTTCGCCCGTGCGGTGATCGACGCCGGCCTCATCTGGATCGGCCCGTCGCCCGAGGCGATCGAGCGGCTCGGCGACAAGGTCTCCGCGAGGCACGTGGCCGAGAAGGTGGGCGCGCCGCTCGCGCCGGGCACGCTGAATCCGGTGTCGGATGCCTCCGAGGTGCTCGACTTCGTCGACGTGCACGGCCTTCCCGTGGCGATCAAGGCCGCCTTCGGCGGCGGCGGACGCGGCCTCAAAGTCGCACGTACCCGCGAGGAGGTGCCCGAGCTCTTCGACTCGGCGACCCGGGAAGCGGTCGCCGCGTTCGGCCGCGGCGAGTGCTTCGTCGAGAAGTACCTCGACAAGCCCCGGCACGTCGAGACGCAGTGCCTCGCCGACGCGCACGGCAACGTCGTCGTCGTGTCGACGCGCGACTGCTCGCTGCAGCGCCGCCACCAGAAGCTCGTCGAGGAGGCGCCGGCGCCCTTCCTCACCGAGGAGCAGAATCGCGCACTGTACGAGTCATCGAAGGCGATCCTCAAGGAGGTCGGCTACGTCGGCGCCGGCACCTGCGAGTTCCTGGTCGGCCAGGACGGCACCGTCTCGTTCCTCGAGGTGAACACGCGCCTCCAGGTGGAGCACCCCGTCTCCGAGGAGGTCACGGGCCTCGACCTCGTGCGCGAGCAGTTCCGCATCGCCGAGGGCGGCGTACTGGACTACGACGACCCCGTGACGACCGGCCACTCGATCGAGTTCCGCATCAACGGCGAGGACCCCGGTCGCAACTTCCTGCCGGCGCCCGGCCCGGTTCATCAGCTGCGTTTCCCGGGCGGCCCCGGAATCCGCATCGACTCCGGCGTCACGAGCGGCGACGAGATCTCGGGTGCCTTCGACTCGTTGCTGGCGAAGCTCATCGTGACCGGCGCCACCAGGAAGGACGCGCTCGAGCGTGCACGACGCGCCCTCGACGAGTTCGAGATCGCGGGCTTGCCCACGGTCCTTCCCTTCCACCGCGACATCGTGCGCAACCCTGCTTTCGCCCCCGACGGTGACGAGCCGTTCTCGATCTACACCCGCTGGATCGAGACCGAGTACGACAACCGGCTCGAACCGTGGTCGGGCGAGCTCACGGAGTCGGCCGGTCCGGCTGCGCGGACCGACGTGGTCGTCGAGGTCGCCGGCCGGCGCATCGAGGTGAGCCTGCCGAAGCGTCTGCTCAAGGGCGGCTCCGCTTCGTCGGCTGCGACCGCCGGTCCTCCCCCGCGCCGCCGCACGGGCACGCACTCGATCGACACCGCGACCGGAGATGCGGTCAAGGCGCCGATGCAGGCGACGGTCGTGAAGGTGGCGGTCGCGCAGGGCGACAAGGTCGTCAAGGGCGACCTCGTGCTCGTGCTCGAGGCGATGAAGATGGAGCAGCCCATCGTGGCTCACAAAGACGGCATCGTCGGCCTCGTCAACGCCGAGGCGGGCGCGACGGTCTCGAGCGGCCACCTGCTGCTCTCCATCGCCGACGCCTGACCGGTCGACCGCTCGACCGAGCGCGCCGCGTGCGGCGCGCCGGGCGGCCTAGACGTGGCCGATGCCGAAATTCCACGGTGCGAAGATGACGCTCGTGATCGATGGGTCGCCGCGTGCACCCCAATCGATCACCGAGACGGCGTTGGCGTTCGCGTACTCCCAGTACTCACCGCTCCACTCGTCGTAGCCCCGCGGACCGATGTCGGCGCCGGTCTCCGCGGGGAAGTGCACGTACCCGCCCTCCTGCCAGTCCTCGCCGATCTCCCCGGCGAACGAGCGGAGGTCGTCGCCCGGGCGAAAACCCTGGATGGTGGAGACGGTGATGCCGTCACCCACCACGGGGTGCGTGAAGGTGATGTTCACGTTCATGTCGGAGGTGATGCCCTCGCGCTCGTGGTCGTCGCTGAGCGCCACCCCCGGCCAGGTGTAGCGGGTCGACGGCCACCACTCGTGACCGCCGGGGCGTTCCTCCACGTCGGGCGGACCGCCGAGCACCGACTCCATCGCCTCGGCGAAGGCCGCTCCGTCGGCGTCATAGGAGAGCTCGACGACGACGACACCGGAACCATTGACGAGGTCGAGGTGCTCGGGCCGAACGACGATGTGCGTGACGA
>JAPSJT010000213.1 GCA_031178045.1 Agromyces sp.
TCCTCGGGCACGCGGACTCCGGCCTCGTGCGCCGCGTGCACGAGGCCGAGCGACATCTGGTCGTTGCCGACGAACACCGCGGTCGCCGCACCCTCGGCGAGCAGGGCGCGTCCGGCGGCGTGCCCGGATGCCGCGAGCCAGTCGCCGACGATCGGCTCGTGCACCTCGAGCCCGTGCTCGCGCATCGCGTCGCTCCACCCGCGACGCCGCTCGGCGGCATCCATCGAATCGGCAGGTCCGGTGACGTGCCGGATCTCGCGGTGGCCGAGCCCGATGAGGTGCTCGGTGGCCAGGCGGGCGCCGGCGTACTGGTCCATCGAGACGCGATGCAGGCCGGGCGTCGCCTCGGATGCGACGACGACGAGCGGCACTCCGGCGTCGATGCCGGTGAGCACCCCGACGCCCTCCCGCTCGCCCGAGATGAGCACGATCGCCTCGACCCGTTGCAGTGCGAGCCGGTGCACGGCCTGGCGCAGCACCTCGGGGTCGAGCGAGCGCATGCTCGCCTGCGTGACGGTGTAACCCGCCTCGTGGGCGGCCTCGTTGAAGCCGAGCGCCGCGTTCGACGGGCCGTAGTCGGGTCGGCCCGCCTGGATCAGCCCGATCGAGCCCGATCGTCGCTTGGCCATCGCGCGGGCCGCCGGCGACGGCGTGTACGAGAGCTCGGCGATGGCCTGCTCGACCCGGAGCTTCGTCGACGCGGCGACACCGGTCAGGTCGTTGAGCACGCGCGAGACCGTCTGGTGCGACACCCCCGCGCGCCGGGCGACGTCGAACATCGTCGGCACGCCGGATGCCGCGGCCTGCCCGCCCGATGCCACCGGCCCGGCCGGCTCGGCCGGCCCGGCCTCCTCCGTCTGCTCGGCGGGCCGGTCCGCGGCATCCGCTTGGCTCATGCCGGCTCCGATCAGAGCCCCTGCGCGAGACGGTAGTAGGCCTGGTTCCAGCGCACCTCGTGCTGGAAACCGGTCAGGGTGGTGTCGTCGTCGATCACGAGCAGCTCGACCTTCGCCATCTCGGCGAAGTCGCGGAAGACGTCGACCCCGACCGCGGTCGACATGACCGTGTGATGTGCGGCGCCTGCCGTGAGCCAGGCCGCGGCGCTCGTCGCGAAGTCGGGCGCCGGCTTCCACACGGCGTGTCCGACGGGCAGGTTCGGCAGCGGATGCCGCGGGGCGACATTCTCGACGACGTTCGCCGTGAGCCGGAACCGGTCGCGCATGTCGCTCATCGCGACGACGACCGCAGGGCCCGAGTCGGCCGTGAAGACGAGGCGAACCGGGTCCTCCTTGCCGCCGATGCCGAGCGGGTGGATCTCGAGGGTCGGCTTCGACGTCGTGAGCGAGGGCGAGACCTCGAGCATGTGCGCGCCGAGGATGAGCTCGTCGCCGGGCGTCATGTCGTAGGTGTAGTCCTCCATGAGGCTCGCGCCGCCGGGGAGGCCGGCGCCCATCACGTTGGCGATGCGCACGAGCACGGCCGTCTTCCAGTCGCCCTCGGCGCCGAACCCGTAGCCCTCGGCCATGAGGCGCTGCACGGCGAGGCCGGGCAGCTGGCGCAGCGCGCCGAGGTCTTCGAACGAGGTCGTGAAGGCGCCGAAGCCGCCCTCCTCGAGGAACGAGCGCAGGCCCAGCTCGATCGCGGCGCCGTAGCGCAGCGAGTCGTGGCGGTCGCCGCCGCGGCGAAGCTCGGGCACGACGTCGTAGAGGTCCTCGTACTCGGTCACGAGCAGGTCGATCTCGGCGTCGGATGCCGCGTGCACGGCGTCGGCGAGCTCGTTCACGCCCCACGTGTTGACCTGCACGCCGAAACGCAGCTCGGCCTCGGTCTTGTCACCCTCGGTGACGGCGACGTAGCGCATGTTGTCGCCGAAGCGGGCGAGCTTGAGGCTGCGCGAAGCCGCGAGGCCCGCCGCGGCGCGCTGCCACGTGCCGAGCTCCTGCTGCACGCGCGGGTCGCTCGCGTGGCCGACGATCGTCTTGCGCGGCACGCCGAGACGGGTCTGGATGTACCCGAACTCGCGGTCGCCGTGCGCTGCCTGGTTGAGGTTCATGAAGTCGAAGTCGATCTCGCCCCACGGCAGCTCGACGTTCGCCTGCGTGTGCAGGTGCGCAAGCGGCTTCTGCAGCGCGTCGAGGCCGGCGATCCACATCTTCGCGGGGCTGAACGTGTGCATCCACGCGACGACCCCGATGACGTTGTCGGCGGCGTTGGCGTCGAGCGCGGCGCGGCGGATGGACTCGGAGTCCTTCAGCACGGGCTGCCAGACGAGCTTCACGGGCACGTCGCCGGCGGCGTCGAGTGCGGCGACGATCTCCTGCGATTGCGCCGCGACCTGGCGCAGCGTCTCCTCGCCGTAGAGGTTCTGGCTGCCGGTGAGGAACCAGACCTCGTACTGGTCGAGCGAGGTGGTGAGCGGGGTGCGGGTCATGGGTGTCTCCTGTGCGGTGGTTCGATGAATCGGTGGCGCGCTCGAGGCGCTCGGTCAGAGGGCGTCGACGGCGGATGCCTCGGCGGCGAGTCCGGCGCGATAGCGGTCGAGGAAGGCCGAGAAGCCGGCGACGTCGTCGGCGACGGGATCGACGGTGTCGAAGGCGGCATCCGCGAAGACGCGCTCGTTCAGGTACGTGCCGAGGTCGGTCTCCGCGGAGGCCGACAGGTACGACGCGAGCACGGCGATGCCCCACGCACCGCCCTCGGAGGCCGTCTCGCCGACCGCGACGGGCGCGTCGAGGGCGCCGGCGAGGAAGCGCTGGGCGACGCCGGCCGTGCGGAAGATGCCGCCATGCGCGTACATGCGGTCGAGCTCGACGCCCTCGCCGGCGAGCACTCGCATGCCGAGCGCGAGCGTGCCGTACACGCCGTAGAGCTGGGCGCGCATGAAGTTCGCGAGCGTGAACGCGCTCTCGGGAGTGCGGACGAAGAGGGGCCGGCCCTCGTCGAGTCCCGTGATCGGCTCGCCGGCGAGGTAGTTGTACGCGACGAGTCCGCCCGCGTCGGCCTCGCCCTCGAGCGCCTCGCGGAAGAGGGCCTCGAACACGGCGTCGCTGTCGATCGGCACGCCCGCGACGGCGCTGAATCGCGAGAAGAGGCCGGCCCACGCGGCGAGCTCGCTCGCCCCGTTGTTGCAGTGCACCATCGCGACCGGGTCACCCGCCGGCGTCGTGACGAGGTCGAGCTCGTGGTGCGCGTGCGACAGCGGCCGCTCGAGCACGACCATCGCGAAGATGCTCGTGCCCGCGCTGACGTTGCCGGTGCGCGGGGCGACGGAGTTCGTCGCGACCATGCCGGTGCCGGCGTCGCCCTCGGGAGGGCAGAGCGGGGCGCCGGGCTGCAGGCCGCCAGACGGATCGAGCAGTGCGGCGCCGTCGGCGGTCAGCACGCCGGCCTCGCGACCGGCGGGCAGCACCTCGGGCAGCAGCTCGGCGATTCGCACCGCGGGCGCACGATCGGCGACGAGCCGGTCGTAGGTCTCGATGAGGCGTGCGTCGTAGCCGCCCGTGGCGGAGTCGATCGGGAACATGCCCGACGCGTCGCCCACGCCGATGACCTTCCGACCGGTGAGCCGCCAGTGCACGTAGCCCGCGAGCGTCGTGAAGAACGCGAGCTGCGGCACGTGCGGCTCGTCGTCGAGGATCGCCTGGTGCAGGTGGGCGATCGACCAGCGCAGCGGGATGTTGACACCGAACTGCTCGCTCAGTTCAGCCGCGGCAGGCCCAGTCGAGGTGTTCCGCCATGTGCGGAACGGCACGAGCAGCTCGCCGTCGGCGTCGAAGGCGAGGTAGCCGTGCATCATCGCGGACACCCCGATCGCGCCGAAGGTTCGGGGCTGCACGCCGTAGCGTCGCTGCACGTCGGCGACGAGGTCGGCGTAGGCCGCCTGCAGCCCCGACCAGACGTCGTCGAGGGAGTAGGTCCAGACGCGGTTCTCGAACCGGTTCTCCCACTCGTGGCTGCC
>JAPSJT010000214.1 GCA_031178045.1 Agromyces sp.
TCGAGGAGGCCCCGATAGCCCGACGCGGGATCGAACGAGAACGCCCAGCCCGGCTGCGTGATGATGTCGACGAGCTGCTTCAACGGGTACGGCACGCCCGCGTTCCAGAACGGCACGTTGAACACGTAGACGTCCGCGGCGTCGAAGCGCTCGAACACCGCGCGGGCGTCCTCCCACGCCCGCTGCTCCTCCGCGCTCTGCTCGCGGCCCGAGAACACCGCCATCTTCGCGCCGGCGGCGACCGTGCCGAACGCCGGCAGCGAGCCATCGAACACGTCGAGACGGTCGACGGTGAGCGCAGCGGCATCCGATGACAGCTCGCGGATGAATCGCTCGGCGAGCTCGAGCGAACGGCTCGCGTCGCCGCGGGCCGAGGCGTTGATGTGCAGCAGGTGGGTCATGGCATCCTTCCGGTGATCTCGATCGCCCCACCGCTGCGGGAATGGCCTGCGGCGGTGAGCGGTTCCGATACTCACACCGGTGGTGCGGCAGCAACAGCAGGCACTGTGAAGTGCCCTGGCCACCCGTCGGTGCCCACCGACCCGTTCGACGCCGACAAGGAGACCGACCCGTGACCCTCACGTTCGAGGAGCGCCGGCAGATGGCACAAGACACGTACGCCGCCTACCTCGCCGAGTGCCCGGCCCGTCAGCTGCTGGACATGTTCTCGACGAAGTGGACGACGCTCGTGCTCTATCAGCTCAACGACGGGCCGCTGCGGCACTCGGAGCTGCGCCGGCGCATCCCGGGCGCGAGTCAGAAGATGATCACCGAGACGCTGCGGTCGCTCGAGCGCGACGGCATCATCGTGCGTGAGGTGAAGCAGGTGTACCCGGCGCACGTCGAGTACTCGCTCAGCCCGCTCGGCGAGAGCATGCTCCCGATCTTCTCGCAGATGAAGATCTGGGCCGAGCAGAACATGGCCGAGGTCGAACGCAACCGCGCCGCACAGGCGGGCGGCTGACGGCCACCCCGTCTCGCCGCCCGTCCCCGTTCTAGGCCCCGACCACGGGGATCCACACGCGCATCTGCGACGGCCCGCGCTCGGCCCACTCGTGGTACCGCACGAGCGGCACCTCGGCCGAGGCGCCGGTGAGCCGGTCGCGCAGCGCGACCACGAGGCGTCCGCCGTTCTCGCGCGGCGACACGGTGTCGTCGATGCGCAGGTCGGCGAAGTCGGATGTCTCGAGCGCCGTGCCGACGAGATCCACCGATTCGAGTGCGAAGACTTCGGGACCGCGCTCCACGGCGACGCAGCCGCGCACCGCATCCACACGCGGGTCGGGGCGCGTGAAGCGCGGCGCCATCGGCAGCTCGAGCACGAGCTCGTCGCCCGCCGCGAACTCGCGCGTGACCGAGGCCACGCCGGGCGCGGCATCCGCCGTCTCGGTCTCGCCGGCGACGGGACGCACCGTGAGCCGCGCCCCGGTCGCCCACGACGGCACGCGCAGCGACAGCGTCCACGGGCCGGATGCCGCGGACTCGACGCGCACGCGCACGGCTCCGGCGACGGGGTACTCGGTCTCGACGGCGAGGGCGACCTCGCGGCCGTCGCCGAGTCGCGTGCGGATCGTGCCCGGCGCGTACTGGTGCAGCTGGAGGCCCGCGGCATCCGTCGTCGCGAGATACGCGGCGAGGCTCGCGAAGGTGCGGGCCGTGTTGGGCGGGCAGCACGAAACCTCGAACCACGGGGCGCGGAGCGAGGAGTGCGCGCGCGGCGAGATGGTGTCGGCGTCGGCCTCGGCGCCGGGCACGCGCTGGTGCAGGGTGTTCGCGTAGTAGAACGAGGTGCCCTCGGCACTCGGCGAGGTCTCGATGACGTTGAACAGGGTGCGCTCGATGAGGTCGGCGTACCGCACGTCGCCGCGGGCGAGCAGCAGCCGCCAGCTGAACATGACGGATGACACACCCGCGCAGGTCTCGGAGTAGGCGCGGTCGGCGGGCAGCTCCCAGTCCTCGCCGAACGCTTCGTCCTGGTGGTGCGACCCCTGCCCGCCGGTGACGTACGTGCGGCGCTCGACCGTCGTCGCCCACTGCCGCTCGAGGGAGCCGAGCAGCTCCTCGTCGCCCGTGTCGAGCGCGACGTCCGCCGCCCCCGAGGCGAGGTAGTTGGCCCGCACCGCGTGACCGTGCAGCGCGGTGGTCTCGCGCACCGAGACGTCGTCCTGGTAGTACGAGCGGCCCCACTCGTGCTCGGCGAGGGTGCCGGCGCCGTGGCGCTCGACGAAGAGGCGTGCCTGCTCCAGGTAGCGCGGCTCGCCGAGCGCGCGGCCGAGCTCGACGAGTCCCACCTCGACCTCGGCGTGGCCGCAGATGCGTTCGTCGCCGCCTTCGCCGAACACCTCGCAGACGAGGTCGGCCGCGCGGCGCGCGATCTCGACGAGCCCGTCGTCGGCGCCCGGCCGAGTGCGCACTCGCGCCACCGCCGCCTGGAACAGGTGGCCGAGGCAGTAGAGCTCGTGACCCCACTCGAGGTTCGACCAGCGCGGCTCCTGCCCGGGGCGTCCGAAGCGGGTGTTGAGGTAGCCGTCGGGTTCCTGGGCTGCGGCGACGCGCGAGACGATCGAGCGGAATCGCGCCTCGAGCTCGTCGTCGCCGCCACGGCGTGCGATCTCCCACGCGACCGCCTCGAGGTACTTGTACACCTCGGAGTCGGAGAACTCGCGGCCGCGGCGGCCCTCGGGCAGCGTGCCGGCCGCGGCGCGGTCGAAGTTGCCGAGCCAGCCCTCGCGTTCGAGCCATCCCTCGATGTGGTCGAGCGTGTTGCGGCCGTTGACGTCCTGTCGACGGGCCCACACGCCGCCCGTGATGGCGACCTCGTCGATGCCGAGCGGATGCAGCGCCCCGCTGGTCGGCGCGACGGGCACGGAACGGACGGTGGTCGTGGGTTCGATGAGGGTCATGGTCATCCCTTGAAGGCGCCCGACATGAAGCCGCGCACGTAGTGACGTTGGAGGATCAGGAAGAGGAGGATGCACGGCAGCGCGAGCACGACGACGCCCGCCTCCGTCGCGCCGTAGTCGACGACGCCCTGCACCTGCCCGCGCAGGTTCGAGATCGCGAGCGGCAGCGTCATCCGGTTCGAATCGTTGATGAGGATGAGGGGCGCCATGAAGTCGTTCCAGGCGGCGAGGAAGGCGAAGAGGCCCACGGTGATGAGGCCCGGCTTCACCGCCGGCACGAGCACCCGCCAGAGCGCCGACCAGGAGGAGCAGCCGTCGACCATCGCCGCCTCGTCCATCTCGCGCGGGATCGACTCGAACGAGATGCGCATCATGAACATCGAGAACGGCAGCTGGAACATGGTGAGTACGAGCGCGACGCCGACGAGTGAGTTCGAGAGCCCGACGAGGTTCAGCAGCACGTACAGCGGGATCAGCAGGGTGGCATACGGCACCATGAGGATCGCGAGCGTCGAGAGGAACAGCAGGTCCTTGCCCGGGAACTGGAACCGGGCGAACGCGTAGCCGCCGAGGAGCGAGATCCCGAGCGTGAGCGCCACGGTCAGCAGCGACACGAAGAGCGAGTTGAAGAGGTAGACCCACACTCCCGCCTGGTAGTTCGCGAGCGTGACGTAGTTGCCGAAGCCCCAGCCGTCGACCTGGTTCGTGCCCGCGAGGGGCGAGACCGACGAGATCGCGGTCCAGATGAGCGGGTAGAGGAAGATCAACGCGAGCCCGCCGGTGAGCACCCAGAACGGGGTGCGCATGGCGATGCCGGCGAAGGACGTGGGCGGGTTGCGCCGCCGCGAGCCGCGGTGCGTGGGTGCGACGAGCGCGATCGTGCTCGGGGCATCCGTCGCCGGTTCGCTCGACGAGCGGCGCGTGTCGGTGACGCTCATCAGTCCTCCGCCTTCCGGTTGAACGCGCGGATCTGCGCGATGTTGATGACGACGAGCGCGAGCAGCACGATCACCGAGAGGGCGCCGGCGACGCCGAGGTCGTTCGG